>CALZQV010000034.1 GCA_945828295.1 uncultured Prevotellaceae bacterium | reverse complement strand
GGCGCCGGTGGGGGTGATGCGGGCCTCGCTGCGGGGCACGTCGGCCTCGCTCAGCGCCTTTATCTCCTGGGCTGCGCGGTGGGCCTTGTCGAGCCGGGGGCCCTGGCCTCGCTCTTGCGCCATGGAGTGTATTTGTCCGCCGAGGAAGCGGCCCTTGCGGTCGGTCTGTATTTCCACCAGGGGGGCGTAGCCCGATATGCCGGTGAGGCTGACGTTGTATGGGGTGCAGAAGTTGCCCAGGCTGTAGGCAATGAATCGGCCTTTGTAGACCTCGATGGCGCGGGCAACGTGTGGCCCGTGGCCGTAGACTACGTCGGCACCGTGGTCGATGCAGAAGTGGGCCAGCTGGCGCAGTGAGCCGCGGTTTTCGCCCAGGAAGGTCTCGCTGCCCTGGGGCAGGTGGTTGCGGGTGCGTCCCTCGGCTCCGCCGTGGAACGACACGATTACGAGGTCGGTCTCCTTCACGAGCTTGTCCACGATGCGGCCCACGAGGGTGAGGTCGGTGTGTTTCAGCGTGTAGCTGTTGTGGCCGAAGGCGCAGATGCCGATGCGCAGTCCGTGGCGCCGGATGACGACGGACTCCACGCGGCCGGCAATGCCGGAGTACTTGATGCCCATGCTGTCGAGGCAGTGCTCGGTGGAGGCTATGCCTTCCGGGCCGAAGTCGTTGGCGTGGTTGTTGGCCATGCTCAGGTAGTCGAACCCGGCGTCGCGCAGGAGATGGGCGTAGCTGGTCGGTGTGCGGAAGGAGTAGCTGTTGGGGCCGTTGCCCTTGGTGCTGCGGCCGCCGTCGCACAGTGTGCCCTCGAGGTTGCCCAGGGCCAGGTCGGCGCGGCGCAGGATGTCCTTGGCGTCGCGGAAGAGGTCGCGCCCCTTGTTGGGCGGGAGCATGACGGAGGGGAAGGTTGTGCCCATCATGATGTCGCCCACGAGAGCTATGGTGAGTGTGTCGGCGACGTGGGTGGTTGCGAGTGCAGGCAGTTGGGTGATGGCGATTAGCAGGAGCAGTACGGTCCGTTTCATATCTTTTCTTTGTTTTCTTTGGCTTGCGGGCTCCGGGGGAGGGGGCGCGACGTCAGAAGACGCGGCGGACGCCGATGTAGCGTTTTGCGTAGTAGCCGTCGGTTGAGTGGGTCACGCGCACGCCGTAGTTCGTGCTGGCGTGGATGAAGGTGAAGGTGTCGGTTTGCGGGTCGACGTCGATGACGATGCCCACGTGGCCCACGCCTCGGCCCGAGCGGGGGCTGGTGAAGAATACCAGGTCGCCGCGGCGCATCTCGCTGCGCTTGATGGGTTTGTTGCGGGCATATTGTTCGCGGGAGGAGGCACCAATCAGGTAGTCGAACTTCTTGAAGACGTAGCCGGTGAATCCCGAGCAGTCGAACACCGTGGGGCCCTTGCCACCGCTGCGGTATCGCTTGCCCAGGTGCTTATAGGCCTCCTCGATGAGGGTGTTGATGAAGGCCAGTCCCACGGTTGCTTTCTCCGTTTCGCCGTTGAGGGGCAGGAGGAAGTGTGTGGCCAAGGTGTCGATGTGTTGCAGTCGTCGGCTTGTGGGCGCATGGCGCGCGTATTGGTCCTGGGCGAAGAGAGGCTGGGAGAATGAGAAAATGAGAAATTGAGAGAATGAGAGAATGAGAAAATGAGAAAGCAGGAGCAGTCGTTTCCACTTCCCCCAATCATGTATTATGCATATTATCTTTCTCATTCTCTCATTCTCTCAATTTCTCATTCTCTCAATTTCTTCCACCACGCCGTCTGGCTGTAGTAGTCGTTGAGGCTGCGCCCCTCCACGGGGATGTATGTCGACAGGCAGGCGATGTGGTCGGGGTCGATGACTGGCGGGTATTCGCCGTAGCCGTTCATGTAGGAGTACCAATTGCTGGTGGCGTATCGGAAGGGGACGGCCTGCTCCATCGCTTGTCGCCAGAGGGCATAGTCGTCGGCCGAGTGCCACTTGGCTATGGCGCTGCCCAGGTCGTAGTATTCGGGTTTCCGCTTCGTGTTGGCGGGGTTGTAGCGCTGGATGCCGTCGACGGCGGGGTAGGGGTCGAGCTGTGCCATGAGGGGGCGGGTGGCTTCGGCCAGCGCTTCCATCTCGCTCAGCCGGGCAGCCGAGATGACGAGTCCCTCGCGGTATCTGTAGTAGCCGAAGTAGTCGCGGGCAATGGTCCAGGCGCTGTCGACGTCGGCAAACAGGTTGGGCATGATGACGTCGTAGGGTGCTCCGTCGCAGGGAATCTCGGCGGGCGAGCCGATGCACCACGCCGCTGCGTCGCGCAGTTCATAGGCCACCTCGGCGCATTGCATGAAGCAGGCGTCGAAGAAGACGTAGTCCCACCGGACGCCCGTCTGCTTGAGCACGTTGGCCAGTGTGGTTATCTCCATCTCGGTGCCTTTGTTCGACGTTGTGTTCTCGCCATTGTCGACACCAATCGTGCGCTGGGGACGCTTCATGACGGCGTTTTGTTGGGGAATCCAGCCCGAGCCGTGCGACCACATCACGAGCCCGTAGTTGCGGGCGGGCTGCCTTTGCATGATGGTGCTCAGGACTTGCTGCATGGCGGCGCTGTCGGTGCTGATGGGGTCGACCTTGTACTTGTAGAACACCGTTTCGCCATTTTTGGGGTCGAAGCTGATGAGGGTGGGCTTCTGGTCAGACTGGCTGTTGTCGAGATAGACCACGAGGCGGCAGCTGTCGGGGATTGCCTTGTATCTGCGGCGAATCTCGGCCAGGTCGTTGGAGGCAAAGGATGACAGGCTGTTTTCGGCCATTATGTAGACGACCACAACGCGCTTGAGCGGTGTGGCGGCGGGCTCGACGTCGTCGTGACACGCAACCAGCAGGAGGGCAAAAAGTGCTATCAAACAATGTCTCATGTCTGCAAAGTTACAAAAAATCATGCAATAAAATGCTAACGTGCGCGTTAAATATATGTAATATGGTTTGGACGGACAGAGTTAGACAGGTGAAAATCCTGCTGGTTATAAGCGCTGTGGTGATTGCCGTGGCCTCGTTGGTGGTGTCCCATCTGCTGGTTCACGACCTGGTGAAGGAGGAGCGCAAGAACATGAGCGTGTGGGCCGAGGCCCTGCGCTCGTTCAACAACGCCGACGAGAACACCGACCTGGCCCTCGTGCTCAAGGTCATCGAGGGCAACGAGCACATTCCCGCCATCGTCGTCGACGGCCGCGGCCGCGTGCGCGAGCACCGCAACCTGGGCCGCAAGTGGCACTCGGCTGCCGACTCGGTTGAGTACATCACCCGCAAGGCGCAATCCATGAAGGCCCAGGGCAACGTCATCCGCATCAGCCTCGACAGCCCTTATACTGAGGGGCGCGACGACTACATGGAGGTGCGCTTCGGCGAGAGCCTTATGCTGCGCCGCCTGGCCTATTACCCCTACGTGCAGCTGGGCGTGGTGCTCATCTTCGTCGTGGTGGCCATCTTTGCCCTGCTGAGCAGCAAGCGCGCCGAGCAGAACAAGGTGTGGGTGGGCTTGTCGAAGGAGACGGCCCACCAGCTGGGAACCCCCATCTCGAGCCTTATGGCGTGGGTGGAGGTACTGCGCGAAACCTATCCCCAGGACGAACTCATCCCCGAGATGGACAAGGACGTGCGCCGGCTGCAGCGCATTGCCGAACGCTTCTCAAAGATTGGTTCGCTGCCCGAGCCCAAGCCCGAGAACCTCAACGACGTGGTGTCGAACGTCGTCCAGTACATCCGCCGGCGCACCAGCAATAAGGTGTCTATCGTCGTCGACATGCCCGAGCATCCGCTCATCGTGATGATGTCGGCGCCGCTCTTCGAGTGGGTGGTGGAGAACCTCTGCAAGAACGCCATCGATGCCATGGACGGCCAGGGGCGCATCACGCTGACCGCCCGCGACGAGCAGGATTGCTTCTCCGTGGAGGTGGCCGACACGGGCAAGGGCATCGCCAGCAAGAACTTCCGCAACGTGTTCATGCCGGGCTTCACGACCAAGAGCCGCGGCTGGGGGCTGGGCCTGTCGCTGGCCAAGCGCATCGTTGAGGAGTACCACCACGGGCGCATCTTCGTAAAGTCTTCCGAAATAGGACGCGGCACCACCTTCCGCATCGAGCTGCGAAAGTAGGCCGGACGGGCAAGCCCCTGCTTGTCCCACCCTTGTCGGACAAGCAAGACAATGCGTCGACGAGGCTTCGACAATGCATTCTTTCGCTTGTCCCACCCTTGTCGGACAAGCAAGGCGGCGCCGGGAAGGCCGGCCAACGCTGTGCGGCGCGCGGCCAATCAATGCCTCGGACGGCCCTCAGCGACGCCCCGAGACGAAAATATTCAAATTATATTTGGTACTTTCCACACTTATTCGTACCTTTGCAGTCCGAAAGGTGCAATTGCGCCCGATTCGACGTGCATAATAAGTAATAATAATAGAATAGTTAACAGAAATGGCACATCCTAAAAGAAGACAGTCCAAAACCAGGACTCTCAAAAGAAGAACACACGACGGAGCCGTAGCTCCCACGCTGGCCGTATGCCCCAACTGCGGGGAGTATTACATCTACCACACCGTTTGCCCCGCATGCGGTTACTATCGTGGTAAGGTTGCAATTGAGAAAGAGGCGTAATTGAGTAATCAAGGCAGTGAGGAAATGAGAAAATGAGAAACCAGGGGATTCCCACTTCTCATTCTCTCATTTTCTCATTTTCTCATTTCCGGAATATCTAAATTATGGAAAAGATAAATGCAGTAATCACTGGAGTGGGTGGTTACGTGCCTGACTATATCCTCGACAACGAGGAAATGTCGCGCATCGTGGACACCAGCGACGAATGGATAATGGAGCGCATCGGAGTGAAGACGCGCCACATACTGAAACCCGAGCAGGGCAGCGGCGTGAGCTACATGATGAAGCGAGCCGTGCGTCAGCTCCTTGAGAAGACACAGGCCGAGCCCGAGAGCATCGAGGCCGTAATCTGTGCCACCACGACACCCGACTATCACTTCCCCTCCACGGCCTCCATCATCATCGGTGCGCTGGGCCTGAAGAATGCCTTCGGCTTCGACATGGAGGCAGCCTGCGCCGGTTTCCTCTATGCCCTGGAGACGGGCTCAAACCTGATTCGCTCGGGGCGCTACAAGCGCATCATCGTGTGTGGCGGCGACCACATGTCGTCGATGACGAACTATCAGGACCGCAACACGTGCCCCATCTTTGGCGACGGCGCAGCCTGCGTCATGCTTGAGGCCACGACCGAGGAACTGGGCCTCATCGATGGCTTCTACCGCGTCGACGGCGAGGGCTACGAATACCTCCACATGGAGGCCGGCGGCTCGCGCAACATGCCCTCCCACGAGACCGTGGACAAGCGACTGCACTTCGTGTTCCAGGACGGCCGCCCCGTCTTCAAGCACGCCGTGACGAAGATGTCGGACGCCGTGGAACTCATTGCCAAGCGCAACGGACTGGGCTGCGACAACGTCGACTGGATTGTGCCCCATCAGGCCAACGTGCGCATCGAGAGCGCCGTGGCTCGACGCATCGGCGTGAGCGAGGACCACGTGATGATCAACATCGACCACATGGCCAACACCTCGGGCGGCACGCTCCCCCTGTGCCTGTGGGAGTACGAACCTCAGCTGAAGAAAGGCGACAAACTCATCTTCACCGCCTTCGGAGCAGGCTTCACCTGGGGCGCAAGCTACCTCGTGTGGGGCTATGACGGCGCCAAGGAGGCTGCCAAGTCGCCCGCCGTTTTCTATAAGGAAGGCAAGATGAGCCGCGAGGAATGGAAGGAAATATGCACAAGTCGGGATTCGTAAACATCGTAGGCAACCCCAACGTCGGCAAGAGCACGCTGATGAACCTGCTGGTGGGCGAGCGCATCTCGATTGCCACCTTCAAGGCCCAGACCACGCGCCACCGCATCATGGGCATACTCAACACACCCGAGATGCAAATCTGCTTCTCCGACACGCCCGGCGTGCTGAAGCCCAACTACAAGCTCCAGGAGTCGATGCTCCAGTTCTCGGAGAGCGCCCTGGTGGACGCCGACGTGCTTCTCTACGTCACCGACATGGTGGAGACGCCCGACAAGAACAGCGACTTCCTGGAGAAGGTGGCCAAGCTGAAGATTCCCATCCTGGTGCTCATCAACAAAATCGACCTTTCGGACCAGCAGGCCCTCGAGACGAAGGTCGCCCTGTGGAACGAGGCACTGCCTCAGGCCGAAGTGTTCCCTATTTCGGCCCTGCACAGGTTCAACGTCGACAACGTGCTGCACCGCATCCAGGAACTCCTGCCCGACGGCCCCGCCTACTTCGACAAAGACCAGTGGACCGACAAGCCGGCGCGCTTCTTCGTGACCGAAATCATCCGCGAGAAGATACTCCTCTACTACGACAAGGAAATACCCTACGCCTGCGAGGTCGTCGTGGAATCCTTCAAGGAGAGCGAGCGCAACATCCACATCTCCTGCGTCATCTACGTCGAGCGCGAGAGCCAGAAGGGCATCATCATCGGCCACCAGGGCGTGGCCCTGAAGCGCGTCAGCACCGAGGCACGCAAGAGCCTTGAGCGCTTCTTCGGCAAAAGCATTTATCTCGACACCTTCGTGAAGGTCGACAAAGACTGGCGAAACAGCGACCGCTCGCTCCGGCAGTACGGCTACGACCAGCGCGACTGAGTCGTAGTCTCTGACCTTCGGCCGAAGATACTTACGCTCGGAAAACTGCAAACGCGTTTGCGTTTTCGCTCACTTATTCGTATCTTTGTCGGCAAAATAGAAAGTTATGAGTAATTTGGTAGCCATAGTGGGTCGCCCGAACGTGGGCAAGAGTACACTTTTCAACCGCCTGACGCAGACGCGCCACGCCATCGTGAGCGACGAGGCAGGCACCACACGCGACCGCCAGTACGGCAAGTGCGAATGGACGGGAAGGGAATTCTCCGTCGTCGACACAGGCGGATGGGTGGTTAATTCCGACGACATCTTCGAGGAAGAGATACGCAAGCAGGTTACGGTGGCCACGGAAGAGGCCGACGTCATCCTGTTCCTGGTGGACGTGAACAACGGCATCACAGACCTCGACAGCGAGGTGGCCGGCATCTTGCGCCGCTCGGCCAAGCCCGTCATCCTCGTTGCCAACAAGACGGACAACAACGACCAGCAGTATCTCGCTGCCGAGTTCTATGGGCTGGGCCTCGGCGACCCGTACTGCATCTCCGCAGCCACCGGAAGCGGAACGGGCGACCTGCTCGACCTCGTTGTTGAGCGACTGCCGAAGGAAGACGGCGACGACCTGAGCGACCAGCTGCCACGATTTGCCGTTGTGGGCCGCCCGAACGTGGGCAAGAGCTCGCTCGTCAATGCCTTCATCGGCGAGGATCGCCACATCGTTACCGACATTGCCGGCACAACGCGTGATAGCATCTACACCCGTTTCAATAAGTTCGGACTCGACTTCCTGCTCGTCGACACGGCCGGCATACGCCGCAAGAACAAGGTGAGCGAGGACTTGGAGTTCTACAGCGTCATGCGTTCCATCCGCGCCATCGAAAACTCCGATGTCTGCATTCTCATGATTGACGCCACGCGCGGCATCGAGGGACAGGACATGAATATCTTCCAGATTATTCAGCGCAACCAGAAGAGCCTCGTCGTGGTGGTGAACAAGTGGGACCTGGTGCCCGACAAGGACCAGCGCGTGATGGACACATTCATCGACGCCATACGCAACCGCATGGCACCCTTCGACGACTTTCCCATCATCTTTGCCTCGGCAATGACCAAGCAGCGCATCTTCCGCATCCTGGAGGCGGCCAAGCACGTCTACGACAACCGTTGCCGGCGCGTCTCCACGGCAAAGCTCAACGAGGAGATGCTGCCCCTCATCGAGGCATTCCCACCCCCAAGCATCAAGGGTAAGTACATCAAGATTAAGTATTGCATGCAGGTGCCCGAAACGCGAGTGCCCACGTTTGTATTCTATGCCAACCTGCCCCAGTACGTAAGGGAGCCCTATCGTCGCTTCCTCGAAAACAAGATACGCGAGCGCTGGGACTTCAGCGGCTGCCCCTTGAACATCTTTATCCGCCAAAAGTAAGGCTTATGAGAAAGACGCTCTTTCCGCTGCTTGTTGCGCTGCTCTGCCTGGGCGGATGCAAGAAGCAGGCTGGCCCCATGCAGGTTGCCGAGGAGTACTACGGGATGCTGGTGCGCGGCGATGTCGACAGCTACCTGTGCGGGATGGCCGACTACGAGAGCATGCCCGACGACTATCGCGCCCAGCTTCGCGACATGTTCCTCGACTATCTCGACCGCGAACAGCGCCTGAGGCAGGGGCTTGTGGGCGTTCGTGCCCTGCGCGACACGCTGATTGGGAACGACCAGGCTCACGTATTCCTGGAGGTGACGTTTGCCGACAGTACGCGTGAACAGGTGACGCTGCCACTTGTAAAAACAACCGACGGATGGCGCATGCGCTAACCACCCGTCGGCCTTTTTCTATTCTCTCTTATTATTTGTTTACGTACTTCCGCCCGTTGCTGATGATGATGCCGCGGGTGTGGGGCGTCGCTGCACGGCCGGTGGTGTCGTAGAGCGCACTGGCCGACAGGTCGTGGCGGAACTTGATGTCGCGCGTGCCAGTCATGTTGCCGAAGTCAATCTCGTACCAGTGTCCGGCCTCGGTGGGGATGACGATGGTGTTCGCGTCGATGACGGTGACGGGCACCTCCTGTCCTCCATCGTAGACGGCGTGTTGCGATATGCCGGGGTAGGTGACGGGGCACGGCCGCCCGCTGCCAGAGTAGATGACGGTGGACTTCATCGTGCCGTTCTGCCAGGCTTGGTTGACGGTGAAGTTACCCACGGCGCGCAGTCCGTTGGCCTTTCCCGAGGGCCAGGTGGAGGGCAGTGCGGGCAGCAGTTGCAGGGTGTCGGAATGGCTCTGCAGGAGCATCTCGGCAATGCCGGCGCAGCAGCCGAAGTTCCCGTCAATCTGGAAGGGCGCATGTGCGTCGTAGAGGTTGTAGTAGACGCCTCCGGCATACTGGTTGGTGCCGTAGGAGGTTGAGTGCTTCAGGGCGTTGCGCAGGATGAGGTGGGCGTGGTCGCCGTCGAGGGCGCGTGCCCAGAGGTTAACCTTCCAGCCCATCGACCAGCCCGTTGCCGCGTCGCCGCGCAGGCGTAGGCTGTTTACGGCCGGTGTGAAGTAGGGGCTCGAGGGATCGATGTCGCTCAGCGGATAGAGGGCCATGAGGTGGCTCATGTGGCGATGGCCGGGGTCGTCGCTGACGTCATAGGGCGAATACTTCCATTCGCGCAGTATCAGGTCGCCCTTCTTCACGCCGTTGCGCGGGTTCGTCCAGCCGCCGTTCAGGGTGCTGTTGGCCGTGTAGGTCTCGGTGTGGAGCCCGCGGTCGGTCTTCTCGAGGTAGAGGTCGAGCTGGGTCAGGTCGTCGTCGCTCAGGCCGGTGACGGCGGGCCCAAGGATGTCGTAGGCCTGGCGCACGCTCTTCAGCAGGGCGTAGATGAGCTGCTGGGCGTGGGCGGTGCCGTCCTCGCTCGCGTGGGCATTCTGCTCGGCGGAATATTCGTTGGGGGCAACGAAGGTGCCGTCGGGGTCGCTGTGGTAGGCCGTGCCCTTGTAGCCGGAGTTCTGGGTCTGACTGTCGTAGCCACGGTCCTCGATGAGGCGTTCCATCCAGAACTGGGCGCAACTCCACATGACGGGGAAGGCGCGGGCAAGGAATTCTTCGTCGAGCGTGAAGCGGAAATGCTGCCACAGGTGGCTGCAGTACCATGCGTTGGCCACGAAGTAGTTAGAGCCCCATGTGCTCATGCCGCCGAAGATGTTGCTTTCGGTGAATACGGTCCATCCGCTCTTCACTCCGCCGTATTGGGTGGCGGCGCGCTTGTAGTTCGACTGCTGGGCCATCTTGATGATGAAGTTGAGGAAGGGCAGGTGCAGCTCGCTCAGGTTAGTGGGCTCGGCCGGCCAGTAGTTCATCTGGATGTTGATGTTGGTGTGGATGTCGGAGTTCCAGGGAGCCTTCGACAGGTTGTTCCAGATACCCTGCAGGTTGTTGGGCACGTTGATGCCGCGACTGCTTGAAATCTCGAGGTAGCGGCCGTAGGCGAAGTAGAGTTGCTCGAGGAAGCGTGCCTCGTCGTTGTTTTGGGTGGCGAGGCTGTTGTAGTAGTCGATAAGCTGGTTGGTGGTGCGGCTGGATGCTGCGTTGTCCAGTTGGAGCGTGGCGCGCGAGGTGAGCGAGAGGAAGTCGGCGGTGTGGTCGGCCAGCAGGGTCTCGAAGCCCTTCTCCTGGGCGGCTTGCAGGCATTCGGTGATGCGGTTCTGGAGGTCGCGCTGCGAGCCCGTGGTGCACTTGGCGTTGGTGGGCGAGTCGTCGTAGCTGGTGAAGGCGGCCACGAGCAGCACCACCTCGTCGGCATCGCTCACGCTGATGGTGCGTTGCTTGCTGTCGGTCGTGATTGTGCCCTGCGAGGGTGTGACGACGCGCACGCGGCTGTGGTAGTAGAGGGTGGTGAGTTTGCCGTAGCAGCGTATGTCGTTGTCGACGATGCTCAGCGAACTCTCGATGTCGTCGCCCGGTGCAAAGGATATCTCGAAGTTGAGGTGCTCGTTGCCGGTGGCGCGGTAGCGCACGGCGATGACCTGGTCGGGGAAGCTGCTCAGGTAGGTTCGCTCGTAGGCTGTCTTTCCGTCGGCCGACGTGTAGCCTACGCCGGCGGTACCGTTCTCGATGTCGAGGTAGCGGTAGTAGTCCTTGGCTCCTTTGTCAGCGGTGAATCCGAAGGTCCCCGAGAGGTCTTTGACGAAGATTGAGCCGAGGTTTTTGTACTGTCCGTAGCTGCCCATGTCGGTGGATGTGCCTGTCCAGAGCGTCTTCTCGTTGAGTTGAATCTCGTCCTGCTTGATGCCGCCGAAGAGGCTTGCCCCGAGGCGGCCGTTGCCGATGGGCAGCGAGTATTCCATCCAGGGGTTGGAGACGCCGGTGGAGGTGGCGGGCTGATCGTACCAGAGCGTCAGGGGATGGGCTGGCGAGAAGGATTTGGTGCCGGTAGTGTAGAACTCGGGCAGCTCGGGGTTGGCGGGGTCGATGATCACGAACTGGTTGTTCGTGTCGCCGCTTGACCACAGGCCCAGCGTGGTTCCCACTCCGGTGCCGCCCCATTGGTTCATGTAGGCTTTGCTGTCGCTTGTGCCCAGCCACTTCAGCTGCCAGTAGGTGGTGCCGTTGGCCAGCGCCCAGCCCGCGGCGTCGGCCGTTGCCTCGGCCTGAAGTCGGGCGGCCGATGTGCTGTAGGCGGCGTATTGCCCGGCCTTGTTCACGAGTTGGAACTTGCTCTCGCTGCCCACGAACTTCCACAGTTGCTTGTCGCTTGCGCTCTGCAGTGTGCCCGACTGGGTGGTGAGGTCGGCGCCGTTGTTGCCTGCGGTGAGCAGGAGCTGGCTGTTGCTAAACTGGATGATGTAGTAGACGTCGTCGTTGAAACTGGGAGTGACCAGTGCCGACGTGCTACAAACGCTTGCCGGCAGCAGTCCGGCGAGTGTGGCAATAATTAGGAGAAAGCGTTTCATGGTATATGACTTTTAAGTGTGTGTTTTCGTTGTGTGTGGGGCAGGGGGCGTGGTGCCCTTTACCCCATGTTGGCGTCTTTCACCTTGCGGAAGAGGTCGCTGGCGAAGATGAACGAGTTGAGCTTCTCGTTGGTCGAGGTCATGATTTCGTCCTTCGTGCCTGTCCAGCCCAGCGTTCCCTCGTGGATGTAGATGATGTGTTCGCCGATGCCCATGACGGAGTTCATGTCGTGGGTGTTCATGATGGTCGTCATCTGGTATTCGTGGGTGATGCTGTGGATGAGTTCGTCGATGACGAGCGACGTCTTGGGGTCGAGGCCCGAGTTGGGCTCGTCGCAGAAGAGGTACTTGGGGTTGAGGGCGATGGCGCGGGCGATGGCCACGCGTTTCTGCATGCCTCCCGAGATTTCGCCCGGCATCTTTTCCTCGGCTCCCTTCAGGTTCACGCGGTCGAGGCAGAACTTGGCTCGCTTGATGCGGTCGGCCTCGTTCATGTCGCTGAACATGTCGAGGGGGAACATGACGTTCTCGAGCACGCTCATCGAGTCGAAGAGGGCGGCGCTTTGGAATATCATGCCCATCTCGCGGCGCAGCATGACACGCTCGCGCTTGGTCATCCTGACGAAGTCGCGCCCGTCGTAGAGAATCTCGCCGCTCGTGGGCTCGAACAGGCCCACGATGTTCTTCATCATGACCGTCTTTCCGCTACCGCTCTGTCCGATGATAAGGTTGGTCTTGCCATCTTCGAAGGTGGCGTTGATGTCCTTCAGTACGTCTTTGTCCTCGAAGGATTTGTATAGATGCTTTATTTCAATCATGATAGAAGCTGAGTGAGGAATATGTCGGCAAAGAGAATGATCATGCTGCTGGAGACGACGGCGTTTGTCGAGGCCTTGCCCACGTCGAAGGAGCCACCCTGCACGTTGTATCCGTAGAACGACGACACGCTTGCGATGATGAAGGCGAAGGCAATGCTCTTGATGATGCTCATCCAAATGAACCAGGCGTTGAAGGAGTGGAGCAGGCCGATGGTGAGGTCGTCGGGCGTGATGATGCCGGCGAAGGCCGTGGCGTAGGCTCCGATGAAGCCCGAGGCGATGCTGAAGATGACCAGGAAAGGAATCATGGTCATGAGGCCCATAATCTTGGGCAGGATGAGGAAGGAGGCCGAGTTGATGCCCATAATCTCGAGGGCGTCGATTTGCTGGGTCACCCGCATCGTGCCGATTTCGGAGGCGATGTTCGAGCCCACCTTTCCGGCCAGGATAAGGCACATGATGGACGACGAGAACTCCAGCACCATTATCTCACGTGTGGTGTATCCCGTGGTGAAGGCCGGCATCCACGGGCTCTGGATGTTCAGCTTGATTTGGATGCAGATGACGGCGCCGATGAAGAAACTGATTAGCAGCACGATGCCGATGGAGTCGACACCCAGCTGCTCCATCTCCTTGAAATACTGCTTGAGGAACATCCTCATGCGCTCGGGCACCGAGAAGACGCGCCCCATCAGGTCGAGGTATTTGCCAAAGGCTGCGATATGCTTTGTCAGGAACATTGCGTAGGAATTGCTATTTACGGGTTCGTGATATACATTAATATATGTTCTCAGGTGCACAAAAATACAAAATAATTCTTAAATCCCAATAACTTTCAACTTTCAACTTTCAACTTTCAACTTTATTTAGTACTTTTGCGACGATATGGAAGAAAACAAAGAACAGTTAACGCTGAGGAGCGAGGGCCTCGTGAAGGTCTACGGCAAGCGCACCGTCGTCAACAATGTCTCGTTCGACGTCTCCCAGGGCGAAATCGTGGGGCTGCTCGGTCCCAACGGCGCCGGAAAGACCACCTCGTTCTACATGACCACCGGACTGGTAATCCCCAACGCCGGCCACATCTACCTCGGTGGCGAGGAAATCACCAAACTGCCCGTCTACCAGCGGGCCCGTCGCGGCATCGGCTACCTGGCCCAGGAGGCATCCGTGTTCCGAAAGATGTCGGTTGAAGACAACATCGCCTCCGTCCTGGAGATGTGTCCGAAGCCCGACGACTTCGAGGGCACCCTGGCCGAATACCGCCACGAGAAGCTTGAGTCGCTGCTCGACGAGTTCAACCTCCAGAAGATACGCCGCAACATGGGCGACCAGTGCTCGGGAGGCGAGCGTCGCCGAACGGAAATTGCCCGCTGCCTGGCCATCAACCCCAAGTTCATCATGCTCGACGAGCCCTTTGCCGGAGTCGACCCCATCGCCGTCGAGGACATCCAGTTCATCGTCTGGAAGCTGCGCCGCAAGAATATCGGCGTGCTCATCACCGACCACAACGTCGAGGACACGCTCTGCATCACCGACCGCGCCTACATGCTCTTCGAGGGACAGATACTCTTCCACGGCACGCCACAGGAGCTGGCCAGCAACCCCATCGTGCGCGACAAATACCTGACCAACAGCTTTGTCCTGCGCGACAAGGACTTTGAAAAAATGGCGCAGGAGCGCGGCTAAAATCCCACCCTTACACCCCAAACCCGATACCCTTACAAGGCAATCCTGACAGCCTTGCAAGGTAAACTATATTCATCGCCCGACGAATATACATTCATCGGCGATGTTTATATATTCGTCGCCGACGGCCGTACATTCATCGAACGATGAATATAGAATGTCATGCAGGGATGTAATTTTTGCGATGATATTTTGAGATTTAAGTTTCGTTTTTCATTTATTTATTGTACCTTTGTGGGCGAAAATCTGCGCTTGTGGTGGAATTGGTAGACACGCCAGACTTAGGATCTGGTGCCTTAGGGCGTGTAAGTTCGAGTCTTATCAGGCGTACTAAACAAGAATATCGATGTTCCTACTCGGCAAGAACATGGAGGAACTGCGCGAGGTGGCCCGCGAGACGGGGCTGCCGCCGTATGCAGCCAAACAAATGGCGCACTGGATTTACGAACGCGGTGTAGCCGACATTGCCGAAATGACCAATCTGGCCAAGGCGGCCAGGGAGAAACTGCAGGAGCATTACCAGATGGGGCGCATGGCCCCGGCCACATCCCAAACCTCAGTCGACGGCACGAAAAAGTACCTGTTTCCCACGGTGAGCGGTCACTACGTGGAGAGCGTCTTCATCCCCGATGGCGACAGGGCCACGCTGTGCGTGTCATCCCAGGTGGGGTGTAAGATGGGGTGCGCCTTCTGCATGACGGGCCGGCAGGGCTTCGACGGACAGCTGACGGCCACCGACATCCTGAACCAGATTTACTCGCTGCCCGAGCGCGAGCGACTGACCAACGTGGTCTTCATGGGGCAGGGAGAGCCGTTCGACAACCTCGACGCCGTCCTGCGCGCCACCGAACTGCTGACGGCCGACTACGGCCTGGCCTGGAGCCCGAGGCGCATCACCGTGAGCACCGTGGGCCTGCGCAAGGGCATGGAGCGCTTCCTCGTCGAGAGCCAGTGCCACCTGGCCGTCTCGCTCCACAACCCCTTCCCCGTGGAGCGGGCCGAGATGATGCCCGCCGAGCGCGCCTGGTCGCTCGCCGACTGCATCGGCATGCTTGCCCGCGAGGACTGGAGCGGGCAGCGGCGCCTGTCGTTCGAGTACATCGTCTTCGAGGGGCTCAACGACAGCGAGCGTCACGCCCGCGAGCTGGTGCGACTGCTGGCGCCGCTGAAGTGCAGGGTCAATCTCATTCGCTTCCACACCATCCCCGACTCGCCCTTCCACGGGGCGCCGGAGGCGACGATGGTGCGCCTGCGCGACTATCTCACCCGCCACGGCGTGACCACCACCATACGCGCCAGCCGCGGCGAAGACATCATGGCCGCCTGCGGCTTGCTCAGTACGGCCAGTAAAACGAAATAATGTGATATGAAACGTCATCTTATCCTACTCCTTCCTGTGCTGATGCTGCTCTTCTCGTGTAAGAACGGCCACATCGCCAACCCGCGAGCCAGCGGACGGCCCTACGAGGTGCTCGTCGTGATGGACAAACAAACGTGGGAGGCCCCCGTCGGGCGCGCCCTCTTCCAGGTGCTCGACACCGACATCCCCGGCCTGCCGCAGCCCGAGCGTTCGTTCCACATCTCGCAGGTGGCTCCCGCCGACATGAACCGCACGCTGAGCATCTTCCGCAACATCATCGAGGTGGACATCAACCCCACGATTTACACGCGGTCGAGCATGAAGTTCGTGCGCAACGTCTATGCCGACGAGCAGGTGATTCTGCACATACGCAGCAACTCCGACGAGTCGTTCATACAGTTCGTGGGCGAACACAAGCAGGATATCATCGACTTCTTCACCAAGATGGAGATGAACCGCCTCTGTGTCGACCTCAAGACGAAGTACTCGAAACTGACCTACGACCTGGCCAAGGAAATCTTCAACTGCGAACTGAAGGCCCCTGAGGAACTGCGGAACTACAAGAAAGGTAAGGACTTCATGTGGACGTCGAACAACACCGCGTCGGGAATGGTGAACATCATGATGTACTCCTATCCCTACGAAGGCCCCGAGACCTTCAACAAGAAGTACATCCTGCACAAGCGCGACTCGGTGCTCTGCGTCAACATGCCCGGCTCCGAGCCCGACATGTATATGCAGACCGACACGGCCTTCACCGACGTCAAACCCATCGTCGTCCACCACAAATACGCCATGGAGGCGCGCGGTCTGTGGTTCATGCGCAACGACGGCATGGGAGGCCCCTTCGTGAGCCACTCGCGCGTGGACACCGAGAACAACCGCGTCATCGTGGTCGAAGGCTTCGTCTTTGCCCCCGAGAAGATGAAGCGCGGGCTCATGCGCCGCATGGAGGGCTCGCTCTACATGCTGCTCCTGCCCGAAGAGATGGAGAGCGAAATCGAAACCGCCCTCGAGGAAGAGAAGGAAGACCCGAAGGCCACAAAAGAAAAGTAACACATAATCCGAATCATACATCATGGAACAAGACAATAGAATCCGCATCGGAATCACCTCGGGCGACACCAACGGCATCGGCTACGAAGTGATACTGAAGACATTCGCCGAGCCGACGATATTTGAACTGTGCACCCCCATCGTCTACGGCAACCCACGAATTGCCACCTATCACCGCAAGGGGCTCAACCTTGGCACCAACTTTGCCACCGTGCAGAACGCCGACGAGGCCCAGCCCGACCGGCTGAACCTGCTGGTAGTGGACGACGCCGAGGTGAAGATTGAGTTCGGCATGCCCTCGGCCGAGGCCGGCGAGCAGGCCCTTAAGTCGCTCGACAGGGCCATGCAGGACTATCGCGACGGGAAAATCGACGTCATCGTCACTGCCCCCATCAACAAGCACACCATACAGAACGAGAAGTTCCGCTTCCCCGGCCACACTGAGTACATACAGGCCCAGCTGGGACAAGGCAACGAGGCACTCATGATACTGATGAACGACAGCCTGCGCGTGGCGCTCGCAACCACCCATCTGCCCATCGCCAAGGTGCCCGCCGCCATCACCGAGGAGAGCATTCTTGCCAAGCTGCGCATCCTGAACCTCTCCCTTCAGCGCGACTTCTCACTCACGTCGCCGCGCATCGCCGTCCTGGCCCTCAACCCCCACGCCGGGGAGAACGGACTGCTGGGCAGCGAGGAACAGGAAATCATCGCCCCCGCCATCCAGAAGGCCGAGGAGGAAGGCATCGCCGCCTTCGGGCCCTATGCTGCCGACGGATTCTTCGGCTCACGCGCCTATGAGCACTTCGACGCCGTGCTGGCCATGTACCACGACCAGGGGCTGACTGCTTTCAAGGTGCTGGCCATGGAGAACGGCGTGAACTATACGGCCGGACTGCCCGTCGTGCGCACCAGTCCCGCCCACGGCACGGCCTACGACATCGCCGGTAAGGGCGAGGCCGACGAGAACTCCTTCCGACAGGCCCTCTTCACGGCCACCGACATCTGGCGCAGCCGTCGCTTCTACGACGAAGCCCATCAGAACCCGCTGCCCAAGCTCTATCAGGACCGCCGTGAGGACGAGCGCCGCCCGCGTCGCACCGAATAGACAAGTGTGATATGGTGGCTCGCTATCGCAATCTTTTCCTCTTCGTGGGTGTGGCGGCAATCGTCGTCATGCTGCTTTCGTTCGACATGTCGTGGGCGGAAGTCTGGACAAACGTCTCCAGGGCAGGCATATGGTTCCCGGCCGTCCTCGTCCTCTGGTTCTTCATCTACATGATTAACGCCCGCTCGTGGCAGATTATCATCAACGAGGGAAGCAACAGCCCCCACGTGGGATTCTGGCGTGTGTTCAAGTACACCGTTTCGGGCTATGCCCTGAACAGCGTTACCCCCATCGGCCTGCTGGGTGGCGAGCCGTATCGCATCATGGAACTTTCGCCCTACGTGGGCAAAACAAAGGCGGCCAGCAGCGTCATACTTTATGCGATGATGCACATCTTCTCGCATTTCTGCTTCTGGCTCTTCTCCATCGTCGTATTCCTGGTCATCTATTGGCACGCCCTGTCGTTGCCGGTTGCCCTCGTGCTGCTGGCCGGACTGGTCTTTTGCCTGCTGGGCTTCTACTTCTTCCTGCTGGGCTACCGCGACGGACTGGCCGTGCGCACGGCTCACGCCTTTGCCCGCCTGCCCTGGGTGGGGCGCCGCGTGCGCGCCATGCTCGACAAGTACGACGAAAGCCTCCACAACGTCGACCAGCAGATTGCTGCCCTCCATGCCCAGCGTCGCACCACGTTCTACCGCAGCCTGCTTCTGGAGTTCGTTGCCCGCCTGCTGGGGTGCTACGAGATTCAGTTCATCCTCTTCATCTTCACCCCCGACATCTCCTACTGGGACTGTCTGCTCATGCAGGCCTTCACCAGCCTCTTCGCCAACCTCTTCTTCTTCATCCCCATGCAGATGGGTACCAAAGAGGGCGGACTGGCCATCGTGGTCAGCATACTGCACATGAACGGAGCCTACGGCGTGCTCACGGGACTCATTACCCGCCTGCGTGAGCTCTTCTGGATTGCCGTAGGCCTGATTTTCATTCGATTGGGCAACAAAAAACAGGTTGAAGCGTAATTTTTTAAGCTTTAATTTTCAATTATTAATTAATTGTCGTATCTTTGCACCGCTTTTGACCAAAAGCCGTTCAGCTGAACGTTTCGGAGAGATGGTAGAGTGGTCGATTACACCGGTCTTGAAAACCGGCGTGCTGAGAG
>CALZQV010000033.1 GCA_945828295.1 uncultured Prevotellaceae bacterium | reverse complement strand
GTGATTTAGTGATTTAGAGGTGAGTGATTTAGTGATTTAGAGGTGAGGGATTAAGAGAAATGGTGAGATGAATAGGATGTATCAGGCTTTATGCGAGGTGTGCGCAATATGGCGCGACGAGATGAGAACCTTCGTTCGTGACGAGGGAGTCTTCCTCTTCTGCCTGCTCATGCCTGCCGTCTACCCTTTGCTCTATGCGTGGATTTACAATAACGAGATGGTGCGCGAGGTGCCAATCGTGGTTGTCGACAACAGTCACTCGGCGCTGAGCCGACGTTTCATCCAGATGGCCGATGCTTCGCCCGACGTGCGTGTGGCGGCGCGGGCGACGAACCTTGAAGAGGCACGACGCATGATAGAACAACAGGAGGTGAGAGGCATCTACTACTTCCCTGCCGAACTGGCGGATGCCGTCAACGAGGGTCGTCGCACTTATGTCAGTGTCTACACCGACATGGCCATGACCCTGCAGTACAAATCGATATACATGACAGCCACCAGCGTGGTCGGGAAGATAAACAAAGACATCCGCATTGCCCGCATGGCAAAGCTTACCACATCGCGCGACGAGGATATATCGGCGGCCCCGCTCAATTTCACCGAGGTGCCCATCTTTAACCCCGCGGGTGGCTACTCCGGATTTATCCTGCCTTGTGTGCTGATGCTCGTGCTGCAACAGACACTGATGTTGGGTATTGGGCTTTCGGAAGGAACGCGTCGCGAGCGCCGACGGCTCACGGTGGTGGCCCGCACCATTCCCAACCGAGGCTATGGCATCCGCCTGGCTTTTGGCAAGGGGCTGGCCTACTTTATGGTCTATTCCGTGTGGGCCGCTTATCTCAGCATCGTGGTTCCCCGTCTCTTCGGACTTGTCATGATTGCCAACTGGGGCGACCTGCTGGCCATCATGTTCCCCTATCTGTTGGCTTGCATCTCCTTTGGCCTGATGTTGTCATGGATGGTGAGATATCGTGAGAACGTGCTTCTGCTCGTTGTATTCACGTCTGTTCCCTTCCTCTTCCTGTCGGGCATCTCGTGGCCCCTCAACGCCATCCCCGCTTTCTGGCAGGGCGTTGGCGGACTTATTCCCTCAACTTACGCCATCCGGGCCTATGTGCGCATTGCAACCATGGGGGCAGGCTTGTCGGATGTCATTCCCGAATACCGTGCACTATGGATTCAGGCCGCAGCTTATTTTGCTGCAGCATGCATTGTCATGTGGCGAACAAGAAAGGGTTAGGGGATAGAGTCGTTGTCCCAGTCGGGGAAGTCGGGGAAGGGATATTTCGCTGCGGGCACAAAGTCAAGCTCGATGTCCACCAGTTCCTCGGGTTCCTCTTCTTCTAACTTAAAGGGCACAATCCCGCCTTGGCGTGACGATACCTGCGTGATTTCAACGGGTGCATGCCCCGATGTGATAATGTTCAGATGACGGGCTGCGGCCCTGCTGAGGTCGATGGTGAAGCGCTTTGAGTAGGGACCGCGGTCGGTGACTTGAACGACTACTGCCTTCCCGTTCTTGGGATTTACGACACGCAGCCATGTGCCCAGGGCATAGCGCCGGTGGGCACAGGTGAAGCTGTCGCGGTTGTAGGGTTCACCGTTAGCCATCTTTCGTCCGTGAAATCTGTCGTGATAATAAGAGGCTACGCCTCGCTCTGCACGTCCATCGATGCAGAGGCAGAAGATGCTGCAGAGGGCAATCGCCCACAAAATGAATCGGGTGCTTCTCATGGTCATATCCGTTACAAAGTAATATCTTTTTTTATTAAATCACAAGCCTTTATCTAAATTCTTTAATATTTGAAGCAAACAGGGGCATATAATGAAATATTTTTTGTATCTTTGCATCGCGATATGTGACATAATTTTTAATAATGGTACGAGTAACAAAGTATTTATTGGTTATGTTGGCTGTGGTTTCGCTTTTTTCAGCCACGTCATGCATGAGTGAGAAGAAAATCGCCTATCTTCAGGGTGCCGATACGCTATATGCAGTACCCCAACAGATCACACAAGCTTTTGAACTGGAGATACAGCCTGATGACGAGTTGGCAATCTCTGTCGACAGTAAGGTTCCCGAACTAATCCGTCCCTTTAACAACAAAACGCTGATTGGCGGCGGTACGACAAACACCTCGACCGGTGCCAGTAACTCATACGGTGGACAGAGCAACCTGTCGAGCCATGTTGCGTACTTCCTGGTGGACAAGAAGGGCAACATTGAGTTTCCCATCTTCGGTACGATAAGCACAAAAGGTAAGACCTGCCGCCAGCTGGCAGCGGAACTGCAGCACCGCTTGCGCACAAGTGGGGAACAGTGCATCGCGGATGCCATTGTCAACGTGAAGGTTATGTCCTTCAAGGTGACCGTGCTGGGTGATGTCAAGAACCCTGGCACGCAGACTTTCCAAGGCGAGCGCCTGACACTGCTCGAAGCCTTGGGCCGTGCCGGCGACCTGAATCCGTCGGCTCATCGTGACAAGGTTCTTGTCGTGCGCGAGATTGGTGAGAACCGCGTGACCTATGAGGTTGACTTGCGCGACCCCAAGTCGGTGTTCGATAGTCCTGTCTACTACATGCAGCAGAACGATATCGTGTATGTCCGTCCCAACAAGAGCGTGCGTGTGAAGGGCTCCACAGGTTATCTGTTGATATCTATTGGCGCCACCATCGTCAGCATGTTGGTATCTATCACTTCACTGGTAATAGCAATCGTACGTAAATAATCCATTATGGAAACAGTAAATAACGCGACACAGAATTATGCGAACACTCCTGCACAGAATAGCGTTCAGCAGGAAAACGAGGAAATAATCTCCTTGCGTGACATGTTCGATATGTTTCTTTTCAACTGGAAGTGGTTCCTGCTTTCAATTATTGTCTGCTGTGCTTTAGGATACATATATCTGAAGAAGCAACCTAAGGTCTATCAGCGTCAGGCCATGATGCTGGTGAAGGAGGAAAACGGTATGAGCCGTCGCAGCAGTGCCATGGGAACCGATGCCCTTATGCAGCTTAATGGTGTCATCTCTGGTGCCTCGGTTGCCAACGAGAAATACATCCTCAGCAGTCATCTGCTCACCAAGCAGGTGGCAAAGGATTTGCACTTCGACGTCCTCTATACGCTTGATAACGTGCTTTGTGACGAGTCGCTTTACGACAAGCGTCCCTTCACTATTGAGTTTGAGAACCCAGATTCTGTGCGTCTGTCAGCATTCCGTGTGAAGGTTGTGAATTCAAACGAGGTACGCATCTATGATGCTGCAGTTGCTGGCATGGATGAAGTGGATTTCGATAAGACGGTACGCTTGGGCAATCGCGTTGTGAGCCCCATGGGTAACTTTACGATTAAGGCGGAGCCAAAGTATATCAGGGACTTTGAAGGTGAGGAGATTATAGTCAATCACCTTGATGCTGATCGTGCCGCTAATTTCGTTCGTGGTCGAATCAGTACGGACGAGGAGTCGAAGATGAGTACCCTCATCCGCATCATCTGCAACGATACCAACACGAAACGTGCAGAGGATATTCTGAGTGCACTGCTCGATGCCTATAAGCGAAGCATTATTGAGGATAAGAACCGGTTGGCCCAGAGCACGGCAGAGTTTATCGATGAACGTATCGAACTCATCAGTCGCGAACTTGATGAGGTTGAAGGTCACATGGCTGCCTTTAAGCAAAATAACAACTTGATAGACATCTCGCAGAATGCCCAGGCTTTCCTGCAACAGAGCACCACGGCCCGCCAACGCACCATCCAACTGCAGGCCCAGCAGAGCACCATCCGCTACATGCTCGACCATCTAAAGTCGAAGTCGGAAGGCAAGACCCTCATCCCTGCCATTAGCGGTTTGGCCGATGCTGGCATTCAGTCGCAGATTAATAGCTATAACACGATGATGCTCGAGCGCAATCGTCTTGTTGCAAACTCTGGTGAGAATTCCTCATCTATTCGTGAACTCGACATGAACTTACAACAGATGAAGCAGGCAATCATCACCTCGATGCAGGGTTTCCTGTCAAGTGTTGACTTGCAAGTGCGTCAGGCACGGGGAGAGGAGAAGCAATTGGAAAACATGCTCTCGAGCGTGCCTAAGAAGGAGAAAAAAGTCCTCGACATCGCCCGTCAGCAAGCCATCAAGGAGACCCTCTACACTTATCTGCTTAACAAACGTGAGGAGACCGCTCTGCAGCTGGCTATCAGCGAGGCTAACATCCGTATCGTGGAGCATCCCTATGGCAGCAATGCACCAGTGTCACCCCGACGGACGGTTATTGCATTGGCTTCGTTAGCCATCGGCGTGATTCTGCCTTTTGGATTCCTATACCTCTTCAGCCTGTTGAACATGGGTGTGCGCGGCCGTCGCGACGTTGAGAATTACACGACGATACCGGTAATCGGCGAGGTGCCTCATGTGAAGGAGGGCTTCGACAAGACTAAGATTATGATCAGCGAGAAGAGTAACGACACGCTGAGCGAGGCTTTCCGACTCTTGCGTTTCAACCTGAATTTCGTGGACAAGAATGCACGTGTCATTATGTTCACAAGTACCATTCCTGGCGAGGGTAAGACCTTTATCAGTCGTAACTTTGCCCAGACATTGGCGCTGGCAGGTAAGCGCGTGATTCTGATTGATACCGATATCCGCAAGCGTACGCAAACTGCCTTGTATCAGGCTTCGCGTAAGGAGGGTCTGACGTCATACCTTAATGGTACGGAGAACGATCTGACAAACCTCATTCTTCCCGGTGACGATAAGTATAATGTAGACCTTCTGCCCGCAGGCGTGCGTCCGCCCAACCCTGCCGAACTGCTTATGAGCAGCCGTTTCGACGAGCTGATTGTCGAGCTGAAGAAAATCTATGATTACATCATCATCGACAATGTTCCTGCTCTGGTTGTAGCCGATGCCGGTATTGTCAATCGTGTTGCTGAGCTGACGATATACGTTATTCGTGACCGCAAGATTGACCGCCGCTATCTGACCGACCTTGAGCGTCTGCATCAGGAGCATAAGTTCAACAACCTGACGATTCTGCTCAACGACGTGCACGTTGAGAAGCGTACTTACGGCTATGGCTATGGAAACTACGGCTACAGCTATCGTTACTTTTACGGCTACGGCTATGGTTACGGAAATCGGAAGTCATCCCGCCGTCGCGACCACCGCAAGTAAGTTATCCAACATTACATAATAAATGAAGTGAGCCTGCTCAATCGAGCAGGCTCACTTCGTTATTGTGGGTTCGGGAGATGCGTTACTTGATGACGAGCGCGCGGTCTATAGCATCCTTCAGTGCCATGGCGTGGGGCGTCTGTGCCGTGGCCAATTGGCGTTGTAATTGCTTCAAGGTTTGCAAGGCAAAGGGGCGAATTTTAGCATTGTCAGTGTCTATCCGTCCGATAAGGCTGTTGATGTACTGCGTTTGCAAGGTCTTCCGGTAGGGCGACAGGTCACGCTGGTTGACATTCTTCATAATCATGCGGCTCAGGTCGGCCAGGTATTCGTCGCCCTTGTACAGGTCGTTCAGATACCCCAGGCGGCCAACCAAGCGTGCCACACCCATCGTTGCAATCCCGTTTGTCAGGGTGTTGGGGTCGGAGGTCAGTCGCTTGGCATAGGGGAGGTCGCGCAGCCAGGTAGGTTCTATCAGGATGTTACGCTCCACAAACTTTAAGGCTTCCATTTGTTTCTCGCGAGGCTGTGGACGATAGACATCGCCTTCTTCGGTATTGGTCTTGAAGTTCTCCAGTTGGCCACCGATATTGTTGATGACGTGACCGCAGTAGCGCAGGAACTGGCTGCGAATCTGTCCGTACATTGTCTCCAGGTTCTCGTTGTATATGTCGTCCTCCTCGTAGGTCCATGCGGGCAAGTTCTGCAGTTCGCGCTTCAGGTTCAGTATACCGTATTCGCTGGCCTTCATGGCGTTGTCGCCCAGGTCCTCGGTTTGTCGGCGCGGGTCGTCCTGATACGTCTCGCCGTCGCCCCACCACAGGCGCGGGTTCCCGGCCACGTTCTCCTTCTCGAACAGGGTGGCCAGAGCCTTGTAATCCTCTTCTGGTGTCTCGGCGTCCAGCATGGGTGTGTATCCCCACTGGATAGCCCACATGTCGTAGTCGTTGATGCGCGGGAATATTTCGTGCTGCGTCAGGCCGTCCTCGGGCTGTGCCACGTAGTTGAATCGGGCGTAGTCCATGATGCTGGGCGTATGTCCGTGTTCGGCCACCCAAGCCTTGTCGCGGAGTTTCTCGACGGGCACAGTGCTTGATGAACCGAAGTTGTGGCGCAGGCCCAGCGTGTGGCCCACCTCGTGGCTCGATACGAAGCGTATCAGTTGTCCCATGAGTTCCTCGTCGTAATGCATTTTGCGGGCAGCCTCGTCGATTGAACTTGCCTGCACCATATACCAATCGTGGACGAGCGACATCACGTTGTGGTACCAGCAGATGTGGCTTTCAAGGATTTCGCCCGTCCGAGGGTCGCTTACGTGAGGCCCATAGGCGTTGGCGATGGGGCTGGCCAGATAGCGGATGACGGAATAGCGAGCGTCCTCCATCGACATGATGCTATCCTCACCCTCGGGCCATTCAAGGGCATATATCGCGTTTTTGAACCCAGCCTTCTCGAAGGCCTTCTGCCAGTCGTTTACACCGGCAATGAGGTACTTGCGCCATTGTTTGGGCGTAGCCGGGTCGATGTAGTAGACGATGGGTTTCTGTGGCTCTACGAGTTCGCCGCTATGCATCTTTTCAACGTCTTCGGGTCGTGGCTCAAGACGCCAGCGACTGATGAATTGCTTGGACTTTACGCGCTGTTGGTCATCGCTGTAGCTGTTGTATCCGTGAGTGAAGAAGCCCACGCGCGGGTCGTAGAAACGTGCCTTCATCGGGTTGGAGGGCAACAGGACGAATGATAGGTTGATGCCGAAGGTTACCTTTCCTGTACTGCGTGCTGAGGCTAAGGCGGTGCCATTGGAATTGTAGGTCTTCACCATGCGCACCTCGGTGTTTAGAGGGAAGGTTTTGATGTCCTCGATGTAGGAGTGGGCTGGCATCATGCCTCCCAGCGAGAAGGCCGTCTTTTCGGAACGGCCAAGTCCCGTGGTGGGGTTGTCCTCGTTGAGGAATTGGGTTACCTTCACGCGATAGACGCTGTCCTTGTGGCTTTCCACCTTGAATGCAGCGATGATGGGGTTCTCGTTCGAGACGGTAATTGCTTTGTTGATTTGTTGCGTAGTGTCGCTCACGTTGACAAAGAGGCGCACGCGCATGAGCAGTTGCTTGTCAACACCTGGCTGGAAGTAGACGGTTTGCTGATTGAGCATCTCGCCACCGAACTTTCCGCTGCCAGAGGGTGTTGAGGTGTAGCGGGTCGTGGTGAGGAAGTCGCGTCCGATTAGTGAGTCAGGAATCTCGAAGAACCAATCCTGCTCGACTTTTGTCACGCGGAACATGCCGCTTCTCTCGACGCTTGGCTTGGGTTGGGGCTTGGCCTGCGGCTGAGGCTGTTGGGGCTGGTCTTTCTTGCCCTTTTTCTTTTTCGATTTCTTTTCTTTCTTCACTTGCTCGGTCTTCTTCTCCGAGTCTTTCTGGTCCTTGGCGCTCGCGGGCGGACATAGCAACGCGAGGGCAAGCACGATGGTAAGCAGTTTGTTCATAGATGTTTTGGTTTGTTAGGAAATAATCGTAATCTTGGGCTCTTGTGGCACACCGCTGGTAGGCTTTGTGACACGCGTTTCAAGAGCGGGGAATAAGTATCGAAGAGTCGCCGTAGCTGAGGAAGCGGAACTGGTGGGACAGGGCGTAGTCGTAGACGCGATGCCAGTCGTCACCGATGAAGGCGCTTACCAGAAGCAGAAGTGTCGATTGGGGCTGGTGGAAATTTGTTATCATGCGCTCTACAATCTTGTATTTGTAACCAGGCACGATGATGATTTGCGTGCTGGCGTGCAGCGTATCCAGTTCGTGTGCGTCCATGTAGGAAAGCAAGGCCTGAAGGGGACCCACCCCCGCCCCTTCCCGTGGGGAGAGGGGAGTAGATAGCTCCGTCTCATAGGGTTCCCATTGTCCTACATGCATTTCCTCTTCACCCCTCATGGCCCGCAGCCCCAGCCAGTAGAGGCTCTCGAGGGTGCGCACGCTCGTCGTGCCAACGGCGATAGCTCGTCCGCCGTGCTGAATCAGTTTTCCGATGGTGCTTCTGTTGATGGCGATATGCTCGGTATGCATGTCGTGGCCACCGATGTCGGCCGATTTCACGGGCCTGAAGGTGCCGGCCCCCACGTGGAGCGTCACTTCCTCGCGTTCCACGCCTCGGCGGTCCAGTTCGTCAAGCACCTGTGGGGTGAAGTGCAGTCCGGCGGTGGGGGCAGCCACGCTGCCTTCAATTTTCGAGTACACCGTCTGGTACGTCTGCTTATCGCTCTCCTCGGTCTTGCGGTTGAGGTAGGGTGGAATGGGTAGTTCGCCCATGGCCTCCAGCACCTCCGACCATGTCCATTCGCCATTCCATCGGAAGTCCACCCAATGACTTGTACCGTGGGCTTCGCCGCGCTCGGCCGTGATGGTTACACGCTCGCCGCGTATGTCCACCTCGGCTCGCAGAGCGCCCTGCTTCCACTTTTTCAGTCCGCCCACCATGCAGAACCAGGCCGTCTGGCCACGCTGGGCAAAGTTTTCTTGATATTCGGCAGGCTTTGCGGGTTCCAGTACAAGAATCTCCACGCGTGCGCCCGTTGCCTTATAAAAGAAGAGGCGCGCCTGTATGACGCGCGTGTTGTTCATCACCATGAGCGCTCCCTCGGGAATGAGCGATGGGATGTCGTAGAAGTGGCGCTCGCTTATCTCGCCTTTGTCGTAGATGAGCAGTTTGCTCTGGTCGCGCTGTGCCAGAGGGTACTTGGCAATGCGTTCGTCGTCAAGTTCATAGTTATAGTCCTTTATTTGAATACTTCTGGGGTCTTTCATCCGTGTATAAGTTAAAATCGCTACGAAGTTACGAAATAATCATTGAAATTCCTTATATTTGCAGGCACGAGATACCATAAAAAAACTTAAAACACAATACCATGAGAAACTTGATGAGAATCGGTGTGGCCCTGCTCATACTGTGGCCAACCATCGTGAAAGGTCAAGCCTGGAACCGCGAGGCCTATCCCGATTACAATCCCAACCTCACGAATCCTGACCTAACGCTTGTGAAGTTCGTCAGTCAGACTATGCGGAACACGGCCGGCAAACCCATGACTCGTCGTCAGGCACGAGCTGTGGCCGCATCGGCCGGCTTGCCCGACCATGTAAACAATGCCGAAACGAAGTACTTCCCGCCAGTCTTCAACCAGGACGGTGGCTCGTGTGGTTCGGCTTCGCGCATCTGCTACATGTTCACCCATGAAATCAACTCCTATCGCGACCTCAATAGTAGCACGGCAGAGAACAACTATCCCAGTCATTTCGTGTGGTTACTCACTTATGGCGGCTCGTCAAAGGACGACTTTGTGACCAATGTGGGTGTGCCCACCTCCGCAACCTATGGAGGTCGCACCTACAGCCGCATCTACGGTAATTACGACTGGGACAGCGACTGCTTCGGATGGATGCAGGGATATGACAAATGGCTGTCGGCCTTCAGTAACCGCATGACCACTCCGACTCAGGTGCCCTATAACCTGGGTACTGAGGAAGGTCGCCTGGCCGCCAAGGCATGGCTATACAACCATGCCGGCGACACCTCGTTCAAGTCAGGCGGACTCATCGGCCTTGGCGTGGCCTCGGGCGGAAACTGGCAAAAGATTCCCCAAACGGAGCAAAACGATGCGCTGGGCGTGACGGGCAAATACTATGTGAAGGCCTGGGGCACAAGCGTTGACCATGCCCTGACGATGGTGGGCTACGACGACCGCATCGAGTTTGACCTTGACGAGAATGGTGTCTTTGGCGAGGAAGACAAGGATGAAGTGGGTGCCTGGATTATCGTAAACTCGTGGGGCACAGGCTGGTGCAACGGCGGCTTTATTTATTGTCCCTATGCCATGGGCGGCCCGGCCGTCAATAGCGAAGGAAAACTTACCGGATTCTGGACGGGTGAGCTCTACCATACCCGCAAGGACTATCGCCCGTTGCGCACCATCAAATTGAAAATGGACTACTCGCGACGCAGCGAACTACTGCTGCAAGCTGGCGTAAGCAGCGACCTCAATGCTACCGAGCCTGAGCGTATTATCTCGATGGACCACTTTAAGTATGCTGGCGACGGACATAACGGCGATACCAACCCGGCACCCGAAACGCCCATGCTCGGCAAGTGGGCCGACGGCAAGATGCACACCGAACCCATGGAGTTCGGTTACGACCTGACCGACCTCAGCAGCGACTACGACCGTAACCAATCGCTCAAGTACTTCTTCATCGTGAATACCCGCAGTTGGGGGCTTGGCGAAGGACATATCTACGAAGCCAGTATCATGGATTACGAATATGACCTTGAGGGTGTTGAGGTACCCTTCGACCTGGGCGAAACAGGCGAAGTAGAGGTAAAGAGTGCCGGCGAGAATACCATCATTAGCGTGATAGTCTATGGCGCCTCATACAATGCCCCTCAGAATGTGGCCGTGTCGAACGGGCAACTGCGCTGGGATGCCCCCATACCATCGGGTCATACCCTGGAGGGCTACACCATATACCAGGGCGACCAGAAACTGCTTACGCTCAACGCTTCCACGCGTTCTTATGACCTGAAGGAAAGTGGAAGCTATGGTGTTGTTGCCGTCTACGAGGGTGGGGTGGAGAGCAGTCGCGCAACGGCCAAGAGCCCCATTGCGAAGCAGTCGCCCAATCTGGTGACAAACTTCAAGAAAGGCGGCTTCATCATTCCCGACATCTTCAACTCCAGCTACGAGGAGTGTACCATCGAGTACTATATCAAGCCTAACAGTCTAATCAATTATAACAACATGTTCGGCCCAGGATGGGGCACGTTCTATGGCCATTGTAACTCCGACGGAACCTTGTCGGTAGGCTGGAACACGGGTGGACACCGCATTGATGCTACCAGTGCCAAACTTTCAGTCAACACCTGGTCTCACGTGGCAATCGTGGTAAAGGGAAACAAACTCACGGCCTACATCAATGGTACTGCAGCCGGCTCCGTCGGCAGTGGCACCTATAGCGGCATTGGTGGTTTTGGAAATCTGGTGTTCAGCAATGCCGGAAATAACTACCAGGATGCCTCGTACGACGAGATACGTATATGGAACTGCGCTCGTACGGCCTCCGAGGTTAAGTCGACATACAACCGCGAGTTTTATGGTGAGGTGCAGCCCGACGGACTGATAGCTTACTACAAGGGTGACGTTATTGAGATTGACGGGCAGAGCTACCTGCGCGACTGCATCGGCGCCCATCATGCGATGATTACCAACGCAAACTTTAATGAAGAAACACCGAGTTCGAACCCGTCGCTCCTGAGACCAAGAGATAGGACAAACATCCTGAGCATCAACGAACCCGTGAAAGTTAATGCCAACGTGCCCGTAACACTCACCACAAATCGGGGTGACGCCATACGCACGCTGGTGTGGAACATCCCTGATTTGGGTATCACCGACTGGTATATCACCTCTCCGACGGTCACCTTCCCTAAGGCTGGCACCTACAAAGTGCAGGTGACTGGCTACGATTACGAGGCCGACGCTTCGGGTGACGATGCTCAAGCGCGAGAGATTACTGCAGAGCTTGATCTCACGGTGGGCGATGCGCCGGCACTTGATGCCGATTTCACCATAAGCGCCACAGAGGTGGGCAGTGGCGAGCACGTGAGCTTCAAGGTGAGCAACTTCGTGCAGGGTTACGTCTACGAGTGGTCGATGCCTGGAGCTGACGTCGAGAAGGTCAACACTCCAATAGCTGGCGCCACATTCCAGAAACCTGGAGACTATGAAGTTACACTTACTGTAACATCACCTTCGGGCGAAAAGAAACAGAAAACTCAGGTCGTTAGCGTTAGCGCTATCATGCCAGAAGCAGACTTTGCCATCAGCGAGGCCATAATCATGAAGGGAGAGACAACGAAACTAACCAGCACATCGAAGCACTATCCTACGAATCTGACATGGACACTGAACGGAACCATACAAAAGACTATCGTCAAGGGTTACGAATCCTATGAGTTTACACCCGAAGAGCCTGGTGTCTATGATGTTACGCTTGAAGCATCGAACGCCAAGGGCAACCACAGCAAAACGCAGGAGCGTGCTCTCGTGGTTACCAATGCCGATTCAAAGAATGGTCTGACCTTCGGTTCTGCTGCTACGCTCACTCTGTCGAAGCCTATCAGCGATGATGCCGAGATAAAGAAACTCACCATCGATTGGTGGATGTTCCCCGAAACCCAGGCTGCTCCCATGACCATGGGTGAAGGATACTCCTCTTTCCTCATCTATAGTGACGCCAGCGGATGTCTGCACTTCCTAAACGGTAGCAAGGATGTCAAGAGCAGTGCCGGTTGCGTGGTGGCCGGTCAGTGGCACCATTATGCTGTGACCTACAACGCTGGAACGGTTACGTTCTATCGTGATGGAAAACAAATCTCGTCGGCCACTGGTGCCGGTGGTAGTATCAGCCGCCCAGAAACGTTTGCTATCGCTCTGTCGGGCCGCATCGACGAGTTCCGCATCTGGAATGCTACACTCACACTCTCTATCCTGCAGTCGTTGTGCAACCAACCCATCGAAGATCCCGAATACTACATTACGGGTGATAAGAAAAAATACTACTTGCGCCTTTACTACCAGTTCAACCAGAGTTCGGGGGATGTGACGGATGCCACTTCATACGGCAATACGGGCATTCGATCGGGCTTCGGTCCCGAAGGCGACTCCTGGGGCTTGTCGAAGGGAGTCTTCTGCTTGAACTTCGGTCGCAAGCAGGATGATGTTGTCATAGACGGAATCAATGGCATTGAAGAACAAGTTACCCCGTCAACATCAGCTCGCCGCGGCATCTATGACATGAGCGGACGACGCATACAGGGCAGTGGTGCTTCCCTGCGTCCCGGCCTCTACATCATTGACGGCCGCAAGGTGGTCATAAGGTAAGCGTAGACAAGTCATAACGAAAAGAAAGCCCCGCTGTCACTGACGACAGCGGGGCTTTTCCTTTAACTATGCCGGTGGATTAGCGAATCACAACCCGACGGCCATTGATGATGTATAAACCCTTCTGGAGTTTCGTGCTGTTGAGACGGCGGCCGCTGAGGTCATATATTCCGTGAGCAGCACTGCGGTTGTTCTGGCTCGGAGCAATTTCTTCAATGCCAGTTGCGGGCACTTCCTGGTTGCCGAAATATTCCAACTTGAAGTAGTCGATGAAGGACATCTGGCCGCTTCGGCCAGGCAATTCAAGGTGGAAACCAAGCTTAATGTCACCCTTATCCTCGAGCGTGAAGGGCAGGCCTACTTCAAAGTAACCCGATTCCTTCAGCATATCGATAAGGCTGCCGTTACCATGACGATAGTCATAGTCGTTAGTCATGGCCATCATGCTTTCCAGTGTCAGGCCTTTTTCCTCGTCTTCGTAGAAGAAGGGGTGGATGTCGGTACTGTCGTTGTTGGCATATGCCTTGCAGCTTGTCATGTAGTTACCAAGTTTCTCTGCGGTATAGTTGCCGGTTGCATAGTTCATGTCTACACGAATAGATGCATTGGCCTTGAGCAGGTAATTGCCAGCAGGCATGTCTGACAGTATCTGATAGAAGTCCTGGGTCAGCTCCCTGGTCGTTGAACCACCAAACCACCAGTTGGGGCAGTCAGTGCCAGCCGGCAGTTCGCTGCCTTCGCTGGCAGTCCAACCTTGAGCGGCATCGATGTCGAAGGATGGGTTGGCGAGTAGGTTTGTAAAGTCGAATGACTTGCCGTCCTTGGGGGAAACACCGCTGAGGTAGAATTCCTTGATGCTTTCTTCAATCTTTGCCAGAATGTTGTCGATGTATTCGGCAGTAGCACTTTCGTCGGTGGGGTTCTGCAGGATATATAAGCCTTCGTCTAACCACTTCGACAATTCCAGTGATTCAATGTCTATGCCGTTGGGATCAACACTTTCGATGATGGCCTGTGCATTGGCAATAGCATCCTTAAGTGTGTTGAAACGCTCGCCCAGCACAGCTGCGGCCTTGTCTTCCATATACTTGTCCTTAGGACCGACGAAGAGCAGTTCCACTTCGTCCCATCCAATCCAGTTTGCATCGGTTGAGGCATCGATGTAGAGTCCAAAGCTCAGTTCGCCGCCGTCTTCGTTGAGTTCAGTAGCCAGCTCATAAATCTGAGCAACGCCGTCGGCTGTGTGCACGTCCACACTTTGGTCGTTGAGGCGCAGGGTTACGCCGCTGACCTTCAGGCCGGCTTGGTCCTGACGGGTTGCCAGGGCAGCTGCCTTCAAGATGTAGTATCCCTTGGGAAGTTCCAGACCATCGGGCAGAGTCGTTACGACTTTGCGGGCATGGTTCTCCTGTCCGTAGTCGGTATTATTCACCCAGCATTCCATAAAGGGTGCGGTAAAGTTCGTGACGCTTCCGGTGCTGTTAATATGAAGACCGGGGTTTGCTCCCTCTAAGAGGATGTCCCAACCTTCGGTGCTGCTCATGTCGCCATTGGTAATCACGTTGGCAGGGTGGGAATAGCTTGCGTTTTTGCTGCGGAAGGATGCTTCAGCCTTTTGCAGTACTTCCAATGCTGCGTCAAGTCTGTCAGCACCATCTTCAGCCGTACCTTCCTCGACGTTGTTTTCAAGTACGTCGGCCACGGCTTCCTTGGCGTTGGTGATGGCTTCCTTGAAGGCGTCGAGTCCCTCGGTCAGTTCACCGCTTGCTGCCAGAACCTCAGCATCGGAAATAGCAATCGTCAGATTGACGTAGCTACGGTTGTAGTTGTTAAATTGCTTGATGACAGCATTCAGCTCATTTACGGCTGCGGTGACGATTTCGGGATCGGTCTCCTCAAGTGCAACTTCAGCTATAGCGATGGCATTCTTAAGCTCGGGGCGGAAGAGGGGAGCATCCAGACGGTCCAGTTCGTTGTGGGCTGCCGTCAGGGCACCGTTAAGCATCTCGATGGCAGCTGCCAGTTTCTCGGCATTCACGATATTATCATACTCTTCCTGGGAACCCATGAAGTAAAGTGTGATGTTATCCATACCTAACCAGTTGACGTTAAGATCAGCGTAGCGGAAACCGATAGTCAGTGTATCTCCTTTTTCGATGTCAGTGTCGATACCGAAGTTTACTGCTCTTACTCCTTTGAGTACATCAGTCAGGCCAATCTCCACGACTTTGTCGTTGAGGTAGAGCTCTGCGCCGTAGGCTTCTTCCAAGTCGGCAGTCTTTTGGCTGATGACAAAGACGTCGGCAGTCATGCGATAGTGACCGGCGGGCAGATTGGCTATTTTCTGATAGATGTTGCCCGAGCCGCCGAGCGACGTAGCATTAGCCCATCCCTCAATGAACTTCGAGATGGTGGTGCTGCTGGTACTGGCGTTGCCTGGTGTGCGAGCATTCTCCTTGAAGCCAGTCGACACCCAACCCGTGATGGTTGTGGCGTTCGTGGCGTCCTTGTCAAACGAAGGATTTTGCACCTTCTCGGTTGCATTGACGGGGGTATTGTTGGCAATAAACTCGTCAATAGCCGATTGAAGGGTGATTGTTTCTGTGCGAACATCCTCGTCGCTGGTCAGATCTTTAATAGTTTCTTCGGCAGTCTGAATAGCACTTTGCAGAGTGGTTTGCCCTGTGGTATAGTGCTCGTCGGCTGCGATAAACTTGGCATCCTCGATTACTGCGAGGAACGATTTGGTGTGGACGGGAGTTGTTGGCTCCTCATCCTGTGCCATAACACTGGCAGCAGTGCATAGCATCACAGAAAGAAAAAGTAAAGTTTTTCTCATGTTTGTTGCTTGTTAGTTAGTTAATTTAATATTAAAGAATAGGGATGTCGTGAAAAGATTTGTGTTATATCGTCAGTATGACCTCAACTGGGCAATGGTCGCTTCCCATGATTTCGTTGTGGATGGCCGCCGATTGTAGTTGTGGTACAAGCCGGTTGCTTACGATGAAGTAGTCGATGCGCCACCCGGCATTTTTCTCGCGGGCACGGAATCGGTAGCTCCACCACGAATAGGCATCGGTTAGGTCGGGGTAGAAGTGACGGAATGTGTCGGTGAAACCGCTCTCGAGCAATGTCGTCATCTTCATGCGCTCTTCGTCAGTGAATCCTGCATTCTTTCGGTTTATCTTGGGATTCTTTAGGTCAATCTCCTCGTGGGCAACATTGAGGTCGCCACATAGGATTACGGGCTTTTTACTATCGAGTTTGAGTAGGTATTGGCGGAAATCATCCTCCCACTGCATGCGATAGTCGAGCCGGCGCAGCCCGTCTTGGCTATTCGGAGTATAGCAACAGACGAGGTAGAACGACTCGTACTCAAGTGTTATGAGACGACCTTCGTGGTCGTGCTCGTCGATACCCATTCCATAAAATACGCCAAGTGGCGCGTGCTTAGTGAATATGGCTGTTCCTGAATACCCTTTCTTGTCGGCATAGTTCCAAAAACTATGGTATCCAAGGAAAGCTATGTCCAACTGTCCCTCCTGCATCTTTGTTTCCTGCAGGCAGAAGAAATCAGCATCCAGCGCCTCAAAGGCTTCAGTGAAGTTCTTGCCGGCAACAGCACGGAGACCATTGACGTTCCAACTGATAAATTTCATCGTCCGATAGCTATTTTCTTACCATTAACAATATAGATGCCAGGCATAAGGCCTTGATGGAACTTGACATAGGGCACCTGCTTACGAATGAGAATACCGTTGATGGTGTATACGTTCACCAGTGTGTCGGTCAGCTCTGTCATATCTACACGGTCTGGCTTACCATAGTCCTCGTCAGGTTCGATGATGTCATCGGACAAATCATATTTTGTGAGGTGAGTGTAGATGTAGTTTGCACGTTTTGTCAGCCAGTTCTTGGCGTTCGATGTGTGGGTGGCATAGTTCTTGCCATCGCCCCATAGGTAGCCTTCATCACCAGCGTAATTATGTTCGAGTGAGGGACGGGCGTACTCAAAGTATTCATCGCAGTACTCGATAAGCTCATCCAACTTGCCGCTTTCGATAAAGTCTGTCCAAAGTCGGTAGTACTCTTTCTTTACCTTTTCGCTATTGCGCAGAAGATCACGGAAGAAGGGATACCCCGTGTTGCTGCTCGACATGTAGTAAAAGAGGTCGACATCGGCGCCCGTGATATAATAGTTTTTCCCACGTTCGTAGCCGAAAGACCAGTCGAAGTCCCATACGGGCCCGAGGTTCCATAGAGAGTCGGCCTCAATGTTTTCATTGTAGATAAACCAACTCTTGGGATGCATAAGTTCTTCATTACGGACCAAGTCGGTAACCAACATCGCGCGCACCACGGATTGTACGTCGAATTGCGCATTTTCGGAGTCGTACTTCAGGCCATATGTGAAGTCGGAGAAGCTGCTTATGATGCCGCTTGTAGTGAGACTGGTGACTGTGGTTTCATCCGTAAAGTCGGGCTCCTTAATCTTTACGGGAAGACGGTATGTATTCTCCCTATATATTGTTTCGTCGCTGTACGTATCCAGTTCCAGCATTACGGCGTTAGTCTCGTCAGCAATGTCGACGCTATTGTTGTTGAAACCAACCTTCTCTGTAAAGTTGTATGAACCACGATATTGGTTGTTAATATATAGCTCAACTGGCACGATGTGGTTGCAACCACGTGTCTCCACCATGTCGGCCACCTTCATGGCCAAGGCGTTGGTGGTCATCGAGCCTGTATTCTTGTTGCAGAGCAAAACCCACGACTTGCCCTTTGTCATGCCAAGCGGCTTTAGCTTCTCTGCAAATTTTATGCGGTAGGGATTCTTGCTCCAGGCATTATCTGTCCATGTTGAATTACCTCGTCCCTTGATTTGCATCGGGGTCTCCTCCATGTCGGGGTATACGCCTCCTCCGTCAATCTTAATGGTAGCTTCCTCGTAGTAGGTCTTGCCGTAACGTCCAATCCACATCGAACTGCTCCATGTTTCGCGGTCGCCAAACCAAATGTCGATGCGTGGCACATTATAGGGCGTTGTGGGGTGGTCGGTCAGGTAGTCTACCTCCACGTCATAGTCCCGACCATAGGGATAGAATCCTTTCTTGTATTCTGCGGGAGAAATCAATGTTGGTTCTTCTGGCTCATAGTCTGGGTTCTCCTCAACTTTATAAAGTGAGAACTCACTAAGCACAAGATAATTCTTGTGCATGCTGGATGTCAATTGCAGTCGCAGTCGTTGGTATGACTTACCAGCGGTAAGAATTGGACTGCTGTAGGTGGCATCGGCTCCGGTGGGCAGTTGGTCTTTCTCTGAGTCGAATGTCTTAATTTCGTCCCAGACCACTCCGTCATTGCTGCCTTGCAGAATGAAGCTCAGCGGGGCATAGGAACCTGAGTTGCGTGTGGTATATTCGAACTTGAGGCGGTATAACGGCTCAGGCAGAGCAACTTCCAGATAAGGCCACTGGCTGACTCCATCGCCATAGTATGCTCCCTCATACCACGTGAGCTTCTGGTATATGCCCTTGCCCCAGGTGGAATGGAAAAATGTGTTATGGTCGCCGTCGAGCAAGTTTGCAGGGTCCTCCCCGTGGTTGCTTGGTGCGTTAGTGCTAAACATATCTGCTGTAAGCGCCACCTTCGTCTTCAACCACATTTTGTCTTCACTCACCTCTTCGGGAGAGCTCCACATCTCGTCTTTGACTTTCGTTGTCTTGTACAGATATTGTTTAGGGTATGCTACGGTGTAGCGAGTGGGCGTGTCAAATCTGCGTCGTGTCTGCTTGCTGTATTGTCGTTCTCCGTTGATATATGCCATTGCTCCGTCACTCACCTTGA
>CALZQV010000032.1 GCA_945828295.1 uncultured Prevotellaceae bacterium | reverse complement strand
CACCAAATCACTAAATCACCAAATCACTAAATCACTAAATCACCAAATCACCAAATCACTAAATCACTAAATCACTAAATCACCAAATCACCAAATCACTAAATCACCAACACATCCAATCCCTTAAAACGGGAACCAGACAAAGGCAGCGGCGTCCCAGAGAGCGTGGGAAACGACGATGGCCGCCAGGTGTTGGGGCCACAAGCGATAAAGCAATCCCCAGCATAGACCGCAGGCAAGGGCCGCCATCATGAGCATGAAGTTCAGGGAGGGCAGGTGGACAAGCGTGTAGACAGCCGTTGTGGCGAGGAAGCCCAAGTCGGCCCCCCAGTGGCGGGAGAGCGTCGACTGGACGTAGGCACGCCAGAAAAGTTCCTCGGCAGGTCCGATAAGCAGCAGGAGCAGGAGGGCAATAACAAAGGGCGGCGTATCAGACTTCATGCCGTAGATAAGGTCGACCTGTGGCCGGGCAAAGTCGAACATGAAGCTGGAGAGTTTATCACCCACCCAGAAGACACCCCACAGCACAACGGCAATCGCCACGCCGAGAACCAGCGAGGCAAACGCCTGGCGCAGACTGCGAGGGAAGAGCTCTGGCCCGACCGCCGCATCGCGACGACCGCCCCAGGCAAGCGAAAGCAAGACGCAGGCGCTGGCAGACATAGCCCACCAGAAGTTGAGGTAAGGCGCAGTAGGCGGCGCAAACATCACAAACCACAGCGCAGCGGCCACAAGAAGGGAGAAAAGGAGCCGTTTCATAGAGCCAACGAGAGGAACATACCAGCAATAAGCAACAGGCTAAAGGCGAGTTGCAGTTTGGCTGTGGCCTCGTCGAGGCGTACCATGGGCTTGATGCCCTCGCTGCGGCAAAGGAGCATCTGGCGTACGTTGCCCACAGCCAGAGGCAGCGACAGCAGTGCAGTGAGTGCAGGCCAAGCCAGCCAGCCGCCCAGGACAAGCCCCAAGAGCCACAAGTAGGGCACGAGGAGTTCGACAACATAAATCCAAATGGCAACGGAACGGCCCGTAAGCATGGAGAAGGTGTGGATATGAGCACGTGCGTCGGTCTCAATGTCACGTGTATTATTGGCATGAAGGATGGCGACCGTGATAAGTCCCACAGGGACGGCCAGCCATAGCACTTGAGGCACTACAGTACCGCCCACGATAAACGTGGTGCCGAGCATGGGCAGCACGGCGTAGCACAGAAGAATGACGACATCGCCCAGTGCGTGGTACTTCAGGGGCGGATAGAGCAGCGACAGGGCGATGCCCGCAATGCCGAACAGAAGCAGCGTGAGTCCCGTGAGCCAAACCATCACAAGGCCCATGGCGACGGCAGCCACCTGGAGAGACACAGAGAGCCACCACACCTGCTTCGGCGTGAACTGTCCGCTGGTGAGAATCTTCACACCAAAGGTGTCCTCACGGTCAACCCCACGGCGAAAGTCGTGATAGTCGCTCCATACATTACCGCCAGCGTGAACCAGCACGATATTCACCACAGCCGCAAGTGCCAGCCACCAGTTGACACCGTGACCCGAGACAAACATCCATACACTGCTCACCATCACCGGCATCACCGAGGCCGGGAAGCTCCAAGGGCGGGTGGCAATCACCCAATCCGCAAAAGTAAGTTTTTTCATATTTATATCGTGAAAGTTATCAGTTTGCAAAAGTACAAAAAAAGTTGTATCTTTGCAAGCAAACAATCCACGACCCCCACACATGCACGACAATGACCCGCTCCTGCACCCGCTGCCGCCCGAGGCCGAGGGCACACCGTCCCCAAGGCAGATGACTTTCCCATTCTGCTATGAGCCCCACCCGCTGGTGAGACTGGCCGCGCGAGAGCTCACCGCCGAACTCAGCCGCCACCCCGACTGGCAGCTCGAAGCAGGCGAGGGCAAGATGATGGGCGTACTGGTCGTAGAGGGCGGAGGATTCCTGGCAGCCTTCTCAGGCACGCTATGCGGAAGGAGCACACTACCCTACTTTGTGCCGCCCGTCTTCGACCTCCACGGCACATACTTCGAGCAAGAAGAGGCGCGCATCGCAGCCCTTCCGCCCACCGAGGAGCGCACCCACCGCAGTCAGGCCCTGCAGCAATGGCTCTTCCGCCAGTTTTCCTTCCACAACGCTCGCGGAGAGGAACGCCCGCTGCTCGACATTTTCGCACCACGCGTTCCGCCTGCCGGAGCTGGCGAATGTTGCGCTCCCAAACTGCTCGAATACGCCTATCGCCACGGTCTCAGGCCCCTCTGCATGGGCGAGTTTTGGGTGGGGCGCGCGCCACGAGGAGAGGTACGCCGCGAGGGTAACTTCTACCCTGCCTGCCAGCACAAGTGCAAGCCCATACTGGAATGGATGATGCAGGGGCTCGACGTGGAGCAAAACCCGCTGAGCCGCAATTACGAGGACCTCATCTGTCAATTGCGCATTGTGTATGAGGAAAAAGAATTTGTAGTCGTCGACAAGCCCTCGGGCCTGCTCTCCGTCCCGGGCAAGGAGCCGCTGCCCAGCCTACAGGACATCATGCGCCAACGCTACCCCGAGGCCCAAGGACCGATGATTGTCCATCGCCTGGACATGGAGACTAGCGGACTGATGGTGGTAGCTTTAAACGAAGATGCCTACCACGCCCTGCAGCAACAATTCATTACCCACACCGTGAGAAAGCGTTACACGGCCCTATTGGAGCGCCCTATGGAGCCAGGCAGTAAGGGAACCATCGACCTGCTCATCTGCCCTAACCCCTATGACCGCCCGCGCCAAATCGTTAACCAGGAACACGGGCGGCGAAGCATCACACACTACGAAGTGACAGGAAACACACCTGACGGCCACGCACGCATACACCTATGGCCAGACACAGGGCGCACCCACCAGCTGCGGCTCCACATGGCAGCACCAGAGGGACTGGGAAACCCTATCGTGGGCGACCGTCTGTATGGCACGGCCGCTCAGCGTCTGATGCTCGTGGCCGACCGCCTGGAGTTCCTCCACCCCGTGAGCCACAAGACACTGAGATTCGAAATCGAAAGCTAAGAGAGAAAGTGTGCGAGAGGGTTACTTGCGCATGTAAAAATCAAGCACTCCGCCGGCAATGATTTCCTTGTAGTCGACCCACCAGCGTGACAGGCGCTTACCGTTGAGCCGCACCTCGCGCACGTAAATCGCCTCAGGACTTCCTCCGTGGGTGCGCACAGTAAACGTCTTCCCATCACCGACCTGCAACACGGCCTCTTCGACCAACGGACTGCCCAGCTGGTAGCGGCCGCCGCAGGGTTCTACCTGATACAGTCCAAGGGCCGACAGAATATACCAAGCCGACATCTGCCCAACATCCTCGTTGCCGCAAAGGCCTGCAGGCGCATCGCTGTAGAGTTCACTCATCACCTGGCGTACGCGTTGCTGCGTCTTCCAGGGTTGTCCCACGTAGTTATAAAGGTAGAGCACGTGGTGGCTGGGCTCATTGCCGTGGGCATACTGCCCGATAAGTCCTGTGATGTCGGGGTTGGCATCCTTGCCCAAATCGCCGTCGGCCAGGAACAGGCTGTCGAGCCGCGCAATGAAGGCTTCGCGCGAGGGGAAACAGCTCACGAGCCCCATCACGTCGTGGGGCACGAGCCACGTGTACTGCCAGGGGTTACCCTCCGTGTAGTCACGCGTCTGATGGCAAGGGTTAAAGTTAGGTTCGTCGCGAAAACGTCCGTCCGTGCTCAGGGCGCGCATGCACTGACGCTGGGGGTCGAACATGCGGCGATAGCCCTGACTGCGACGATAGAAGTAGGCGCTGTCGGACGTCTCGCCCACGAGGCCAGCCACCTGGGCCGCACTCCAGTCGGCAAGGAAATACTCAAGGCTCTTGGCCACAGCCTCGCCGTCACCCGTATCCCACGTAACCCAACCGTACTGCTTCATGCGGTTGAGCGAACGATTGTCGCGCATCAGGCTCGTCTTCATGGCCTCGAAGGCTTCCTTGTAGTCAATGCCCTCGACACCCTTCAGGACCATGTCGGCCAACACAGGCACGGCGGGGCATCCCACCATGCAATAGGTCTCGTTGGACATCAGGTGCCACACGGGCAGTTCACCCTGTTCGCGGTAGATGGCCATCATCGACTGGGCATAGTCCGACAGGCGGTCGCGCATGATGAGCGTGGCCAGCGGATGTGCTGCGCGATAGGTGTCCCAGAGGCTCCATGTCGTGTAGTTGCAGAACGAAGCCCCGTGTCTCACACGTCCGTCGCTGCCCATGTAATCGCCATTGACGTCGCACCACACCACGGGCGCATAGAGGAAATGGTACATCGAAGTGTAGAACGTACGCCTTTCACTGTCGGATCGGAAGGTAGCCTTGACGCGACCCAGTTCCTCGTCCCACGCCTGAAGCGCCTGTTCGCGCACGGCGTTGAAATCCCAGTCGGGCATCTCGGTTTTGAGGTTCGTGCGAGCGTTCATCTCGTTGACGGGCGAAAGAGCAACCTTAACCATCACATCGTCGCCTGGTCCCACCTCGAAGGTGGCCTGGGCGTAGGGATAGTCGGCCGATGGCGAGAGCCAATTGTGGATGGGGCGCGAAAAATGCATCAAGAAGTAGACCTGCTGACGCGAGGCCCACCCCTTGCTAATGCGGAAGCCCGCAAGCGTGAAGTCGTCAATCTGATAGATGCGCGACTGCTCGAGGCGATCGCCAACGCCGTTGGAGAGGTCGATGACGATGCGCGCATTGTTGGAACCGCGCGGGAAGGTGTAGCGATGGAGTGCCACACGCTTGGTGGCCGTCATTTCGCATAGAATGTGGTCGCGACGGAGGCGCACGGCATAGTATCCTGGCCTCACAAGCTCGTCGTCGTGGCTATACTCCGTGGCCAGTGCCTCGCGACTCATCTCAAGATCTTGTAACGTGGGCATGAGTGCGATGTCGCCCAAGTCGCTGCAGCCTGTGCCGCTGAGGTGCATGTGGCCGAAGCCCACAATCTTTTGTCCGCTATAGTGGTAGCCTGAACACCAATCCCAGCCCGTCTCGAGTTGGGTGGGTCCAACATTCACCATGCCCTGCGGCACATTGGCTCCCACAAAAACATGCCCGTGGTCGCCCGAACCAATCATCGGGTCGACGTAGTCCGTCAGGCGCTGGCTCCGGCCGTTGAGCAAGCCACACGCGAGAGAAAGCAGCAACAATACTATGCGTTTCATGTCATTTCGTTTTAAATTCCCAACAAAGTTACAACTTTTAATTTTGAATCTTTAATTTTTAATTTAATTATTGTACCTTTGCCATACACAAAACAAAAAACATGAAGCCAAGAGCAACATACATAGCCTTCGACGCCGATGCCGTACAGGACACCGTGAACAGCAACTGGCACACCTTCCGCCAGCTGGAGGAATGGCAAAAAAACCATCCCAACCGTTTCAATTTCGTGAACATGCACGAGATTCACTTCTCGTCGGAACACGACGACCTGCTGGAAACAACAACCAAGAGTCGTTTCCTGAAGCTCATGGCCGAAGCCGATAACCTGCTCGTGGTGGCCAGCCCCGTTCTGAACACTGAAAGTCACATCCTGAACTGGCAGATTTCGCGCTGTGTCAACCGTTTCCACCTGCCCGTAATCATTGCCTATGCAGGCCTTGAGGAGCTCGACGAAGGCTCCATCGAAAAGTTCTGGACATGGTTGCCCAACAAACCGCGCAAGTACATCGGACTTGACAGCGCACGCATGGCTCACATCCCCCTCACGCGGGACAAGCTGGAGCGAGCACTGGGAACCTTCTCCGTCAGCGAGCAATTCTACCCCTGGAACTCCACAACAATCTTTTAGGAAAGTACACACTACAACTATGGACATACTTGAATTCCTTGATAAATCGCCCGTCAACTTTCTGGCCGTCAAGACACTCGCGCAGGAACTGCTGGCCGCTGGCTTCAAACAGCTGTGTCCCGGCGATGCAATGCCAGAAGTGAAGCCTGGAGACACCTTTTTCGTGACGAAAAACGACTCCTCGCTCTACGCCTTCCGCATGGGGCGTCAACCGCTGGCCGAAGCTGGTTTCCACATCATCGGCGCCCACTGCGACTCGCCTACCTTCCGCATCAAGCCCAACGGCGAAATCAAATGCGAGGGCGGACTCGTGAAGCTTAACACAGAAGTCTATGGCGGACCAATTCTCTCCACGTGGATGGACCGACCACTCTCGCTGGCTGGCCGCGTCATGCTGCGCGGCACCGACCCGCTGCACCCCCAAACGAGGCTCCTTCACATCAGCCGCCCGCTGCTCGTCATCCCCAACCTGGCCATACACTTTAACCGACAGGTGAACGACGGCGTGAAGCTGAGCAAACAGAAGGACATGCTCCCCATCATGGGCATCGACGGGAAAGGACTTGAGGGAGGCGCACTCCTGGACCTCATTGCCGACGAACTGGCAACCAACAAGGCAGACATTCTCGACTTCGACCTCTACCTCTACGACGCCACTCCCGCTTGCATACTGGGCCTCCACCAGGAATTCATCTCGAGCGGCCGGCTCGACGACCTTTCGATGGTGCACGCCGGGCTGGAAGCCCTTCTGGAATCCGACAAGCAACCCGCCACCACACAGGTGCTGGCCATCTTCGACAACGAAGAGACTGGCAGCCAGACGAAGCAGGGTGCCGGAAGTCCCTTCCTGGCCAACATGCTGCAGCGCATCACACTGGCACAAGGGGGCACGCAGGACGACTACTTCAGGGCCGTGGAGCAGGCCTTCATGGTGAGCGCCGACAACGCCCACGCCTGGCACCCCAACTACAGCGAGAAATACGACCCCACGAACCATCCGCAGATGGGCGGCGGACCTGTCATCAAGATAAATGCTGCGCAGAAGTACGCCACCGACGCATCGTCGTCTGCCACGTTTGCCGAAGTGTGCCGACTGGCGGGCGTTCCCCACCAGTACTTCGTCAACCACAGCGACGTGGCTGGCGGCAGCACGCTGGGCAACATCCTTGCCGGAAGTCTTCCGCTGCGCGGAGTCGATATGGGCAACCCCATCTGGGCCATGCACTCGTGCCGAGAGACGGGCTCCGTCGACGACCACAAATACTGCATCCGCGCTTTCACGCAATTCTATAATCTCTAACACACACGTAAAACAAAGCATGTACTTTATTAAGAAAACCTTCGAAATATCGGCCAGCCACCAGCTGAAGCTATCCTACGACAGCAAGTGCACCCAACTGCACGGCCACAACTGGATTGTGACCATCTACTGCAAGGCGCGCGAGTTGAATGCCGACGGAATGGTGGTCGACTTCACACACCTCAAGCAGCTCATCCGCGACCGCTTGGACCACGCTAACCTCAACGAGATTCTACCCTTCAACCCCACGGCCGAGAACATCGCCCGATGGATTTGCGACCAAATTCCGCAGGCTTACCGCGTAGACGTCGTGGAGAGCCAAAACAACGAGGCTTCGTACGAGAAGGATGAAGATTAACGAGATATTCTGCTCGCTGCAAGGTGAGGGCTACCACACGGGCAAGCCCTGCGTGTTCATTCGCACCAGCGGATGCAACCTGCGTTGCAGTTTCTGCGATACCAAGCACGAAACAGGGCGCGAGATGAGCATCGGGGAAATCGTGGAAGAGGCCTCGGAATACAAACCGCGCCACGCAGTCATCACGGGCGGCGAACCTTCCTTACAACCCGACCTCGCGACGCTCATCGACGCGCTTCACGAAGCAGGATTCTACGTGCAGATTGAGACCAACGGCACGCGACTGCTCCCCGCGGCCATCGACTGGGTCACGTGTTCGCCCAAGATGCTCGACAAGACCGTCGTGCTGCAACCCCATGAGCTGAAGGTTGTGTTCGAAGGCCAGAACATGCGCCCCTACGAGCAGATGTTTGCCCCGCAGGTGTGGAGCCTGCAGCCCTGCGACACCGGCGATGACGAAGAGAACAGGCGAATCACCACCGCCGCCGTGGGCTTCGTCCTTGAGCATCCCCATTGGCGCCTCAGCCTGCAAACCCACAAGCTCATCGGCATACAATAAGCCACGAAACAACGTGATACGAAACGCCCCGCGGGAATCCACCATAGGAACCGCGGGGCGCTCATCGTTATGCCAACGAGCACGGAGACTCGTCCGTCAACGATTACTTGACGCCAAAGTGGTTGTTGGCTATTTCCTCGTCGCTCACGTGGTAGTTCACAAGGTCGCCGTTGATATACTGGTCGTAGGCAGTCATGTCGATGAGCCCGTGGCCCGAGAGGTTGAAGAGGATGACTTTCTCCTCGCCTGTCTCCTTGCACTTCAGCGCCTCACGGATGGTGGCGGCAATGGCGTGGCTCGATTCGGGGGCGGGGATGATGCCTTCGGTGCGGGCAAAGAGGATGCCTGCCTCGAAGGTCTCGAGCTGGGGAATGTCCACTCCGTGCATCAGGCCGTCCTTGATGAGTTGCGATACAATCATTCCGGCGCCGTGGTAGCGAAGACCGCCAGCGTGGATATTGGCCGGACGGAAATCGTGGCCGAGGGTATACATGGGCAGCAGCGGGGTGAGTCCGGCCTCGTCGCCGAAGTCGTACTCAAAGCGTCCGCGAGTGAGCTTGGGGCAGCTATCGGGTTCTGCAGCGATGAACTCCGTCCGTTTCCCGTCGAGGATGTTGTGGCGCATGAAGGGGAAGGCAAGGCCGCCAAAGTTCGAGCCGCCGCCGAAGCAGGCAATAACCGTATCGGGGTACTCGCCAGCCTTCTCCATCTGCTTCTCTGCCTCGAGGCCGATAATCGACTGGTGGAGAGCCACGTGGTTGAGCACGGAGCCTAGGGTATATTTACAGTTGGGAGTGGTAATCGCGAGCTCCACGGCCTCGGAGATGGCCGTTCCCAGCGAGCCCATATGCATGGGGTTCTTCGTGATGATGTCCTTGCCGGCACGGGTAGACATCGAGGGAGAGCCCTCAACGGTTGCGCCGAAGGTGCGCATGATGCTCGAGCGGTAGGGCTTTTGCAACATAGAAATCTTCACCTGATAGACGGCTGCCTCGAGGCCAAACACGCGGGCTGCATAGCTGAGCGCAGCGCCCCACTGCCCTGCTCCCGTCTCAGTCGTCACGTTCGTGGTGCCTTCCTGCTTGGCATAATAGCACTGCGCAAGGGCAGAATTTACCTTGTGGGAGCCCAGCGGGTTGGTCGACTCGTTCTTGAAATAGATGTGGGCAGGAGTGTCGAGCGCCTTCTCTAATTCGTAAGCGCGCACCAGAGGTGTGGAGCGATAGAACTTGTATTTCTCAAGCACGGGCTCAGGGATGTCGATAAAGCGGTCGGTCGTGTTCAGTTCCTGCTTGCAGCACTCCGTCGGGAAGATGTGCGCCAAATCCTCCCACCCAAGGGGTTGACGAGTTTGGGGATTAAGGGGAGGCAGCGGCTTGTTAGGCATATCGGCCTGAATGTTATACCACTGCGTTGGAATCTCGCTCTCGCTCAGGATGAATTTCTTCTGTTTCATACGAGTAATATTAAGGGTTAAGTCTTTTGGTATATTCTCTCTAATGTTAGAATCGGTTGTTCATTAAAAAAGGCCTGTCGCAAGAACGACAAGCCTCTTATTTTCTTTGCCTACTTCTTAGGTACGCGGCCATCTTCTCACGATTGTTTTAATCCCGAGCCTTGCCACCACCAAAAGCGAGCTATCTTATACATTGTTTAGCGTTTATCTGTTAAATCATCAGCAAAATTAAGCATTTTCTTTCACGCTGCCAAGGAATTACGCAAAAAATTTACAATCTGATACAGAAGTTTACGCTCCACGCACGCACGCGAGAATATATAATAGGATAAACGTCGTATCGTATGAGCTGAAACATAGCGTCGCATGGGGCAAAACGTAGCGTCGCATGGGACAAAACATAGCGTCGCATGGGGCAAAACGTAGCGTCGCATGGGGCAAAACGTAGCGTCACGTGAGCTAAGAGAACGCTACGCCAGTTCACTGAGTTCAAGCCAGCGCATCTCCTTTTCGTCGAGCTCCCGCTGGAGCAGTGGCAGGCGCTTCGACTTCTCGGTGATTTCCTCGACAGAAATCTCTCCACCAGACAGGGCCCCGACGATGGCGCTCTTCTCGCGCTCAAGCGCCTCAAGGTCGGCCGTGAGTTGCTGGAACTCGCGCTTTTCGTTGAAGGTTAGGCGACGCTTGGCGCTGTCCGCCGCCCTGCTTCCACGCGAGTCCTTCGAGTCCTTTGCTTCCTTTGCCGTGCGGCTGGGCTTTGCGTTCTCCTCCATCGGGCGCAGTCGCTCCCACTCGCGATATTGTGTATAGTTCCCAGGGAAGTCTTTCACGCGGCCGTCGCCTTGGAAGACAAGTAGATGGTCAACGACCTTATCCATGAAATAGCGGTCATGGCTTACGACGATGACGCATCCGCTGAAGTCTTGGAGGTACTCCTCAAGAATCTGCAGCGTGAGGATGTCGAGGTCGTTCGTCGGCTCGTCAAGCACCAAGAAGTTGGGGCTCTTCATGAGCACCTGGCACAGGTAGAGCCGCCGCTGCTCGCCGCCCGAGAGTTTGTAGATATAGTTTTGTTGCTGTTCAGGCGTGAACATGAAATGCTGGAGAAACTGCATGGCCGTAAGATGACGCCCGCCTCCCAAGTCGATATATTCTGCCTCACGACGAATGGCGTCGATGACCTTCATCTGCTGGTCGAAGTGCATACCCTCCTGCGAATAGTAGCCGAAGCGCACTGTATCGCCTACGACAAACCGTCCGTTGTCGGGTGCAACAAGGCCTAGGAGCATCTTCACGAAGGTAGTCTTGCCCGTGCCGTTGGCCCCGACGACACCCATCTTCTCGAAGCGCGAGAAGTTATAGTAGAAGTCGCGCAGGATGACCTTCTCCCCACCGTCGGCCATAGGGAAACTCTTGCTGACGTATTCCGATTCGAAGATCTTCGAGCCGATGTATGCCGACTTTGCCTGTAGCCGAATACGTTTCTCTTCCATACGTTGCTTGGCAACCTTCTCCAATTCGTAGAAGGCCTCCTCGCGATAGCGGGCCTTATGTCCGCGCGCCTGAGGCATGCGACGCATCCAGTCGAGCTCCGTGCGATAGAGGTTCTGCGCCCTGCTTATCTGCGACTCCATAGCGGCAATGCGCTCCTGGCGTTTCTCGAGGTAATACTGATAATTGCCTCTGTAGGCATAGAGCGACTGGTTGTCGAGCTCGAGAATGAGGCCGCACACGCGATCAAGGAAATAGCGGTCGTGGGTAACCATGAGGAGCGTCATCGACGAGCGTGAAAGGTAATTCTCGAGCCATTCAATCATCTCCAAGTCGAGGTGGTTCGTGGGCTCGTCAAGAATGAGGAAATCTGGCTCAAGCGTAAGCACGTTGGCCAGGGAGACGCGCTTCAGCTGTCCTCCTGAGAGTTGCGAAAGCGGCTGCTCCAAGTCGTTGATTCGAAGTTTAGTAAGAATGCGGGCCGACTTCACTTCCACCTGCTGTTGCTCCTCCTCATCCATCTCAGAAAGGCGCAGGTGACAATGGGCCGCCTCCCTGACGGTCATCTCCATCGGATAACGGGGCTGCTGCTCGAGATAGCCGATGCGTATGCCATTGCGGAAGACGACGGTTCCCTCGTCGGCAGAATCCCTCCCCGCCAAGATATTCAGCAAAGTCGTCTTGCCCGTACCGTTCTGCGCAATCAGTCCAACGTGTTGCCCCTCAGCAATTCCGAAGGACACATCGGAAAACAAAACACGGTCGCCAACGCTGCGGGTCAAACCATTTACCTGAAGAAAAGAATTCACCTGAGCCATCGAATGCATAATTTACTCACAAAGGTACAAAAAAATAAACATTATTTTTATTTTTTAATTTATTTTCGTACCTTTGCCCCAACAAATGCGGCACATCCGAATCGCATTACTCCCCAGAATCATTTCTATTTTACATTTTATATTTAGCATACATGCACACAAAGAGTGAACTTGAAAGCATGACTCCCGAGCAGCTCGTGGAGCTTGGTATGAGTATTGGTGCCCAGATGTCGAACGACAAGATGGAACTCATATATAACATCATAGACAAAGAGGCAACGATGCCCGAAACCGCAACTGCAGAGAAGCCCAAGCGCGGCCGCCCCAAGAAGGCCACGAAGGAAAAGACCCAGCCAGAGGCTGCCGCCCCTGCTGCCACCTCGCCCGCCGCTGAAGCAGAGTCTGGAGAGAAGGCCGAGAAGGCAGAAACAGCCGAAGCCCCAAAAGCAAAACGCGGACGCACGAAGAAGGCTGCCAAGGAAAGCGAAGAAACAACAAAGGACGAAACAACGAAGGATGAAGAAAAGGCGAAAGAGTCCCAAACCACAAAACGGAAGACCGCCGCACAAAAAAAGGCAGAGAAGCAAACTGACAACAGTGAGCCGACGGCTAAGGAAGAAAGTACCAAAGCCCCAACAACCGACGAATTCTTCAAGCGTGACGAGCCCGACTTCATTATCCTAAAAGGCCTCAAGGAAGAAAACGCCGAACCAACAGCCGAGGAGCCCAAGGCTAACGACACAAAGTACACACAGGACCAACACCCTGCACCAGATGCCGAAAAAGGGAAAGCGCAAGCCACGAAGCAGCGCTACGACTTCGGCGAAAAGCTCATGGGAGAAGGCGTGCTGGAAATCATGCCAGAAGGTTTTGGTTTCCTGCGTTCAAGCGACTACAACTATCTGGCCTCGCCCGATGACATCTACGTCAGCCAGCAAATCATCAAGAACCTGGGACTCAAGACGGGCGATGTCGTTGAAGGCCCCGTCCGCCCGCCTCGCGAGGGAGAAAAATACTTCCCGCTCATTCGTGTAACAAGCATCAACAGCTGCGACCCCAGCATCGCCCGCGACCGCAGCCCCTTCGAGCACCTGACGCCACTCTTCCCCGACGAGAAATTCACACTATGCACAGGAAAGAACGACAGTCTTTCGTCACGCGTTGTCGACCTCTTTGCCCCCATCGGCAAGGGCCAGCGCGCACTCATCGTGGCGCAGCCAAAGACGGGTAAAACGCTCTTGATGAAGGATATCGCCAACAGCATTGCACGCAACCACCCTGAAGCCTATCTGATGATGCTGCTCATTGACGAACGCCCCGAGGAGGTCACCGATATGGCGAGAACGGTGAATGCTGAAGTCATCGCATCAACCTTCGACGAACCCGCAGAGCGCCATGTAAAAATCGCAGGAATCGTATTGGAGAAAGCAAAGCGCATGGTGGAATGCGGCCACGATGTCGTAATCTTCCTCGATTCAATCACGCGTCTGGCACGCGCCTACAACACCGTCACGCCAGCAAGCGGCAAGGTGCTCACCGGCGGTGTAGACGCCAACGCCATGCACAAGCCCAAACGCTTCTTTGGCGCAGCACGAAACATTGAAGGCGGCGGCTCACTCACCATCATCGCAACGGCCCTCACAGATACTGGCTCCAAGATGGACGAAGTTATCTTCGAGGAATTCAAGGGAACGGGCAACATGGAGCTGCAACTCGACCGCACACTGGCAAACAAGCGCATATTCCCCGCCGTCAACATCGTGGCATCAAGCACCCGACGCGACGACCTGCTGCACGACAAGATGACGCTCGACCGCATGTGGATACTTCGCAAATTCCTTGCCGACATGAATCCAATTGAAGCAATGAATGAGCTGAAGTCGCGCATGGAAAGCACTGCGAGCAACGAAGAATTTCTCATAAGTATGAATTCATAACCAAGATAGCAGCACGTTATGAAAAACATTATTCCGATAGTTCTTGGCGTAATACTATTGGCAGCAAATAGCGCAATGGCACAAAAAGAGGCGCGCATAACGCTCGACCTCAAAGGATTGCAAACGGGCGACAGCATCACACTATCGTGGGGAACATTCAACAAACCCACCTCCCCGCTAATCCTGCAGGTTGCAGGTAAACAGGAGGAACAGGCCCTTCGCATCCCGCTCAACGAGTCACGCCTAATCATCATCGGACTAAAGGGATACGCTGGCGGATACGAACTTATGGCAAGCCCCGACGAAGATATTCGCATATCGGGACGAGTGCACAAAAGCAAGAACGGACACCGCCCGACAGTGGAATTTCCAAAGATTAGTGTTACAGGCGCCGCTTGGCAAGTGCCCTACCAGAACGCCATAACCGAATACCTACTCCATCTCGACAGCCTCACAAGTGGAATCGGCAACGACTTCCACGACGTCCAGAAATTCATAAAAAGAGCTAAGGAAGAGAAGAACGAGCAAGCCATTGCCGACATGTATCAAACGATGGTGGGCAAAGAATACATTGGGCGCATCACTGGGAACTATGTCGAACTTCACGAATACTATAAGACCATGATTCTGAAGCATCGGCAGAACTTTCTTGCACCACTGCTGATGATACGATTCAGCAAGAATCTCGACAAGAATCAACGCGCTCTTTACGACGCAATGAGCGACGAGGCCAAGCAGAGTTACTACGGGCGCGAGGTGAAAGATGTCGTCTATCCCCCGACAATGTTGGGAAACATTGCACCCACCGTTGCTGTGATGACACACGAAAAGGGCGAGAAACTGCTTTCGTTTACTCACCAAAGCAATCGCTATCTGCTACTCGACTTTTGGGCTTCGTGGTGCGAACCCTGCCTGAACGAAGTTCCCAACCTTAAACGTCTCTATGAGAAATATCACGCTAAAGGATTGGACATCATCGGATTAAGCGTAGACCGAAACTTCGAGGACTGGGAGGAAACCCTAAAGGAAATGGAGGAGCCCTGGTGCAACTACATCGACATCGACAAGCAGGCCATTATGGAATATCAGGTGAAGTACATCCCCAGCATTTTCATAATAGACGCCAACGGCAAAATCATCGCCGAGAAACTTCGAGGGAAAGACCTTTCAGACTTTATCGACAAATTATTTGAAGAGCAATGAAAAGTTAAAGTTTGTTAGAAACGTATAGAAAAGAGCCAAATAGGACAATTAACCAGCATTTAAAGCGAATTACAATCAACTGTAATTCGTTTTTTTTCGTACCTTTGCACTTGAATTTTAATAACACACAAATTAAACATATGAGAATGAATGTCAAACTATTAATGCTCACGGCTATTACGACTGTAGCATTACTGAGTTCCTGCGGAGAGAAAAAGCAGCAAAGTGCTTCCGTCGTAGAATTCAAAACCGTAAAAGTAACAAAACAGAACATAACACTTAGTTCCAAATATAGCGCGACCATTCGTGGACGACAAGACATTGAGGTTTATCCTCAGGTAAGCGGAACACTGCAACGCCTGTGCGTCACAGAAGGACAAAAGGTGAGCAAAGGCCAAACGCTTTTCATCATTGACCAAGTTCCCTATCAGGCTGCGCTGAACACCGCCGAGGCTGCACTGAAGGCTGCGAAAGCACAAGAGGCTACCGCAAAGCTTACCTACGACAGTCGCAAGCAACTTTTCGACCAGCAGGTAGTGAGCGAATTTGATTTGCAGACAGCCCAGAACGGTTTGCTCACGGCAAAGGCCCAAGTGGCACAAGCTGAGGCACAGGTTGTCAATGCGCGCAATTCACTTTCCTACACAGTTGTCAAGAGCCCTGCTAATGGTGTAGTTGGAACACTGCCCTACCGTCAGGGCGCGCTGGTTGGTCCCACCATTCCCCAAGCGCTGACCACAGTTTCCGACAACAACCAAATGTATGTGTACTTCAGCATCAACGAAGCAAATTTCCTCGATCTGACTCGCAAGGCTGGTTCTACAGAAAAGGCTATCAGCGCAATGCCAGCCGTGCAACTGCAACTCGTGGATGGTTCAATTTATGAAAGCACAGGTACTGTTGAGTCAGCGAGCGGTGTTGTTGACCGCTCGACAGGCAGCGTTCAAATGCGCGCCGTGTTTAACAATCCCGACCACATGCTCCACTCTGGCTCTACTGGCAATGTCATTATGCCCGTCGAATACAAGAATGTACTCGTAGCACCTGCTGCAGGCGTCGTTCAGATCCAAGACAAGCATAAAGTATATGTAGTAGACAAGGACGGCGTTGCACATAGCCGCATTGTTGAAATCCTGCCCCAAAACAATGGCAAGGAATTCGTTATCACCGAAGGTCTGACCGCTGGCGAAGAAATCGTTGCCGAAGGTGCAAGCATGGTGAAGGAAGACCAAAAGGTGAAATAAGCCAGTTGTTGATTATTAGTAAGGAAATAGATTGCAGAATATGAAAGGAAATATATTTATCAAACGCCCGGTTATGGCGATGTCTATTGCCATCGTCATCTTGTTTCTGGGCCTCCTGTCATACCTCAGCCTTCCAGTAGAGCAGTTCCCCGACATCGCTCCCCCAACGGTCGTCGTGAGTGCAACATATCCTGGTGCAAGTGCTGAGACAGTAACAAAGGCCGTTATCCAACCCATTGAGGAAAGTGTAAACGGTGTGGAGAACATGATGTACATGACATCAACGGCCACGAACTCGGGTTCTGCCCAAATTACAGTATACTTTAAGCAGGGAACAAATCCAGATATGGCTGCCGTGAACGTACAGAATCGCGTTTCGATGGCCCAAGGTCTTTTGCCTCAGGAAGTAACGATGATTGGTGTAACCACGTTCAAACGCCAGACATCATTCCTGCAGATTAACGCACTCGTAAGCGAAGTTCCTGAGTATGACGCGAACTTCATGTCGAACTACATGAATATCAACGTCACACCACAGCTAAAGCGTATTCAGGGTGTAGGCGAAGTTTTATGCCTCGGCTCTTCTTATTCACTTCGCGTATGGATGAAGCCCGAAGTCATGGCCCAATATGGCCTTATCCCCTCCGACATCACTGGCTGTCTGGCCGAACAGAACATGGAGGCTGCAGTCGGTACATTAGGTGAAAAACCGACAGAAGGCGGACACGGAACTGGGGTTGACAACGTCTACCAATACACGATGCGATACACCGGTCGTCTGAAAACGGTGGAACAGTTCGAAAATATCGTCATTTCGGCTAAGCCCGACGGAAGCACACTTCGCCTGAAGGATGTAGCCGACGTAGAACTGGGACAGGACGATTATGGTTTCTCAGGTAAGGTTGACGGAAAAACAGCCGTACAGTTTATGGCCTTCCAGCTTGCTGGTGCCAATGCAAAGGAAACCAATGACCGCTTTAGCGACAAACTGAAGGAACTCGAGAAAGACCTTCCTAAGGGAATGCACTTCGTACAGATGATGTCCAGCAACGACTTCCTGCTCGAGTCTATTGCCAACGTAGAGGAGACTCTGATTATCGCCCTTCTGCTTGTTGTATTCGTGGTCTACTTCTTCCTGCAAGACTTCAGGGCCACGCTCATTCCCGCCATCTCGATTATCATTTCGCTTGTCGGAACCTTTGCAGCTTTGCAGGTAGCCGGATTCACCCTTAACCTGCTGACGCTGTTTGCCCTCGTGCTTGCTATCGGTACTGTTGTGGACGATGCCATTGTGGTCGTCGAAGCAGTTCAAGCCAAATTCGATGCTGGATATAAGAGTCCGTATCAGGCAACAAAGGACGCACTGAGCGATGTGACGATGGCCGTAATATCCTGTACGTTCGTCTTCATGGCCGTGTTTATTCCCGTGACCATGATGGGAGGAACATCAGGCATGTTCTATACTCAGTTTGGTGTCACGCTGGCAACGGCCGTTGGTATTTCCTGCGTGAGCGCCCTTGTGGTTTGCCCGGCCCTGTGTGCAATGATGATGCGTCCAGCCAAAGAAAATCGTACGGCAAAGAACCCTGTATCTGCCTTCTTCCTTGGACTAAACAAACGTACACGTTCGGCTTATGAAGCATCTTTCGGTGCAGTTATGGGCAAATATAGCCGCTTCCTTCACGGTGTTATAAACCATCGTTGGGTTGCGAGCCTTAGCGTCGTTGTTTCTTTCGTGCTACTATACTTTGCGATGACAAACCTTCCCAAAGGTCTTGTTCCACAGGAAGACCAGGGAGTGCTTATGGTAAACGTAACCTGTCCTCCGGGATCCAACCTTGGACAGACGGAAAAGGTGCTTGATAAGGTTCAGGCTATCATTGAGAAGGATGAAGACATTCGCGACTACTCTCGCGTGTCGGGGTACGGCATGATGAGTGGTGAGGGCGCGGCCAACGCAATGGTCATCCTGCGTCTGAAACACTGGAACGACCGTAAAGGTAACTGGATTCCTGGGTCTGGAATGATTCACAACTCATCCATTAAGAAATACATCCTCATGGGACAGTTGGCACGCGAAATTCCCGAGGCTCAGATATTTGTATTCGAGCCCGGTATGATTCCCGGCTATGGTATGGGTTCGAATGTCGACCTTCACCTTCAGGACAAATCTGACGGTGACAAAGGCGAGTTCCTTGCTTTGACACAGCAGTTCCTGGCCGCACTGAACCAACGTCCTGAGGTGCAGATGGCTATGACTTCATATGCCCGCACCTATCCTCAGTATCAGGTTGAGGTGGATGCTGCACAGTGCAAGCGCGCAGGAGTATCGCCCTCTACCGTACTGTCCACACTGGGTTCCTATTGCGGTGGTTCCTACGTGTCAAACTTCAACCAGTTTGGTAAAGTATATCGTGTTATGCTGCAGGCCGACCCCAAACTTCGCACGAGCGAGGCCGACTTGGCTAACATGTATGTTCGCACAGGAAACGGAATGGCTCCTATCTCGCAGTTTGCAAAGCTCACTCCCATCCTCGGTCCTGAGAACGACACACGATTCAACCTATTCTCTGAAATCTCCATTATGGCCTCACCAGCTCAGGGTTACACCTCAACAGACGTGATGAAGGCTGTCGAGGAAGTGAAGCAACAAACTCTTCCCGAATACATTTCATACGAATACGGAAGCATTTCGCGTGAAGAGCATCAGCAGATGGGCTCTAACAAGTCCATACTTATCTATGGTGTCTGCGTCATACTCATTTTCCTCATCCCTACAAGCAACTCATCGTATGGGACCCGGAACACGAGGAGATTCTTGGTGG
>CALZQV010000031.1 GCA_945828295.1 uncultured Prevotellaceae bacterium | reverse complement strand
ACTCGACATCCACGCCGCTGCCGGCCTGACCATCTATGCCATCGTCAACGGCATCATCAGCGTCAACGATGTTCATCTCTGACGCTCCATCCTGAAATATCTTTCCTTATTCTATCAGCTCGAAGTGCTGGAAGTCCTTACACGACGTCCAGTCGCCGCCCCACTTAAACCCGGCCTCGGTGAAGAGACGGAAGCAGAGGTCGTCGTGGTCAATCTTGTACTGAAAGTCCTTCGTGCGGTCGCAGTAGACCTCGGCCGTGGCAGGCTTAATGAAGCGCCTGCCGTCGGCCCTGTCCTTGTAGTAGGGGTTGTAGAGGGTGTTGATGTCGATGGCCAGTCCGCGGGCGTGCTTCGACAGTTTCTTGGAACCGGCAATGGCACGGTAGCAGAAGCACGATGAGTTGTTGTCGCGCATCTGTGTCTCGTCGTCGGCATTATAGACATCGGGCAACAGCATGCGCTGGATGGGGTATTTCGCATCGAACAACTTACGCAGGATGACTGCCACGCGGTCGGCAATCTTGGCGTTGACAATCATCTCGCCGACGTGCATCTGGTTATCATAGTCCCAGTGTAGCGCACGGATGTGGCGCAGGTCGTTGCGGCCGATGTAGGGATTCTCCTTGTAGGTCTTGCCCTGCATGCGCGCCCACACGTCGTCGGGGATAGGGTCGGCAGCAAAGCACTTATCGATGCCACCAAAGGCTTCCACCTCCTTCTGGCTCACGGTGCGGCCGGCCTTCCACTGAGTGAGCACACTCTCGTCGTCGGCGATGAGCATGAAGGCTGCCGACTTGTGGGGGCTGCTCAGCGCATAGTTGTGCATAGAGCAGTCGCCGCCGCTGTTGCCAAACAAGAGCACGGTTGAGTTACAAACGAGGATGGCAGACAATACCACAATTGAGCGAACGCAAAAAGAACGCGCCCAGAGGGATGTTGCCATCCGCAGTTTCTTTGGTTCCATATTCTATTTCTATTCTATTTCTTAGGTTTTATTGTTACTTTTTCTCGGAAATCTCGCCGCTCATCATGCCATTGCTGACGCTGAGCAAGTGCTGTTCGTGCTGCAGGGCCCGTGTAAAATTATAAATTTCTGCGCAATTTTTGGTAATCATTCACGCGGAAAATCGGGCCGGACCAAGCTTTTTTCCGATTATTGGCGAAGCGAAGCCCGGGCTGGAGGTTAACTTAACCCTTGGCGCCAGATTAACTTTACACGGGGCCTGGGATTAACTTTACCTGGCGCCGCAGGTTAACTTAACCCGCGCCGGGAGTCACGCGCGGCCGCGCACGCGTATAATAATTAGGAAAGGGAGGGGCCACGCGTGGGTTCATCGGCGCCGGCGCTTCGGGGCGGCCGAGGCTTCGCGAAGAGTGACAAAGTGTGACATATAGTGACAGGTAATGACAAAGAGTGACAAAGAGTGACATTGGCATTTCCGGCCGTTGTAACTTTGCATTGTCTTTCAGAGAAAGATACCGTCTGAGGCCAAGGACAACGAGTTCATTAAATTAAAACAACAAGTAACAAACAACCCAAAAAACAGAAAACTATGGCAATCAATTACAGCCTGGGGCTGCGCAGCAGCAGTCCTTCCGACAAGAAGTCGGAGAAGAAAGTCTATGCATACGCTCAAATGCGTGAGTTAATAACCCTGCCCCAACTGGCAAAGCACATCTGCCTCCACGGCTCGCCCTACGGTCGCGACGTCGTCATCGGCGTGATAACCGCCGTGGTGGATTGCGTTCGGGAGAACCTGCTCGAGGGCAACAAGGTGCAGCTGGGCGAGATGGGCGCCTTCTACCTGGCGTTTAACAGCCAGGGCGTCGACACCGCCGAGGACTTCAATCCCGCCAACAACATCAACCAGGTGAGGGTGCGCTGGGAGCGAGGCAGCGCCTTTGCCGACCTCACCAACGAGGCGGAATTCAACTACGTGACCAGTCGCGACCAGCAGGCCAAGGCCAGGAAGGAGGAGAAGGCAACCCTGAACGCCGGAATCGTGCCCGGCGACAGCTCGGGCGACGACGGCGGAATCACCGGCGGCAGCGGCCAGACCGAGTAGGCGCCGGCGCGCCCCCTCGCCCTCCCCCACGGCCGGGGGGCTGGCAAGCCACGAAAGCAAAGCAGCGAAGACAAACGTCTCCGCTGCTTTCTCTATGTGGGGAAAGGGCACGCTCAGCGCAACTGCCCGGCAATGAAGGCACGCATCTCGTCGTAGTGCGACTCGACGGAGAGCAGCAGGTGGAACTGATTGTTGGCCCTGACGAAGTTGTGTTCGGGGTACTGACACTTCCAGTACTTGTCGCCCGAAAGGTAGTCCCAGAGGAAGCGCACGCACTGCATGTAGGGGAACAGGGCGGCGGCATAGGGCAGGTTTTCTATCTCGACGGGCAGGAGGAACCCACGCGCCGACTGCAGATAGCCCTCGGTGAAGGCCTTGAATATCTCCATGTTGAAGCCCACGGCCTGCATGTCGGCACAATCCTCGGCAACGAAGTTGGCGCCGGTGCGCAGGAAGTCGCCGTAGTCGGAGAATATGAAGTTGGGCATCACCGTGTCGAGGTCGATGACGCAAAGCACCTCGCCACGGTCGTTGAACATCATGTTGTTGACCTTCGTATCGCAGTGGCACACGCGCTTTGGCAACGTGCCCTCGCGCCCCATGCGCTCGGCCTTGCACATGTCATCGGCACGGGAGTCAATCTCCTGCAGAAGGACCTGCACCTTGGGCTCGGACACACGGCCCACGGGATTCTTCGACACCACCTCGCGAAGCTGTTTCAGGCGGAACTCCATATTGTGGAAGTCCTTGATGGTTTCGCCCAGCTCCACGGGAATGTCGGCCAGCATGGCCTGGAAGCGGCCGAAGGCACGGCCGGCGTCGCGGCTCGAATTGGCGTCGACGGCCTGTTTCGTAATGGCATTGGGGATGAACACCATCAGTCGCCAATACTTTCCGTCGACAACGCTGTAGAGTTTTCCGTCGGCCCTGGCCGGGATGAAGCGCAGGACCTTGCGCTCGATGTCATCTTCGCCGGCGGCTTCCAGCTTCTGGCGGATGTGGGCGGTGACGGCGCCGATATTGCGCATGACCATGTCGACGTCGGGGAATACGTTCTCGTTGACACGCTGCAGCACGTAGTCGGGCTCCGTGGCCTCGGCCGTAACCACCTTGAAGGTGTCGTTGATTAAGCCCTCGCCCAGGGGCTTGACAAGTTCGACCGTACCCTTGACGTCGAACTGCGACACAATGAATTTCAGTTGGTTTTGTTCCATAGTATTGTGTGTGTTTAAGGTTATAAAAAGATGAAGTTTACGACTACAAATATAAAGAATAATTGTTAATTCTCAATTATCAGCCGATAAATTCTTCTTCATCTCGTCCATCCAAGGCGCAACGTGGTGGAAAAACATGCGGTAGCCCTCGCACAGATAATTGCGGCCGCCGGCCAGGATGCGGTTCTTCGGGCACTCGCCATGGCAGGCAAAGAGCCACGGGCAGCGGCGGCAGTCGTCGCTCAGGCCCTCGCTCTTCATGCGGCCAAAGCGCGTTTGGCGTTCGCCATACATGAGCTCGGCAAGCGGTGTCTCGAGGATGTTGCCCAGGCGATGCTCGGGGAATACAAAATGGTCGCAGGAGTAGACGTCGCCGTTCCACTCCATGACGGCGGCATGGCCGCAACTGTGGGCCATCGTGCACACACCGGGCACCAGCCCCATCCAGTTGGAAAGCGTGGCATCGAAGATTTGCACGAACATCCGCCCCACATCGTCGCACCGCAGCCACTCGTCGAACACGCCGCACAGGAAACGGCCCCACTGGCCGGGCCCGACGTTGAAGGGGGCTGGACTGCCGTCGGCCAGGCGCTCGACAATGGGTGTGAACTGGAGATAGCGACAGCACAGTTCGTCGCGGAAGAAGTGGTAGAAGTCGGCGGGATGGTCGCCGTTGAGGTTATTGACAACGGCCATGGCGTTCCACTCCACGGCGTGACGGTTGAGCAGGTCGATGCCTCGGAGCACCCGCTCCCACGAGGGGCGGCCCAGGGCGTCGCGCCTGTAATGGTCGTGGAAGGCCTGGGGCCCGTCGATGCTCACGCCCACCAGCCAACGCTCGTCGTGGAGAAATCGCGCCCACTCCTCGGTGAGCAGCGTGCCGTTGGTCTGAAGACAGTTGGATATCAACTTGCCGCCGGCATGCTTGTGTTGCAACTCCACGGCCCGCTGATAGAAGGAGAGCGGGCGCAGGAGTGCCTCGCCCCCGTGCCAGGTGAAGAGCACCTCGTCGGTTGTCTGCGCGCCGATGTACTGGCGGATAAACTCCTCGAGCAGCTGCTCGCTCATGAAGTGGCGCCCCGGCTGGGGGTAGAGTCCTTGCTTGTCGAGGTAATAGCAATAGTCGCATGTCAGGTTGCAGTGGGCACCCACTGGCTTGAGCATGACATAGAGCGGACGGGAAAAGGGCGAGAGCATCATTGAATCTGGCGACGAACGGGATACCACACCACCAAGGCGCTTACGATAAGCACCGTAACGAAGATGAGCAAGACGTCGAGCAGCTGAACCACCACGGGGTAGGCCTCAACGATGAAGGAACCCTCGCTCTTGCCCATGCTGATGAGGCCGAACTGCTGCTGGAGCCAGCACAAGAGGATGCCCAGCACGATGCCCACCGCGGCACCAAGCAGACTGATGAGCCAACCCTCGAAGAGGAACACGCGGCGCACGTCGCCCACCGTGGCGCCAAGGTTGCGCAGGGTTGCGATGTCGGCCCGCTTGTCGATAATTAACATGGTGAGCGAACCCACGATATTAAAGCTGGCTACCAACAGGATGAAGGTGAGGAAGAGATAGGCAATGAGCTTCTCTATCTTCATGATGCGGAACACGTCCTCCTGCTGCTCGTAGCGGTCCTGAAGGCTGAACCGGTTGCCCGTCAGCGCAGCGATGTCGCGCTTGGCCTGGCGCACGCTGACGCCAGGGCGCAGTCGCACCTCCATCTGGGTGGCGCGCCCCGTCTGGTCGAAAAGCCGTTGGGCAAAGGGGAGGGAGGTGATGATGTAGTTGGCGTCGTACTTCGACTGCTTCACCTGGAACACATAGCCCGAGCTCATCAGCTCGTCGCAGTTGAAACTGCTCAGGGGATTGGCCAGGTTGACGCGCTCGCCCCGCTTGGGGGCATACACCAGGAGCGAGGGGTCGAAGTCGGGGCGCAAGCCCAGCTGTATGGCCAGCTGGATGCCGGGGATGGCGTAGTCGAGCACGTCGGCATGCAGGACCACGTCGCCCTCCTGCTCGGGATAGAGCAAATGGGGAAGGTTGAGCTGGCTGTCGAAATTGTCGTCCATGCCCTTCAGCGTCACCACGACCTGCTTGCCGTCGCGCACCACCAGGGCCTGGTCCTCGAGGCAAAGTGTCAGGGCCTCCACGTCGGGATGCTCCCGCAGTTGCTTCACGACGGGGTCGGACGTCGCAAAGTAGCGACCGTCGGCGAGGCTTATCTTCAGTTCGGAATCAAAGTCGGTGAACAGGTCGGCCACCAGTCCCTCGAAGCCATTGAACACGCTGAGGGTGCACACCATAGCCAACGTGGCAATGGCCACACCGCATGCCGAAATGGCCGAGATGATGTTGATGGCGTGGTGGCTCTTTGGCGAAAAGAGGTAGCGCCAGGCTATGAAGAACCTATAATTCATTTGCTTAGCAGTTCATCGATGTGCTGGGCATAGTCGAGCGAATCGTCGATGAAGAACTTCAGTTCGGGAATGATGCGCAGCTGGTGGCGCATGCGGTTGCCCAGTTCAAAGCGCACCTGCTTCTGGTTGGCCGTGATGTTGCCGATAATCTCCTCGGCACGCTCGCTGGGGAAAATGCTAAGATAGACGCGGCAGATGCTCATGTCGGGGCTGATGCGACAGGCCGTGACGGTTAGCAGGACGCCCTGCATGCGGCGCGTCTCGGCCATGAAGATTTCGCTGAGTTCCTTCTGTATCAGTCGGCCTACCTTGTTCTGTCTTGTTGTATCCATTGTCTTTTGCTAAAGTTTACGTATTAATGTCAGTCCGTCCCTCACGGGAACAATAACCTTCTCCACCCTCGTGTCGGCCGCAAGGTGGTCGTTGAAGGCCTTGATGCCCAGGGTCTGGAGGTCGCTCGCGCGCGTCTCCTCCTCCAACACGTGGCCATACCACAGGGTGTTGTCGGCAAGGATGTAGCCTCCCTGACGCATGCGGGGCAACAGCATCTCATAAAACTCGGTGTAGTGTCGCTTGTCGGCATCGATGAATGCCATGTCGATGTCGGTGAACCCAAGCTGAGGCACGAGCCGGAGGGCGTCGCCAATGTGGAGCTGTATCTTGTCGGCATAGGCGGAACCTTCGAGCCACGGCCGCGTGAAATCCTCCTGTTCGTCGTAGACCTCAAAGGTGTGCAGCATGGCCCCCTCGTCGAGGCCCTCGGCTATGCATAGCGCCGAATAGCCGCTGAAGGTGCCTAACTCGACGGCCAGCTTCGGGCGAATCATGCGGGTGAGCATCTTCAGCAGGCGGCCTTGCACGTGACCACTGGCCATCTGCCCATACGACAGACGGAGTTGGGTATCGCGCCAAAGTCGGTGAAGATAGTCGCCCTCGGGGTCGATGTGTCGAACGATGTATTCGTCCAGATTATCAGCCCAGCAGTCCCTCAAGGCCTACGCGGTAAGAGTCGAGACCGAAACCTGTAACCACACCCTTGCATGCCTCGCTTATCATGCTCTTGTGACGATAGGGTTCGCGTGCAAAGACGTTGGAGATGTGTACCTCGATAACGGGGGTGCTTATAGCCTTGATGGCATCCATGATAGCTATACTGGTGTGGGTGTAGGCGCCGGCATTCAGGATGATGCCATCGCACTTGCCGAAACCTGCTTCGTGGAGTTTGTCAATCAGCGCACCCTCCATATTGCTCTGGAAAAAGTCGATACGAACGTCGGGATAGCGCTCGCGCAGCTTCTCCAGATAGCTTTTGAAGTCATGCACTCCATAAATCTCTGTCTCCCGCTTGCCCAACAGGTTCAGGTTGGGACCATTCATAATCAAGATTCTCTTCATAGTACGTACTGTTATGGTTAATAGGTTTGATGTGAGCAAAGATACGATAAAGCTCTAAAATATCCAAATTATGCTTTTATTTAATAACGATAATGCGGCACACCACCGCCTTCTTGCCTTCGCTGTTGCTTGCGATAACCTGGTAGACACCGCTGGCTACCCGCTTGCCGCGCTTATTGGTACCGTTCCAGGTGAAGGTGCCGCCGTTGGAACGGCCGCTCCATATGAGCTGGCCCGTGGAGCTGCATATCTTCACCTCGCCGTCCATGGTGAGGCCGCGAACGGCAATGGGGCCCGCAAAGTCGGGGCGCACGGGATTGGGATAGGCCACCACGTTGTCGCCCTTCAGGCTTTCTTCAGCCTCGGTGGCATCGCTGACGTAGGAGCAGAGACCTGCATCAGTGCCTATCATGACGCGGCCCGTAGCGGGATGGATGGCCAGGCATTGTATGTTGTCAGAGAGCAAGGGGGAATTGTCGGCCTGAAAGTGCTGAATCATCTCCTGCCCGTCGGCGCTCACCAGGTACAGGCCGTTGGAGTTCGTGCCTATCCACTTGCGGTTGGCGCCGTCCACGGCAATGCAGGTGACAACGACGCCCGAAAGCAAGTAGTCGGCCAGGCCGCTACCGTCGTTGCGCGCAATCTTTATTTGCTCGAAGGTGAAGTCGGAATCGAAGAATGTCGTGGGGTCGTTGATGACGAACAGACCCAACTGCGTGCCGCACCACACGCGGCCGTCCAGGTCCTCGGTCATGCAGTAGAACTGATCGGGGGCATACGATGTGCCGTCCTGGTTGATGATGGTGGAGCGCAGGATGTGCTTGTCGTCGCGCACGGTGTTCAGGGTGCCGTTGGTGTGGAAGCCGAAGAAGCCACGGCCGTCGACGCGGCGGCTGACCAGGAAGTTCACGCCACTCGTGGTGAAGAGATAGTCGTCGGGGGTTTCCGTCGAGGCAATCTCGCTGTAGTAGAGCGACAGCCAGCGGCCCGAGGGTTGCAGGATGCGGATGATGGTGTCGGTCTGCTGGTTCATCATCCACAGATTACCGTCGACGTCGTATTGCAGTCCGGCACATCCCACGTAGTTCAGGCCCAGGTTCAGGATTTGCTTCAGCGGACTGTTGTCGCAATTATAAAGGCCGACGAACTTTCCGTCGCGGTATTCATAGAGACCCGTACGATAGGGGCTTGCAAAATGGTGGGTGGCATCGGTGGGGTCTTGAACCAGGTGTGTCGTGTTGTAATGGTTCAGCTTGGGGAACGTCTGGGCCGGCGTCTGTTCATCGAAGTTCGTCCATTCGCCGTCCTCGTAGTACATGGCCGTTGCGGGGTTGTAGATGGCATAAGGCGTGTTGACGCCGCCGCTGACCAAAAGGCGGTCGCCCACGTACTGCATGCGGTAGGCCATGCTGCGCACGGGGCTGTTGGGCTGAATCTTGCCCACCACCTCGGTGCATCCGCCGTCCTCAACCTTGTAGCCGTGCAGTCCGTTGCTGTTCTCGCAGGCCCAGTATATGCCACTGCCATACGTCAGGCTTTCCCACTGGTTGGCATGTTCCACGCGCCGGTAGTCGCTGGTGCTGCTGTACTCATAGAGCGCCGTCTTTGAGCCATAGAGCAGTTTGCCGCCAGAGACACTGAACCACGATGCGCCCGACGTGTTGGGCAGGTACGTGAGCGAAGAGCCCTCCCAGCGACCAACTTGCGAGCCATCGTACAGGTATAGCTTGCCGTCGAACACCGCCATCTGCTTCGCCTTGAAGTTCGTCGTGACGCTTGTCCAGTTCTCAAGCACATGCAGGTTGTTGTCCGTCGATTCGTACATGCAGTCGCCGGTAGCGAGGTAGAGGCGGCTGTTGTATTCAGCCATTGCAGCCACGTCGATGCCCAGGTGGTAGGTTTCCTGAATAACACCCTCTGCCATGTCGACCGTGATGAAGCCGAAACCCGTAGACAGGTAGGCCGTCTTGCCATACACGCAGACACTGTTGACCTGCTTGTTCTGCAAGGAACTGTTCTTCAGGCTTGCGATGTTGTAGACGTTATCATCGAGGTCCATGAGGTCGATGTTGCCGTTGTTGTATACCAGAATCAGGCGCTTGGCCTCAGCACTGTAGGCCAGATGGCTTATCTGCTGGTCGTTGAGGTCGTCGAGGCTGTTGTAGGTCTTCACCGAGGAGTCCTCGTTGTCGTAGCACAACAGGTTATAGGTGCAGAAGGGGTTGGTGCGCAAACGCTCCTGGGCGACGGCCAGGACATAGACCTTCTGCCCGACGGCCACGCTTTTCTTTGCTATCCAATATGACGGGTAGACCTGCCACTGCCCTATCTCCTGGGCATGCAGGGGCGAGAGGAAGAGCAGGCTAAGCACCATGAGTGCCGTGCGCAAGAATGCCGCCAGCTTCTGTGTGGCACGGCCACGGTGGCTGATGCGGTTCTTCTCCTCCGGCCCCATCTGGGCGAAGCTCATGCCGGCTTCCGTGGGGGCAAAGATGGGGTCGTAGCCAAAGCCATCGTCACCCACCTTTTCCTCAAGGATGCGTCCCTCAACGGTGCCTTCAAACAGGTGTTCCTCGCCCTTGCGAATCAGGGCGATGACCGTGCGGAAACGGGCGTTGCGGTTGGTTGCGTCGCGCAGTTTGTCGAGCAGACAGCGGATGTTGCTTTCGGCGTCGTGGCTCTCGCCATAGCCGTTCATGGCACCAAAGCGGGCCGTGAACACGCCCGGTCCCCCACCCAGTGCCTCGACCTCCAGCCCCGTGTCGTCGGCAAAACAGTCCATGCCATAGTGCTCCGCGATGTAGCGAGCTTTCTGCAGGGCATTGCCCTCCAAGGTGTCACAGGTTTCTGGAATGTCGTCGTGGCAACCGATATCGGCAAGTCCCTTCACCTCGTAAGTGTCGGCCAGAATCTGACGAATCTCGCGCAGCTTATGCTCGTTATTGGTGGCCATGATGAGCACGGGTTTGCTCGTTTCCATAGTTAAAGTAATTTAGGTCAACCTTTTTTTATCTTGTCGAAGCCCTCGCCGAAGACACCTTCCACATTGCTCATGGTGACAAAGGCGTGGGGGTCGATGATGCGTATCAGCTGGAATATCTGTCGGCTTTCCTGCTTCTTGGCCATGATGAGCAACACCTGGCGGCTCTCCTTGCTGTACCAGCCCTCGCCGTGGAGGATGGTAACGCCACGGTCCACCTGGTCGCACACGGCCTGGGCAATCTCGACATACTTTTCCGAAATGATGGTGAACTGAACGCTCTGGCGGGCACCATTCACCACATAGTCAATCATATTGACGGAGATGAACAAGGTCATGTAGCAGACGACCAGTTTCTCGATGTCGCGGAATATCAGATACGAGAGGGCCACGACGAAGATGTCGACAAAGAGCATGGCGCGCCCCAGCGATATGTTGCGGTATTTGTTCACGGTGAGCGCCACGATGTCGGTTCCTCCGGTCGAGCCGCCGGCCAGGAATATGATGGCCATGCCGAGGGCCTCGACCATGGCGCCGATGACGCAGGCCATGAACAACTGGTCGCCCACGAGGCGCATCAGGTGCTCCTCCCCGTTGGCATCCACCTCTGTCAACGACACCTGTATGTAGTCGATCATGAAAGAGACGACTATCGTGGCGATGATGGTGCGCAGGCAGAATCGCCAGCCCAGCGTATACCATGCCATCAGTATCAGTCCCAGGTTGATGAGGAAGTACGAATATCCGGCATGGAAGCCCGTTGCATAATAAATCAACGCTGCAATACCGGACACTCCGCCGGACAGTATTCCGTAGGGAAGCATGAAGCAGGCATAGCCGATGGAGAATATCACCAGTCCGATGAATATCTTTACGTAAGAATAAATCAGCTCCTTAATCATCTTCTTAATTCTTTGGTTACTTTATTCGGTTAAATCCAAGCCCATAGACGCCCTCGACTCGGCTGCTTGAGACGAACGACGCGGGGTCGATGTCCCTGATGATGCGCAGCACGCTGATTTGCTCGTGGCGGTGAACCATCAGGAGCATCACGTTGATGGGCGTGTGGCTGTAGCAGCCCTCGCCGTTGAGCTGGGTCATCGTGTGGCCCGTCTGCTCACGGATGACGCGTGCCAGCAGCTCGCCCTTCGTGGTCATGATAATCAGCTGCACGTCCTGCTTGGCCGAGTTGATAATCATGTCGGCAGCATAGGTGTAGACAAAGAGGGTTACGTATCCGAAGACCACCGGTCGCCAGTCCTTGAAGACAAAGTAGCTGGTGCCGATAACCAACAGGTCGAGGTAGAGCAGCACGCGGCCGAAGGAGATGGGTTTGTACTTGTTGACGATGGCAGCCACGATGTCCCAGCCGCCCGTCACGCCTCCCGAGAGGAAGCACAGGCCCACGCCCAAGCCGTTAATCAGCGCGCCCAGCACACAAGCCATCGTGGACTCGTTCGGTCCCAGAATCTGGATGAACTGCCCGTCGTCGCCCATCATCAGGCGCTGGCCGATTTCCAGGAAGAAGGCCATCGAAACGACTGCATATCCCGTCTTCAGCGTAAACTTCCATCCCAGTTGCCACAGGGCAAAGGAGAGCAACACGCCGTTACCTATCAACACGGCAAGGCTCATGGGGAATCCGGTAGCGTAGTAGAGAATGGAGCACGCACCAACCCATCCGCCGGTGGGGATTTTGTAGGGCAGGAGAAAGACGGTCCATCCGGCCATGTAGATAGCCATACCCAGATTCAGATAAAGGAAGTCCTTGGAGAAATCCCAGATTCTGTTGACGATTTTGTTGGTCTTGTGTGGCATGTCGTCTATGACTTAAAGGGGTTTGATAACGATGTTGATGATGCGACCCGGCACGACAACGGTCTTCACCACCTGCTGGCCTTCGAGGTACTTGGCTGCCTCGGGGGCGGCGAGGGCGGTGCGCTCAACCTCTTCCTTCGGCATGTCGGCCGGGATGTCGAGCGTGAAGCGCACTTTGCCGTTGAACTGCACGGGCATCTTCACCGTCGACTCCACCAGATACTTCTCCTCGTATGCGGGCCATGCGGCGTCACACACGCTGGTTTCGTGCCCCAGGGCCTCCCACAGCTCTTCGGCAATGTGGGGGCAGAAAGGTGCGATGAGGGCCACCATGGGTTCCAGCACGCGGCGGCTGCGGCACTGCTGTTGCAGCAGCTCGGTCGTGGCCACCATGAAGGCGGGAATCGAGGTGTTGTAGCTGAACTCCTCAATGTCGGCGCTTACCTTCTTGATGAGCTTGTGCAACGACTTCAGGTTGTCGGCCGTGGGCTCGCTGTCGTCGGCCTGCAGGCGTCCCTCCTTGTCCCAGAAGAGCATCCAGAACTTCTTGAGGAAGCGGTGGCAGCCGTCGATTCCGGCCACGTCCCAAGGCTTCGACTGCTCGATGGGGCCAAGGAACATTTCGTAGAGGCGGAGCGTGTCGGCACCGTAGTTGTTGCATATTTCGTCGGGGTTCACGACGTTGTACTTCGACTTCGACATCTTTTCCACGACCTGATTGACGATGTACTTGCCCTCGCCATTCATGACAAACTCGGCATCGCGGAATTCGGGCATCCACTGGCGAATCTTCTCCACGTCCAGTTCCTTGCCGCTCACGGTGCTGATGTCGGTGTAGATGGGGTCAACCTCGCTGCCTTCGTAGGTGTATCGGTTCTTCTTTGCGGCATCGTCGTACTGCACGTTGAGCAGGTCGTAGCTGACGTAGCGGTTCGTGCCCTTGATGCGGAAGACGAAGCTCGACCAGCCCTGAATCATTCCCTGGTTGATGAGCTTCTGGAAGGGTTCGTCCTTCTTGCTGATGCCCAGGTCGAAGAGGAACTTGTTCCAGTAGCGGCTGTAGATGAGGTGGCCGGTGGCGTGCTCCGACCCGCCGACGTAGAGGTCGACATTCTGCCAGTAGGCAGCAGCCTGTTCGCTGAGCAGGGCCTTGTCGTTCTGGGGGTCCATATAGCGCAGGTAGTATGCACTGGAGCCGGCGAATCCCGGCATTGTGTTCAGTTCGAGGGGGAACACCGTCTTCTCGTCGATGAGCGCCTTGTCCACAATCTTGCGGTTTTGCTCGTCCCATGCCCACACCTGTGCGTTGCCCAATGGGGGCTCGCCGGTGGCCGTGGGCAGGAAGTTCTCCACCTCGGGCAGCTCCACGGGCAGGCACTCCTCGGGCACCATCATGGGCACGCCCTGCTTATAATAGACGGGGAAGGGTTCGCCCCAATAGCGCTGACGGCTGAAGATGGCGTCGCGCAGTCGGTAGTTCACCTTGATGCGACCCAGCTTGTGGGCCTCCACGAAGCGCTTGGTCTCGGCAATGGCCTCCTTGATGGTGAGCCCGTTCAGGCAGAGGCTTTCGCCGTCGTACTTCACGCTCTTATCGTCGGAGACGGGCGAGTTGATGACAATGCCTTCCTTGGCATCATAGCTTTCCTGGCTCACGTCGGCACCCTCCACCAGGGGCACGATGGGCAGGTCGAAGTGCTTGGCAAAGGCGTAGTCGCGGCTATCGTGGGCGGGAACGGCCATGATGGCTCCCGTTCCGTAGCCTGCCAGCACGTATTCGGCAATGTAGATGGGGCACCTGTCGCCGGTGATGGGGTTGATGCCGTAGGCACCGCTGAACACGCCCGTCACGGTGTGGTCAATCATGCGCTCGCGCTCGGTGCGGCTCTTCACGTATTTGAGGTAGGCATCCACCTCGGCGCGCTGCGCAGGGGTGGTCATGCGGTCAACGAGCTCGCTCTCGGGAGCCAGCACGAAGAAGGTGACGCCAAACATGGTGTCGGCACGGGTGGTGAAGATGGTGAAGGAGCCCTCAGCCTGTCCGTCGGGCGAGAGGGTGTAGGGGATTTCAATCTCTGCGCCCTCGCTGCGCCCAATCCAGTTGCGCTGGGTTTCCTTGATGCTGTCGCTCCAGTCGATGGTATCGAGGCCGTCGAGCAGGCGCTGGCTGTAGGCACTGATACGCAGGCACCACTGGCGCATCTTTTTCTGCTCCACGGGGTAGCCGCCGCGCTCCGAGACGCCGTTCACCACCTCGTCGTTGGCCAGCACGGTGCCCAGCTGGGGACACCAGTTGACCATGGTCTCGCCCAGGAAGGCCAGGCGGTAGTTCATCAGCACCTCGCTCTTTTTCTTCTCGTCCCAGCCGTTCCAGTCGGCGGCCGTGAACTGCAGTTCTTCGCTATGGGCCACGTCGAGTCCCTCTGTGCCCTTCTCCTGGAAGTGGGCAATCAGCGTCTCGATGGGCTGGGCCTGCTGACATTTGTTGCAGAAGTAGCTGTTGAACATCTTCTGGAAGGCCCACTGTGTCCAGTGGTAGTATCCCGGGTCGCAGGTGCGCACCTCGCGACTCCAGTCGAACGAGAAGCCGATTTTATCCAGCTGCTCGCGGTAGTGGTCGATGTTGGCAAAAGTGCTTATCTGGGGGTGCTGTCCTGTCTTGATGGCATGCTGCTCGGCGGGCAGTCCGTAGGAGTCGTAGCCCATGGGGTTCAGCACGTTGTAGCCCTGCTGGCGCTTGTAGCGGGCATATATGTCGCTGGCGATGTATCCGAGTGGATGCCCGACGTGCAGTCCTGCTCCGCTGGGATAGGGGAACATGTTCAGCACATAGTATTTCTGGCGGTCGGGGTTTTCAACTACACGATACGTCTGGTTCTCCACCCACTTTTGGTGCCACTTCTTCTCAATCTCTCTGAAATTGTATTCTTTTGCCATGTTTTATTGATGGTTATTATTTTCGCGCGACAAAGATACGGAATAATTGTCAAATTGCAATTATCCGCTTCGATTTATTCGCGCCCAAGGCGCAAGAATACTATGGTTAACGGCGACTAAGGTCCTCGCTGCTGCGCTGCAGGATGGCCTTGCCGCGCTCGACGAGGTCGGGGGCGTCGCCCGTGACTACCCGTTCCGACGTGAGGTCGTAGACGACGAACCGCGTGCTGTCGACCAGCGAGAAGCCGTTGTTAAAGGTGTGATAGGCAAAGGGTTTCGTGTAGGTCTGGCTGAGCACGTCGCGGCTGAACACAAATTCGCCGTGCGGAACGCCCATCTGGCCCAGCAAGGTGGCAATTTGGTCGCTCTGGTTGCACACGGCATCCACCACCCTCGGCTGACGCACGGCACCGCCCATCCACAAGATGGGGATGTGCATCTTCAGTTCAGAACTTTCGTCGAGCCCATAGTGCCCCACGCCGTGGTCGGGGATGAAGATGACCAGCGTGTTGTCCCACTGGGGCGTTTTGCGCAGCTCGGTGATGAAGTGATTGATACAACGGTCGAGGTAGTGGAAGGCATTCTCTACGCAGTCGTCGAGAACCTGTATGGGCACGTCCCACGGCTCGTGGCTCGAAAGGGTATTATAGCCGATGAGATGGGGCTTTTTTGAATCCGGCGCCCACGTTTTTATCTCCGCCAGGATGCGGTCGAAGACGATGCTGTCACACACGCCCCAACGGGCTGTTTTCTGCTCCTTCAGCGAGAAATCCTTCTCCCACGTGAAGCGGTCGAAACCGGAGTTTATGAGGTAGCTTCGCTTCTTGGTGAAGTTTATGTCGCCTCCGTAGTAATAATGGGTGTCGTAGCCCACTCGCGTGAGGGCTTTGGCAATGCCGGGCAGCGACTGGTTCTTGGCGGGCACCTTCTGGAGCGAAAGGGTGGGAAAGGAGAGGTGGCCGCCGAAGATGCTCACCGTGGCGCGGTCGGTGCGATACGAGTTGGCATAGCAGCGCGAGAAATATATGCCCTCGTCGGTCATGCGATTGAAGTGGGGCATGATGTAGTCGCGGCCGCCGATTTTCGTGAACTGCCCGCCGGCGCTCTCCAGCATCACCAGCACAATGTTGGGCCGCTGCGTGTTGAGCAGCGTGTCGGGACTGACGGAGAGCGTGTCGTAGAGGCCGGCCATGATGGAATCGCACCTTTCGGTCGTGAAGAATTCGTAGTGGACCTCGCTGCGCATGGTGCTTCCGAACGACGAAAGGAAGCTGAAGACGGGGTTCACGGCAGCGTGGTTCAGGAAGGGATTCTGGGAATAGTAGACCTGCCCGATGTTGGTCGTGCTCTCCTCCACCCCACCGCGGATGCCGATGAACATGAGGGGCACAGCCACCAGACACAACACCCCATAGCGCCAGCGCTTTTTGAGGGGCTTGAGGTCGGTGTACTGCCTGAAGAAGGCCCAGCACAGCAGGCCGACGAGGGCCAGGAGACCAAGCAGGCCCGCCACGAGCCACACCACCTTCACACTGGCAGCGGCAACGGACGGCGTGGCCAGATACTGGAGGCAGCTGGCGTCGAGTTTATAGCCCCAGTGGGGATAGAGGGCCGTGTCGGCCGCAAAGGCCAGGGCAAAGGCAGTGCCCGTCACCACGCTCCAAAGGCGGTAGGCGACACGAACCGAACGACCTGTATGCCAAATGCTTACGACCGTGATGAGGAAGGGCACGATAAGGAAATAGAGGGCTGTCGAGAGGTCGAGCGTGAGGCCGTGGCTCAGCACGTCGCGCACGTCGGACAGGACAAAGGGGTGAGACTTACGGTTGGCCAGCATGAAGACCAGCTTAGCAGCGATGAAGAGCAGGACACAGAGCCCATAGTAGCGGAGCAGGAAGAATATGCGTTGTTTCATAAATATACAGTTTACGTGTGCAAAGATAATGATTTCCAACTAAACTTCCGCCAAATCACCGCAAGCAATTCTCAAATATCGCTCACTCGCCGGGCTCGCCCAGGACGTCGTAGATGATTCTCAGCTGCTGGGGAGTGAAGATGTGCTGGCGCGTGCGATAGCCCGCAGCCGCGAGCCGCTCCACGATTTCGGGATTCATGCGAATCCAGCGCGACAGGTTGCGGCGGGCAGTTTCGTCGTTGGGGGTGTTGGGAAAATAGGCCCTTGCCAGGTCGGTCTTGCTGCAACCGGCTCGCAAGGGCACAGTGGGGGTGGAATTATTCATGGCTGACTTGCATTTTCTTTGATAATGAATACTGTTTTGTAAGGTGAAGTCGCGCGGAGCGGACGGCTCAGAAGATGGACATGAAGGCCAGAACGACCATGCATACCAGCGTTACGCCTGCAAACTCGGCGAGTTCCATCATGTTTTCGACAAGGTTGGTCTGTTCGTCGACGGTCTTACCGTTGGTCATGAGTTTAATGAGCTTTTCCATAGTATTGGCGATTAATTTGTGAATAGACTGGTTAGGTTAAGAGAAGGCACGGCGGTGCTTATTCGAGCGAACGGATGAGGCACACGGTCTTGTAGACGGCGGCTATCTGCTCCTTCATGACGGGGAAGGGGTCGTAGGCCGGGTTGTCGCTGTAGAGGGTGAGCGTGGGGCTCTGGCCGTTGATGTCCCTGATGCGCTTGAGCATGCGCTCGTTGTCGCGGGTGAAGATGAGGTAGATGTCGTTGGGACGGATACGGCGCAGGTCGTCGAGCCGGCGTATGCCCACGATGTCGCCACTCTGTATGGTGGGTTCCATCGAGTTCCCGACTACGGGGAAGTAGGCCGTGGCCTGCACGCCGGGGATGTGGATGCGCTCGGTGGTGACGTCCTCGTCGCCCATCGTGAGCTGGCCGGCGCTGGCTGGCATGCGGTTGTAGTAGGGCTGCCCCACCAGTGGGCTTGCGCTGGACGTCGGCGTGTCCTGGTAGCCGCGGCGCGGCATGTCTTCCTGGCCCGTGAGCCATTCGAAGCTGACGTCGGGCAGCGCGCGGCAGATTTTGGCTATGCCACCCTCGGGGATTTGGTTCTGCGCCATCCAGTTGGCTATGGTGGGCTGCGTGGTTCCTATCATCGAGGCAAACACTTTCTGCGTGCCTCCGTATTCCCGAATCAGGGTCTTCAGTTTCTCTCTTGCGTCCATTTTCGACATGCTTTATATTTGATTTCTGATGCAAAGTTATCAAATATTTTATTACCTTCCAAATATTTTATCAATTTTCTTATATTTTTATCAGTTTTTTATATTCTCCTGGCCAAGGCCCCAAACAGCGGTCTCCGACAGGCCCTGCATGGACGGTGCCTCATCCATGCATGGACGGAGGCTCGACAATGCGTTGACGAGGGCTCGACGATGCAATATGCGCGCACGCGCGAAATACGCGCGCTCCTTTTTATATAATAGTCTGGCGGAAGCCCGCGGGGCCGTGCCACAAAAATCCCCGCCTCTTGCTGTTGCAAGCTGGTGGGGAGTAGCGCTTGTTGCGGGGCCTGTACTGCTATACGTAGGGTCGATTCCATTGTGACTGTGACTTGTGCCCACGCCCCCTGCGTCATGCCGAGCAGCGCAAAGAGGGCGACGAGAAATAATCTCTGTATCTTCATAATGTTGTTTGATTTTGTTTTGTACCGTATCTTATTATCATATTAATACTTTGCGATGCAAAGTCACGGAAATTCCATCAATTTCAGGGCAACTTATATTAATATAATAAGGTATAGAAGCAACAAAATACAAATTTCGGCCTTCTTTAGCCCCCTAAAGGGGTGACGAAGCGACGATATTTTGACTGTGGATTGACGGGCCACCGACACCCCGGGATAATAGCGTCTTAAATCTACATACAATAGTAGAAATTAGCAATGACTATTTGCCAGGTTGTCGAAAGTTTCGACAACCTCTTATCTACAACAGTAGAAATTAGTAAAGACTATTAGCCCATAAACGGCATGACAGGGTTTTCTCAAAATCTACAATAGTAGAAATTAGTAAAGACTATTAGCCAACCATACCATAATGCCAAAGATGACCATCTACAATAGTAGAAATTAGTAAAGACTATTAGCCCACTATTTAGGCCGCCCGTGCTACATTTGATCTACAATAGTAGAAATTAGTAAAGACTATTAGCCAGCGGAGCAACCGAGTACAGCGACCAAATCTACAATAGTAGAAATTAGTAAAGACTATTAGCCAAAAGAAGAAAGAGGCCAAGGTGGTTGTATCTACAATAGTAGAAATTAGTAAAGACTATTAGCCAGGATAGCACTATATTTGTACCCGTTACATCTACAATAGTAGAAATTAGTAAAGACTATTAGCCGCGGAAATCTTGAGTAAACCCACGACGGATCTACAATAGTAGAAATTAGTAAAGACTATTAGCCGCAAGGAGGTATGGCTGCGCCACGTGAAATCTACAATAGTAGAAATTAGTAAAGACTATTAGCCATTATTTAGGCCGGCCATGCTACATTTCATCTACAA
>CALZQV010000030.1 GCA_945828295.1 uncultured Prevotellaceae bacterium | reverse complement strand
TGGCACGCCAGTGGAGCGACAGGCATAAAGGCATCGGCTCCGACGGACTTGTACTGATAGGACGCAGCCGCATACCTGAAGCTGACTTTACGATGCGCATCTTCAATGCCGACGGGTCGGAGGCCATGATGTGTGGCAACGCCAGCCGATGCGTGGGGAAGTATGTATATGAAAAGGGACTGACGACCAGCAAGGAAGTCAGATTGCTCACTCCCTCCGGCATAAAAACAATCCATTTGAGTGTCCGTGATGGTCTCGTCGATGCCAGCACGGTCGATATGGGCGAGCCTGTCTTCGAGAACCCCTTGCAGTTTCTGCCACAGGGAACAGGTCTCAGGGAGGGAACGTTCGTCTCGATGGGCAATCCCCACTATGTCGTTTTCACTGAAGATATAGATGCCGTTGAGCAGGAAGGCTGTGGACTGGAACATCATCCCGCGTTTCCCGAACGCTGCAACATCGAGTTTGCCGAAATGCGTCCTGACGGCATTCGAGTGCGCGTTTGGGAGCGCGGCAGCGGCATCACCCAGGCTTGTGGCACGGGAGCCTGTGCCGTGGCTGTGGCAGCTGCATTGACTGGACGTGCAGAAAGAAGGAGTCGCATCCTCATGGATGGTGGCACGCTGGACGTTAAATGGTGCCTTCAGGACAATCACGTCTATTTGACGGGACCGGCCGTGTTCGTGTTTGAAGGAGAAATAGAACTGTCGTGATAACGAAATAACGTAATAACGAATTAAAGAAATGATCAGCGAAAACTACTTAAAGCTGTCTGAGTCGTATCTCTTTGCAGAGATTGCCTGGAAGGTAAACGACTATAAGAAGAAACATCCGGAGGCGGACGTCATCTCATTGGGAATAGGCGACGTGACTCAACCTCTTGCCCCGGCTGTTGTGGGGGCTCTGCACAAGGCTGCGGATGAGATGGCTGTGGCAGCATCGTTCCGAGGCTATGGCCCTGAACGTGGCTATGACTTCCTGCGCGAAGCAATTGTAGAGAATGACTTCCGCAGACACGGCATCGACGTTGAGGCGGACGAGATATTCGTCAGTGATGGAGCAAAGAGCGACACAGGCAACTTCCAGGAACTGCTTTCCGAGAAGTGTGTGGTGGCTGTCACGGACCCCGTTTATCCTGTCTATGTAGACTCCAATCTCATGGCAGGAAGGACTATCGTCAAGCTTCCTTGCACGCCGGAGAACGGCTTCGTGCCCGAACTGCCCAGTGACCACGTGGACGTCATCTACCTCTGTTATCCCAACAATCCGACGGGCACGACGCTCACAAAAGCGCAGCTGAAGGCGTGGGTCGATTATGCCATACAGGAGGAAGCTCTCATCTTCTACGATGCAGCCTATGAGGCTTATATCCAGAGTGAAGATGTGCCGCACAGCATCTACGAGATACCTGGAGCAAGCAAGTGTGCCGTAGAGTTTCACTCCTATTCAAAGACGGCAGGCTTCACTGGCATCCGATGCGGGTACACCGTTGTGCCGAAGACCTTGAGAATGCCGCTGAATGCGTTGTGGAACAGGCGTCAATGCACCAAGTTCAATGGCGCGAGCTACCTCTCCCAAAGGGCGGCGGAAGCCATCTACACATCTCAGGGCAAGGTTCAGATAAAGGAAACGATTTCCTATTATATGAAGAATGCGCACGTGATGCGGGCATCATTGACAGACATGGGCTTCAAAGTCTATGGCGGCATAGATGCACCTTACCTATGGGTCAAGACACCTGGCAACATGACGTCGTGGGAGTTCTTCAACTGGATGCTTCAATCAGCCCACATCGTCTGCACTCCCGGCGTAGGCTTTGGCGACAAGGGAGAAGGCTTTGTACGACTCACAGCCTTTGGCACACACGAGAATACAGTAAAGGCGCTTCGCCGAATAAATAGTAAATTGTAAAGACCCCCTAACCCCCTTTAGAGGGAATAAGTTGTAAATCGTAAATCGTCAAATTGTAAATGAATCAAGGTTTATATCAGGAAGCATACGAGCACGATGCCTGCGGCGTGGGCATGGTGGTACACATTCACGGAGGCAAGAGCCACGAACTTGTTGACAACGCATTGAAAGTATTGGAGAACATGGAACATCGTGGTGCCGAGACGCGTGACAAGACAGGTGACGGAGCAGGCATCATGTTGCAGATTCCTCATGAATTCATCCTGCTGCAAGGCATCCCTGTGCCCGAAAAGGGCAGGTATGGCACAGGACTTGTCTTCCTGCCCAAAGATGAAAAGGCTCAACAAGAGATTTTCTCTGTGATGATAGAGGAGATAGAGCGCGAAGGACTGGAGCTGATGCATGTCAGGGCTGTGCCCACCTGTCCCGAAGTATTGGGCATTGCCGCAAGGGAAGTGGAGCCAGACATCAAGCAAATCTTCGTGACTGGAGTGACGGAAGAACAAGCTCCAAGGCTCGACTGCATATTGTATAAGATAAGAAAGCGCATCGAGAATCGTATCGCTGACGAGTTTTTCTACATCTGCTCGTTGTCGAGCAAGAACATCATCTACAAAGGAATGTTGACATCAGGGCAACTGCGCCGATACTTCCCTGACCTGTCGAGCCCATACCTGACGAGCGGACTGGCCTTGGTACATTCCCGTTTCTCTACCAACACTTTCCCGAAGTGGAAACTGGCTCAGCCTTTCCGCCTGTTGGCACATAACGGGGAAATCAACACCATTCGAGGCAACCGCGGATGGATGAGGGCAAGGGAAAGCGTGCTGGGTAGCGAGGCATTGGGCGACATTAAGGACTTGCGACCCATCGTGCAGGAAGGCATGAGCGACTCTGCAAGCTTGGACAATGTCTTCGAGTTCCTCATGATGAGCGGACTCTCTTTGCCGCAGGCAATGGCAATACTCGTGCCCGAAAGCTTCAACGATAAGAACCCGATAAGCGAGGATCTCAAGGCCTTCTACGAATATCATTCTATATTGATGGAACCGTGGGACGGCCCTGCCGCTCTTCTCTTTTCGGACGGACGCTATGCAGGCGGAATGCTCGACCGTAATGGTCTGCGCCCCAGCCGTTATACCATTACGAAGCAAGGCCTGATGGTCGTGGCTTCGGAAGTAGGTGTGATGGACTTTGAGCCAAGCGACGTGGTTAGCAAGGGACGCTTGCAACCGGGTAAGATACTGCTTATTGACACGCAGGAAGGCAAAATTTACTATGACGGCGAGATAAAGGAACAGTTGGCAAAGGCTCATCCTTATCGCGAATGGCTTCAGGCAAACCGCATTCAGTTGGAGAATCTCAAGAGCGGTCGGCATGTAGAGAACTCTGTCCCGAACTACGAACGTAAGCTCATCACCTTCGGCTTCGGACAGGAAGACATTGACCGCACCATCATTCCGATGGCAACGGCTGGACAGGAACCTGTGGCAGCGATGGGCAACGACACTCCGCTGGCAGTCATCAGCGACCGTCCACAGATTCTCTTCAACTACTTTCGTCAGCAGTTTGCACAAGTCACGAACCCCGCCATCGACCCTATCCGAGAGGAACTGGTGATGTCGTTGACGGAGTACATCGGAGCCGTTGGCACGAACATCCTCACGCCCGATGCATCGAACTGCAAGATGGTGCGCTTGCCACAACCTGTACTCACGAACACGCAGCTCGACATATTATGTAATATAAGGTACAAAGGCTTCAAGACGAAGAAACTATCATTACTGTTCGAGATACAGAAGGGAGCAAGCGGACTTCGTGCAGCCATTGAAGGCCTATGCAGAGACGCCGAGCAGAGTGTAGATGAAGGCGTGAACTACATCATTCTTTCTGATAGAGACATTGATGAGACACATGCAGCTATCCCATCGCTACTGGCTGTTTCGGCTGTCCATCACTATTTGATTTCCGTCGGCAAGCGTGTGCAGACGGCTCTCATCGTGGAGAGTGGCGAGATTCGCGAAGTGATGCACGCCGCTTTGTTGTTAGGGTATGGTGCGAGTGCCATTTGTCCTTACATGACTTTCGCCGTTCTGGACGACCTTGTGAAGAAACATAAGATTCAGGAAGAATATGCTACAGCTGAGGCAAACTATATCAAGGCGGTCGATAAGGGCTTGAAGAAGATTATGTCCAAAATGGGCATTTCAACAATACGCTCATATCGAGGCGCAAAGATTTTCGAGAGCATCGGACTCGGCGAGGATTTGCTCAGAAGGTACTTTGGCACGGAGGTAAGCACCATTGGCGGCATTGGACTGAAGGAGATTGCCCGTGACGCGATCCGTCTGCACGATGAGGCATTTGATGTCAACTCGTTTACTCTCAAAAACAACGGTCAGTTCTCCTGGCGCAAAGATGGCATCCTACATGCTTGGAACCCCGATACAATTGCTAACTTGCAGATTGCAACAAGACTTGGCTCTTACAAGAAGTTCAAGGAATGGGCGGCGATGGTGGATGAGAAAGAGAAACCGATCTTCATCCGTGACTTCTTCGGATTCAAGAAAGCTGCAACGCCAATTCCCATCGAAGAGGTAGAGCCGGTGGAAAGCATTGTGCGGCACTTCGTGACGGGAGCCATGTCTTTCGGCGCTTTGAGCATCGAGGCGCACGAAGCTCTTGCCCTTGCCATGAACAAACTTGGCACGCGAAGCAACACGGGCGAAGGTGGCGAGGACAATGCCCGCTACCATGCGGAAGTGGATGGCGTAAGTCTGAGCAGCAAGACAAAGCAGATTGCATCAGGTCGCTTTGGCGTGACGGCAGAGTACCTTGTCAATGCCGAGGAGATTCAGATCAAGGTGGCTCAGGGTGCAAAGCCTGGCGAAGGCGGACAGTTGCCTGGTTTTAAGGTGAACGAGATTATTGCCAAGACACGTAATGCCATTCCTGGCATCAGCCTTATTTCGCCACCTCCTCATCACGACATTTACAGCATCGAGGATCTTGCGCAACTTATCTTCGACCTGAAGAACATCAATCCTTCGGCTGCCGTCAGCGTGAAGCTGGTTGCCGAAAGCGGTGTTGGAACTATTGCTGCTGGTGTGGCGAAGGCAAAGGCCGACCTCATCGTTATTAGTGGTGCCGAAGGTGGCACGGGCGCAAGCCCTGCAAGCTCGATGCGCTTTGCAGGCATATCGCCTGAGATTGGCCTTGCTGAGACACAGCAGACGCTTGTGAAGAATGGCCTTCGCGGGCAGGTTCGCTTGCAGACTGACGGCCAGTTGAAGACAGCCAAGGACGTCATCATCATGGCGATGCTTGGTGCCGATGAGTTCTCTTTCGGCACGTTGCCGCTCATCGTTCTGGGTTGTGTGATGATGCGCAAGTGCAATACCAACACCTGTCCTGTGGGCGTGGCAACACAAGACGAGCGTCTTCGTGCCCGTTTCATGGGCAAGTCGGAGTATGTGGTCAACTTCTTCACCTTCCTTGCTCAGCAAGTACGCGAGTACCTTAGCGAGATAGGAGTACACAAGCTGAAGGACATCATCGGCCACACGGAGCTGATAGAGATACAATCGGCAAATGCGACAGAAAAACAGAAGACCATCGACTTCAGCCGACTGCTCTATAAACCCGTCACAGACACCCCCCTCTATTGGGACAGAAGCGAGTTCACGAAAGTCTGTGGCGTCAAAGATGAAGAGATAATAAAGGAGGTGCAGAAGAGCATCAACGAACAGGAGGGTCTGACACTCGACTTTACCATCAAGAACACGGACCGAGCTGTGTGTACGATGCTTTCCGGCGTTATTGCCAAGAAGTATGGTGAGGCCGGGCTGCCTGACGGAACCATCAACATCAAGTTCAAGGGCTCGGCAGGGCAGTCGTTTGGGGCGTTTGCCGTGAAAGGACTGAGCCTGAGGCTCGAAGGCGAGGCCAACGATTACTTCGGCAAAGGACTGAGTGGAGGACGCATCAGCATCTTGCCTCCTTACGCCACGGTACACGGCGGTTTTGTCGCCAAGGATAACATCATCGCCGGCAACACTGGTCTTTATGGCGCTACGAGCGGCGAGCTTTATGTCAACGGTCGTGTGGGAGAACGTTTTGCAGTGAGAAACAGTGGAGCCATTGCTGTCATCGAAGGAGCAGGCGACCATTGTTGCGAATACATGACCGGCGGGCGTGTCGTTGTCCTCGGAAAGACGGGCAGGAACTTCGCAGCAGGCATGAGTGGCGGCGTGGCTTATGTCTATGATCCAGACCACACCTTCGACTACTTCTGCAACATGGATATGGTGGAGATAAACCTTGTGGAAGATACGGTCAGTCGCAAAGAACTGCTCGAGCTCATCCGTCAGCATTACCTCCATACGGGTTCTGCCCTCGCAGGACGAATGCTCGATGACTGGGGGCGCTACGTCGAGGACTTCATCCAGATTGTGCCCATCGAGTACAAACGCGTCTTGCAGGAAGAGCAGATGGCCAGACTTTCGCAGAAGATTGCGGAGGTGCAGAGGGACTACTAAATGAAGATATCGCAAACTACTCGTTAGTAAATCGTCATTTACTCACTAATAGTTTTAAGACGACTTCAGTATCCCCTAATAATTAAACGTAAAAGCAACCAAACAACAGAATAAGATGGGAAATCCGAAAGCATTTCTGACTGTGCCTCGCAAAGAGGCTGGATACAGACCAATTCACGACCGCATACACGACTTCGGCGAAGTGGAGCAGACGCTCAACATGCGCGACCGGCAGGAACAGGCCAGCCGTTGCATGGATTGCGGCGTGCCCTTCTGCCACTGGGCTTGTCCTCTTGGCAACAAAGACCCCGAATGGAACGACGCGCTCTATCGCGGCGAATGGGAAACGGCATATAAGTTACTGAAGAAGACCAACCCCTTTCCAGAGTTCACGGGGCGCATCTGTCCGGCTCTTTGCGAGAAGGCTTGTGTGCTCTATCATACGACGGGCGAGGCCGTCACCAATCGCGAGAATGAATGTGCCATTGCCGAGCGAGCCTTTCTGGAAGGATATGTGACTGTCGAGCATCCCAAGCGCATCGGACATCGCGTGGCTGTCGTGGGAAGCGGCCCTGCAGGTCTTGCCGCCGCCACAGCCCTCAACTATATGGGTTACGAGGTGACAGTCTTCGAGAAGAACGAGGCCGCAGGCGGTCTCCTGCGCTATGGCATCCCCAGCTTCAAGCTGAACAAGGAAATCATCGACCGCCGCATCAGCGTAATGGAACAGGAAGGCATTGAGTTCAGGTATAATTATCCCGTTTCTTCCGCTGCGATTCTGTCGCAGCAACAATTCTCGGCCATCGTCCTCGCCACAGGCACACCTGTCGCAAGAGATTTGAAGGTCCCTGGCCGAGAGCTGAAAGGCGTGCATCTTGCCCTCGATCTGCTTTCCCAGCAGAACCGTGTTCTTGCCGGCATGGAGTTCACAGGGGATGAACGCATCACGGCAGAGGGCAAGGATGTCCTCGTCATCGGTGGCGGCGACACGGGAAGCGATTGCATCGGCACCGCTCATCGTCAGGGCTGCAAGAGTGTCACGCAGATAGAGATTATGCCCAAGCCGCCTGTCGGTCACAATCCCTCCACGCCTTGGCCCAACTGGCCGGTTATCCTCAAGACGACAAGCAGCCACGAAGAAGGTTGCATTCGCAGGTGGAACATCAACACCCTGGAGTTCCTCGGAGAGAACGGAAAGGTGACAGGCGTCAAGGTGCAGGAGATAGATTGGAAACCAGCCACTGTGCCAGCCGGGTCACCAGCGGGTGCTACCGCCCGTCCCATCATGGTCGCAAAAGGCGAACCTTTCATCATCAAGGCCGACCTTGTCCTGCTGGCTATGGGCTTCCTCAAGCCTGAGCATCCAGAGTACCCCGAGAATGTCTTCGTCTGTGGCGATGCCGCCAATGGCGCTTCGCTCGTGGTGAAAGCTATTTCTTCAGGGCTCCAGACGGCTAAAAGAGTTAACGAATACATAAGTAAACAATAATTATTTACCCATTAACAAAACACAATTATGGCAAACGATTTGAGATTTCAGGTGGTCGGTGAGGCATTCAAGAAGAAGCCTCTTGACGTAAAGGCACCAGCGGAGAGACCTTGCGAGTACTTTGGCAAGCACGTCTTCAATCGTGAGAAGATGTATAAATACCTGCCGAAGGACGTTTATGATAAAATGGTAGATGTCATCGACAATGGTGCCCGCCTCGACCGCAAGGTGGCCGATGCTGTGGCTGCCGGCATGATGCAATGGGCCAGGGAGAACGGTGTGACACACTATACGCACTGGTTCCAGCCTCTGACAGAAGGCACTGCTGAGAAGCACGACTCGTTCATCGAGCACGACGGTAAGGGCGGCATGATTGAGGAATTCAGCGGCAAGCTCCTCGTTCAGCAGGAACCCGACGCCTCCTCGTTCCCTTCTGGAGGCATAAGGAGCACCTTCGAGGCTCGTGGCTACTCGGCATGGGACCCCACAAGCCCGGTCTTCATCATCGACGACACGCTCATCATCCCCACTGTATTCATCAGTTATAGCGGCGAGTCGCTCGACTACAAGGCGCCCCTCCTGCGTGCCTTGAAAGCCGTCAACATGGCTGCAACTGAGGTCTGCCATTACTTCGACCCGGCTGTGAAGAAGGTGACAAGCAATCTCGGCTGGGAGCAGGAGTACTTCCTCGTGGACGAAGGACTCTATGCCGCACGTCCCGACCTGCTGCTGACGGGCCGCACGCTCATGGGGCACGACTCTGCCAAGAACCAGCAGATGGACGACCACTACTTCGGTTCCATTCCCGAGCGTGTGGCAGCCTTCATGCGAGACCTCGAGATACAAGCCCTGATGCTCGGCATCCCTGTGAAGACACGTCACAACGAGGTCGCTCCCAACCAGTTTGAGGTGGCTCCCATCTTCGAGGACACGAATCTGGCCGTTGACCACAACATGCTGCTCATGTCGCTCATGAAGCGTGTGGCCCGCAAGCATGGCTTCCGTGCTCTGCTGCATGAAAAACCCTTTGCTGGCATCAACGGCTCGGGCAAGCACAACAACTGGAGCCTCTCGACAGATACAGGCGTTTTGCTCCATGCACCAGGCAAGACGGCGGTACAGAACCTTCGTTTCGCCACCTTCATCGTGGAGACGCTGATGGGCGTCTACAGGCACAACGGACTGCTGAAGGCCAGCATCATGTCGGCCACCAATGCCCATCGTCTCGGTGCCAACGAAGCTCCACCAGCCATCATCAGCTCGTTCCTCGGGAAGCAACTCTCCGAACTGCTCGACCATATCGAGAAGGCCGACAAGGAAGACCTCTTCTCCATGGATGGTAAGCAGGGCATGAAGCTTGATATTCCAGAGATTCCAGAACTGCTCATTGACAACACCGACCGCAACCGCACCAGTCCGTTTGCCTTCACCGGCAACCGCTTCGAGTTCCGTGCCGTGGGAAGCGAAGCTAACTGTGCCAGCGCCATGATTACGCTCAACAGCGCTGTAGCCGAGGCACTTGTTTCGTTCAAGAAGCGCGTAGATGCCCGCATAAAAGAGACAGCAAAGGATTTTGAGCATTCAGAACACAACGCCACCTATCACGCCATCATCGACATCCTCCGCGAGGACATCAAGGTGTGCAAGCCCATCCGCTTCGATGGCAACGGCTACAGCGACGCGTGGAAGGCAGAAGCCGCCAAGCGTGGACTGGACACTGAAACCTCCTGCCCCGTCATCTTCGAGCGTTATCTCGACGAGGACAGCATCCGTATGTTCGAGAGCCTCGGTGTGATGACAAAGAAGGAACTGGAGGCTCGCAACGAAGTGAAGTGGGAAACCTACACCAAGAAGATTCAGATTGAAGCTCGTGTGCTTGGCGACCTCTCCATGAACCACATAATTCCTGTCGCCACCAGCTATCAGAGCCAGCTCTTGAGGAACGTCGAGCGCATGTCGGGCCTATTCCCGAAGGAGAAGGCCAGCCAACTGAATGCGCGCAACCTCAAGCTCATCGAGGAGATAGCAGAGCGCACAGCCACCATCGAAACACAGGTGGAGGAGCTTGTCGAGGCCCGCAAGGTTGCCAACAAGATTGCAGAAGAGCACCAGAAAGCCATCGCCTACCACGACACCATCGCCCCGATGTTCGACAAGATTCGCTACCAGATAGATAAGCTCGAACTCATCGTTGACGACAGCCTCTGGCCTCTGCCCAAGTACCGCGAACTGTTGTTCATCAGGTAGGTCTAACAGCTAAACTCTATATCAAAGGGAACCAAGTTTGCTTGGTTCCCTTTTCTTATGACTTTCTTTTCCCCTATATATATTTCATCCTTTTTGAATTCAAGCAACTATCTGGGCCTTAACCGGTTAATACCAGCGAGACGAACAATACTGTTTGTCTCGCTGGTGTTTTGTGTGCGTGGCCATCGTGCTTGTGGAAGTGAACATGCCTGGTGAGCAAGACTGACGGCGGTGGGCGGCATTCATGACAGCCCTGCGAGGGAAAGTATATTCATCGGGCGATGAATGTACGCGCATCGAACGACGAATATATAAACATCGTCGACGAATGTATATTCGCCGCCCGATGAATATAGTTTGCCGTGCAATGGTGTCGGGAAGGGGGCGCAGGGGTTGCATTTTTAGGACGGCCGGACGGCTGTTTCAGCTCCTGCAGCCCAAATCGTGGTCAGAAGGAATATGTGACGCCGATATGGTCGTAGATGTACAGGCGGTCAAAGGACTTGCGGAAGTGAATCTGCCCCATAGGTTCGATGTAGACAGCCCAGTTGTCTGTCACGTTATAGCGCGCTTGCAGTGCGGCAGCCCACGCAAATGTGCCACGTGTCCCCTTGATGTGGCTTGTCAGGTGTGGGTCGGAACCGCCGGCCATCTCGCCCTTGGCCAGTTTGCGCTTGCCCTTGATGTTGGCGTTGAAGACGGGACCGGTGAGCAGGTTCAGCTGGAAACGCTGCCTTGTGCGGTGGTAGCCCATCAGGTTGTTCAGCCGCAGCTGATACATGAGACGGGTGGCAAGGTTGTGGTAGTTGATGTTCCACATGCCTTGATAGTGCTTTATGACGCCCCCCACACTAACGTCGTAGCCTTGCTGCGAGGCGGTGTGCTTCTGTGCGTAGTCAAGCTGCACCAGCACGGTGGCCCAGGGGCAAAAATCGCGTCCGAAGGTGGCCACGATGCTGTTGTTCAGGCGGTGGCTGCCACTGTAGGTCTCGTTGCGCGTGATGTTGCGCATGTCGCCCCAAGCCAGGGATGTGAAAAAACGTGCAGGCTCATGGTGTCGCCTTCCTGTGTGAGCCGTGTCTGCCGGCTCGTGCTTGCCCCGTATGTCTCGGTTCAGGCGTACACCGGCCGATATGGTGGCGAAGTGTTCCTTGTAGCCCCGCTTGTTGGCCGTGTTGTTATAGGGCACGTTGTAAAACATCCACGTGTAACGGGGTTCCACGAAGAGCATGGCATTGTCCGTCTTGGGCAGCTTGAAGAGTATCTGGGTGCCCATCGTGGCGCCCAGGTAGCGGATGAGCAGTCCTTGTCCGGCTTGCCCGAACTTTCCCATCTCCATACCGCCAGAGACATTCCAGTCGAGATACTTGTTTTGGCTCCACTTTTTGCTGGCACTGAAAGGTGACAGCAGCAGTTCGAGTCGTCCGCCGATGAATGCGCCGCGCTGGCGTGTGGTGTGGTCGGCATGCACCTGTTGCCCCGACACGACGACTTTGCCCGATGTGTGTCCGTTCCAGAAGTAATCCTGGACGTGAGCCCCAAGGCGCACACCCAGGATGCGGGTGGGCCAGTAGCCGAAAGCAAAATTGTAGGCCGAGCCCACACTGGTGGAGCCGTTGATGGCCGAGCCTTGCGCAATGTTATAGGGGTCATTGAGGGGCAGTGTCACGCCCTGCGAGGCCTCGACAAAGAAAGTCGACGCCGAGAGTTTGCGGCCCGCAAACCGTCGCGGCATGAAGTCGAGCACCAGGTTGGCATTGACGCCGTACATAAACTCGTACCACGTTGTATTCTGCTGTTTGTAGAGGTAGGGCTGGTCACGAATCACTCCGATGTAGGGCTGCAGTGACAGTCCCACGTTGTTGCCCATATTCAGCGTAAGGTCGGCACCCACCACTCCGTATGGCGATTTCTCCTTGATGCCGTTGTTCGAACTCATGCGTCCTCCAATTCCGATAAAACCAGAAAAGGTGAGCAGGCGGTTGGTGGAGAAGCCACGTGTGTAGTTGGTGAAATTCACAAAGTAGTCAAGTTCCATGGCGGCGCTTCGCACATTGTGTCCTTTCTCCCGGTGTAGTTCGGCGTACGACAACTTCCCCTGCAGGGTATGAACGGGAGAAATGTGGTAGGCCAGCGTGGCATTTACCGGCACGCTGTAGCTCGTCTGTCTTTTGTTCGTCTGCCCGTTGTAGCCCGTACCCAGCCCCACGCGGAAACGGTTGTACCATTTGGTATCTTTGATATAAGCCTGGGCCGTGGAATCGCCTTTCGGCAGATAGCGCGGCTGCAGCTGTCCTTGCTCGCCGGTCACCTTTGCCGCCCATTCGTGCGTGTCTATGCTGTCGCGCTGCTCTTGGGCCGCAACCGTCCCTGCCGCCAGTATCAGCCAAATTGATGTCAATATCAGTCCAAACTGTTTCATCCTTTCTTGTCCTGCACCATGTATACTATTTCTTGTCCGAGAAATATTTATTTGCCAGTTCGTCATATTCTCGAGCTATGTTCTCCATCTCCTCGCCATCCTGCATTCGTTGCCAGAAGAATAATATCATGCTTCGGTATGCATCGTTGAAGAATCCGTCCTCCTTTAGGAACTCTGCCCACTTCGGGTTAAGTTTTATGGCCTCCAGCATCGGTGCTCCCCAGTGTTGATTTTCGGCGATGTCGTTATGCGGGTCGTAAACGTTCTTGCTGTTGTAGAAATAGGTTTCATAGTCTTTTTCCTTACAGTCGACCTGGTAGAGGCAGATGGCCAAAAGATAATAGTATGTGGCATCCAGCGTGTCGGCTTTCATAAACTTCCGTTTCTCATTTATCAGTTTATCCTTAGCGCGCCGGAAACCTTTTTCTCCGTCGATAAGGTTGGCCACTACATAATTTATGGCTCCAGTGTTTTCTATGTCCTTTCGCATCGCCTCCTTCTCGTCTTCCGTGTATTCACATGAGAGGAACTTAATGAAATTTTGGAATTTCCGATACCTGTCATTCTCTGGCAGGTGGTATTGCGAGAGCAGATATGCTTCCTTGTATTTCTCGGTCAGGCAGTACATGAGAATCTGCTTGACGGCAATAGCTTCTTCGTTCCAATGCCTATGTCCTTCTTTCTCCCAGTATCTTCCGTTATTGGCTACGGAATCAAGATAGTTTTTCAACGTGAGCGTGTCGGCAATACCTTTTTCAAGTTCGCATTTGACCATATAGTAGGCAGCAAGTGGGTATGCGCGTTCTACGGGTATGCGTTCTTCAGTGTAGAATATTGTGGAGTCTTCAGGGTCGCGCTCACCGGTGTAGACGGCACGCGTCGTCTGCTCTTTCATCTTGGGGTTGCTGCTGTTGTATGCTGCTTTGGATACGGCATATAGCGCGTCCCAGTCTTTTTCTTTGTTCAGTTGCACCATGAGCTGGTAGAACTGATATGGCGGCACTTCTTTGATTTTACCGCTCATCCAGTCTTCTCTTTGTGCCAGAAAACGCTGGTAAATCTCATCGGCATCCAACACTCTGTCTTCAACAACGTTGACGGTGACTTTTACGCGGCGCATACGGTCAAGAATCTTATCTTCTTTCAATGTCCTAAAGTAGGGCCTTTTGTTGATGATGTTCCCCTGCTCGTCCAAGGTTGCTTTCTCGGAGCAGATGTTCCTGATGTCTTGAGCGATATCAGCATATCCCTCGGCATTGATGGCCTCGAGCGTGTCGGCAACTTCTGTCCAGGGAACGATGTCTGATTTAATGTCAGGATGCATGTTACTGACTTCCGAAGAACATATGGCTCCAACGGTTTGTGCCCGCTTGTATGCCAGGTCGCGGTTGCCGGCTTCCCGGCCTTCGGGCGACGCAAAGCCATGAATGGATATCCCAGAAACGTAGGAACTGTCGCTTTTTGACTCGCGTATGCTGTTTCTCAATGCCTGTATGCTGTAGTAGGTGAGGCTGTCATTGTAGTTCAGGGTAGCCTTACCGTTTTCAAAGTCGAGTTTCAGTGTATTGTCGTGCGGAACAGAGGTCACAGTTCCTTGAATACGATAGCGCTTATCGTCCAAATCCTCATTTGGCACCGATTCTTTCCATTCAAGGAAGTGAGTAGGGGCCTGTGTGTAGCCGGCGTAGATAAGTATGTTGTTTTCGTAGTAAACGGTGTTGTAGTCTTCATACCAATAGTGCCCAATTATCTTCCAAGGCTTTTTGTCGTTGTACGGACGAATTTTGCATTGGAAGTATAAGGTGTCCTCTTCACGACTTTTCATGCCGGTGGTGAAGTAGTTTGAAGAAGGCTCATCGCCCATTACGCTCACATTCCTGTAATACAGGTCGTGGGATTTGTCGAAGCCCATGAAGCGCACCTGTGACGGATCGTAGTCCACGCCGTCGAGAAATCGTGGTGCCAAAAATCCGATGGTGTCTTTTGGGTTTTGCCGGCTGACAACTACAGGTGAGAGCACGAAACGGGCGTTGTTGCGTGCAAAAAGACTGTCAATGATGATTGGGTATGGGGAAACTGTGAGTACTCCGCCACAACTGGAGGCGTTGGCCGTAAGTTGTCTTCGTTTAGTTGTCGTATGAGCACTTATCACCGTTTCATCCAGGTCGGCACTCATCTCGGCTTCAGTTGTTCCGCTGCTCACATTTCGTTTTAGTTGTATTCTGATTTCTTCGCTACGGATTTCTCCAGTTGTCACCTGGCGGTTGATGGTTTCGTATTGGCCGTTCTTGATGTCGTAGATTAACAGGTAGCCGTTGGCCGGAATCCTGATGACTATGCTACCACTGATATCTGTTATTTTGAAATCTACATATTCATCGCTCAATATGTTATTTTCTTGGAAATTGTCGAGCTTGGCCAGCACCTTGTCAGCCTGCGATTTCATGTAGCAACTATACACGTATATGCCTTCTACGCCGCTTTCCTTGTTCGTGGTTGGGTTTTTGGTGTATATGTATACATTCTTCATCTGTGCCGAGGCGTAATCACAAAACAGCGTGAGTGCGGCCGTGATGAGAAGCAGGCGGAGGAATGTGCGCATTGGGGTATGCATGTGTGGGGTTATTTTATGATGTAGGTGAAGCTCAGTCCTATACGGTAGGGCAGGAGCTTGAAACCGTGGTTGTCCTTGTGGTGTGTCTTGGGGTCGTAGCTGTCGCCGTCGTAATACATGTGCTGATAGTAGAGTGCCAGCTGCGTGCCGGCCGACACCTCCATGTTCCAGTGTTTATTTAGAGGCTTGTCATAGCCGAACTCCAGTCCCAGGCCGACGGCGTCGCCCTTGAAGTTCTTATGTTTCCAGTTGATGTTGTAGGTGGTGGCCATAGCGCCAACGCCCATGTAAAGATGTACCATGGGACGTCCGCCTATCCAATAGCGGAACTCAGGCAGTGCCCCCAGTGTCTTTACATCTTGTCCCATCACCCATATGCTGCCGAAGGCCGACAGCGAGATGCTCGTCTTGTTACCCGTTGCCACTTCCACTTCCAGATTGGGCACCAGGGCTGCGTCCATCAGGGCATTGGTCTTCAGGGCCACCAACTGCGCGCGAGTGACCGTGGAGATGGCCCACGATAAGGAGAGAAGTAATAGCAGACGTTTCATCGGTGTTTTTGATTCAGTGCGAATCTGTGAGGGAGAGACTCAAAAACTCTCCCTCACAGATATGATAGAGGTATTATAATTCCAGGGTAGGACCATCCAACTCGTTCCATGGGGTCAGGGAACCCTTGACGGAGATTTCCCTTGGACCATGGACAATAATGCGCACCTTGTAGGAATTACCACGAGCAAACATTTGACCGCCATTTGACAGTGTCAGAGGAATCTCGCTGACATGCTCAGTTCCATTTTCGTCTACCAGTACCACCTTGATAATGTATGAGGCTTCGGGGTAAAGCATTACGCTCTCGCCCACCTGCAGGGGCTCAGCCTCGTGGCTGGGGACCTGTGTCAGGTCTATGGCCTCAGTGTCGTTCTTGTGCAAGAAGAGCGTATCCTTGATTTCGTCACGCAGAGCGAGACGAGCAATATGGTCAGCGTTGCTCCAATCTGACTCTTCCAAACCTACGCGGTCGGCAACCAGCACGTCGAGATGGGTGTAGACGTCACATATCTCGATGCTCTTCAACTTCATAGTCTCAGCCTGGCTGTAGTCACCCGACCCTTCATAATTTTCGCCAGGTTGAATGGTGAAGGTCAGACGTGTCAACAGATGCTTGAGGTCCAGCGTGGGATCCTGAGCACTGCCTCCGTACGTACGATAGTACTTTGCACTATAGGCATAATCCTCATCGCTGGTGGCACGTCCCCAAATGAGGTCTTGTGTGCCGTCGATGGTGTAGTGAGCCACGATGCTGTTGTCGTAACGTGTAACATCTTGGGTATAGGGATAGTAACCATAGAAGTCATACGCATAGAAGAGGGTGATGGGATAGAAGTATGCTCCGTCCCACGTGATGTTACCACCATTCATGGTGGCTTTCACGTTGTCCATCAAGCAGAAGCTCCAGTTGCGCTCATCGTTGAACCAACTATAATCGTCGTATGCAGCCTCATTCACTCCCTGCGCTTCTCTTGCCAAGGCAAAGACACCCATGCTGTCGAGCACTGCCGTGCTCTCGTCGCCCATGATGGCCGCACGTGTGACAGTGGCTGTGGCATGGCCGCGCAGATGTATTTTATAGGAGCTGTTACCTTCGATATATACCAAGGACTCGTTCAGTTCATCAGCCGGTCTGATGTCGTCCGACGCACAACTGGCGAGCATAAGCATACCAAGGGCGAAGGCACCAAAATGTTTTACTTTTAACATAATGTCAAAAAGTTGAGGATAAATAACATGTTAGATTAGTAGTCCGTGTCAACCTCGATTTCACCAGCGTCTTCCCATTGTTCCAGCATGGTTTCAATCTCAATCTCACGCATACTGTACACCTTAATCTTGATGTGGTAAGACTTTGCACGCTCAAATGCGCTATTGTCAGCCTTCTTGATGGCCAAGGTTTGTTCTGCGATTTGTTCTTCAATGATGGGGGCGTCAAGCACATCATCATATCCGGTGCGAGCCAGCTGATGCACTTTGAGTTTCAGGGTGTACTGAGTCTTACCGGGCTGAACGAACAGTGCGTCACCAACCTTGTAGGTAGAGCCTTCAGCGCCAATGAAGAGGGTGTTGCAGCGTTCAACCATCGGTTTCCCGTTGACAAAGGAGGGTGCTGTTGTGGCAGAAAGAGTATCCAAAACCATAGCTACGCTATCCTGAGTCTCGTCCCATTCAATCAGACTGAGCAGAGCGGTGCTGTCGTTGTAGTCGAACTGAGTATCCTTCATGGCTACCTTCAGGATACCTTTGGCCTTGGAAAATACGGAAATAGTATCGATGAACAAGCTGTCTTTACCATCATCACCTGCAATAATCTCAAAGGTGAAACGTGTGAGCATGTGCTTCATGTCGATACGGGGAACAACATTTTGGCGAGCGGTGGTATTCGAGAAACCAATGGTGTCGGCATAGTTGGTTGCCTTACCAGCCATGATGTCCTGTGAACCGTTGATGGTAAAGGGCAATACGAGTGCAGTGGAGTCTGTGTTGTAAGCAATTGCGGGATTACCCTCAGCGCTAAGGCTGTCTGCAGCATTGTCGATGTAGTAACCGAAGAAGTCGCTGCTGCCATGCATGGGATAATACTTCAGTGCACCACCTGCACCACCTGTGAATCCATTGTATTCCAACGAGTAGATACCATCTGCTGCTGTTACCTGCGGACGGCAGAAGAACGTATTGTTGAACTGTTCGCCCAGCGAGCCGCCACAATTGGTGTACTTCCAGGTGCTGTCAGGAGTGACATCCATCATCAGGACATAAATATCCTCAAACTTGAATTTGTTGGTTGCTGCATTCGTGCTACCTACAGTACCCGTACCACGGGTCTGTGTTACACTGGCCGTGGCAGATGTCAGGCTCAAGTTGATGGGCATTAGGCCCAGGCTATTGGCCTCTTGCTGTTGCTGGTCGGCAATTGTCAACTCGTCGGAGGTGCAACTTGCCATCGTAATAGCTGCGAGAGCTACCCAAAAGAGATTTTTTTTCATGACTGAAAAAATTTTAAAGTGAAACATAAAATGATTAATTAAACTCTTATTCTTACTATTTTATCTCTATCGTTCGGCCTCCGGTATCGGTGTCAATATCCACGTTTCCGCCAGGTTGCCAATGCTCCCCGTTCAGAACGTCGATGGAAATTTGTTCAGGTCCGTATATTTTTATGCATATCGTATATATGCCTCCGGGCTTATATGGACGAAGCTCTTTGGGCAGGGTCAGTCTGAAAGGCTGGCGCCACTGGCTGTCTTGAGTCTTTTCCTGATTGACGGTCCATTTCCCCGTCTCGTCCTGGTCATAGTAAATGTGGCGGTATCCAAGCGTGAGAACAAGCGTGCTGTCGACTGACGGTAACATAATGGGGTCACATATTTTTTGGGGCTCCAAGGAGTGGACTTGGTAATATGCCCTTGTATTCAGGATGCCCATGCTCTCTATCTGTTGCCTCATGCCTTCGAAATCCACATTAGGCAGATAGTTGCTATTGCTCATGGGGTATGGCACAATGTCCAGACCGTATGCTTTGGTCTCTTCTCCCCACTTCAGTATTTCACGATTCTGAAAGCTCTGCGTATAGGTCTGCTCATCGTTCCACGTATCATTGGCGATGGTGAGGGTGCCCTGGCTTGGCGCGTAGATGGAAATGGAGTCGATGAGCACCTGCAGGAAAGAATAACGCTTTTCCTTATCACTCATCAACACCCCCTGCACCTCCACATTGAACTGGCTCAGCAGGTGTTTGAGGTGGAATTGCGGATGGATGCCACGGTTGCCGGCCATTCCGCTGTAGAGGTATTCTCGACCGCCGTTGGCGTCGGTGAACAATTTGGTCTCGTCATTGTTCGGCATACGGCCAACCAACAGAGCCAATTCGCTGTCTGTGTGATAAGCAAAGCCGTGGATGAGGTCTTGGTGCCCGTCGATGGAGACAGACTGGGTGATTTGTGTTTTACCCCGTTGTATGGGTCCTAATACGGCGTCGTCGGTAAAGTAGGTGAAGAACTTATACCGATGTGCACGCCACCGACTATAGTATTTTTCTTCCGCCACTCCATTCGAGTCGTAGAACCTGAGGGCTCCATTGGCGTTTAATATCCGCGTGAGCTGATGGTCCATGACATCACTGACGGTTTGGTAATTGGCCTGTCCTCCCAGTGAATTACGGGTTTCTAGAGCATACGTATAGAAATTAGCATTCTTCCACTTCATAGAATCCGTGCTCCACTGTTCAATCGGACCGCTGCCGCGTGTCGTGCGTATGTCGTATTCGATTCCGCTCTTCACGACGGGCTGAATGCGAATCGAGCTGTTGTCGGCATAGTCATATCCGGCAATCTCATCCGACTCGCTGCATGCCGTCAGTGCGACCAGCGTTAAGGTGATAGTTAAGATTCTATATATCAACTGCCGTTCCATTTAGTCGTGTATGTTATCAAATGTGTATTCATCAGACCATTGCTTGTCATCAATCCCAGTCACCGTGGCAGACAGGCGTCCGCCATCACTATATACATATATGGTGAGCGTATATTTCGTTCCGGCCTTGAAGGAGACTGGCAAGCCATTCTCTTTCAAACCCATTTCGCTTTCCGACACCACGTCGCGGTAGTACTTTCCATCTTTGTTCATGACCAGTTTGCCGTTGGCGTCGATGTTCAGGGCACGTCCTTTCATTTTCAGGTGGTAGGTCGTCATGGGAGGAAGCAACAGAGTCTTACAGAGTTTCTTCTCCGTTGTCCCGCCGACATGGAAGTATGCTGTGTCCTGTGCGCCCATCAGCTGTTCCCAGTCTTGCCGTATCTGGTTGTAGTCATAGCCCAGTTTCTGCTGATTGTAGGGAGTGTTGGCTATCTGGCTGTGGAACATGTCGGGCTGGTAGGCTACGGTATCTTGGTAGGTGAGCAGGGAGTTGGCCTCCAACTCGGCCTTATAGGTCTGTTCCGTCCAACTGTTGTCGGCAACTTTCAGGGAGACCTTCTTGGGAGCCTCCATCGTGATTTCGTCGATAATCATGTTCAGGAACGAATAGTCCGTATTCAGTCCTTCTGCCCCCTGGATGTAGATGTCGAAGCGGCAAAGCATGTGGTTGAGGTGGAACAGCGGGTTGATATTGCGACTGCCGGCCACCGTCGAGTATAACAGATTCTGGCCTTCGCTCTTCAGCAACTCAAAGACATCGTCATACACCGGCAACGACAGTAATGTGGCATCCAGCACACTGTCCGGGTGGTAGGCATAGCTGTGGATAAGATCGCTCGAACCGTCCAGCGCGAGGTCGGCCGTGATGCCTGTCCTGCTCTCGTGGATGGTCGGAATAAGGCTGTCGCAGAAGAAGGTGTAGAACTTATACTTGTTTCGGGGATATGCTTCAGGGTAGAAACGGTCGACGAACAAGGTGTCCTGACAGAATTTCACATTACCCTGTGCATCCACGAGTCTTAGCGTGTCGCCACGGAGCAGGCACTGTGGCATGGCAGACTTCGTATAGTCGGCCCCCGCAGGGTCGGCCCAATAGGCATAGATATGGAAGGGGGCACTCATCCAATGTGCCTGGTCGCTCTCCCAGTCTTCGAACACACCCGAGCCGCGCGTGACGAGATTAAAGGAGGGGTTGGCAAAGGTCGGATATATGGGCACCTCCTTGGCCTCCTTCTCATCGTTGTTCACCTCGATGGGGTCGGGAACAATCTCCGAGATGCTGGGATAGCGGTCGTTGATGCATGCCGTCATGCCCGTCAGTGCAATGCTATATAATA
>CALZQV010000029.1 GCA_945828295.1 uncultured Prevotellaceae bacterium | reverse complement strand
GAGGCTAAGCCAAAGAAAGTTGAGGCAAGATGCCAATGTTTGTAAAATTTCGTGTATCTTTGTCGCAGTTAATGTATGTGACTGTTTATATAAATAGTTGTTTATATTTATGAAATTCTATGATCGTAAGTCGGAAATAAGCATTCTGCTCGAGAACGAACGGCAGGCAGAGCGAAGCGCTACGTTCACCGTACTAATGGGCCGAAGGCGTGTGGGCAAGACTTCGCTTGTGACGCAGGCTTTCGAGGGCCACCCATATGCCTATCTGTTTGTTTCGAGGGATGGTGAGGCGGTGTTGTGTAGCAAGTTCCAACAGGCAATTGAGGAGCAGTTGGGCATACGCGTCTATGGAAGCCTGACCCGCTTTCGTGATTTTTTTGAGGTTGTGATGCGCGAATCACTTCATCGCCATTTCACCATCGTGATTGACGAGTTTCAAAACCTCTATAAGATGAACTCTGCCGTCTTTGGTGAGATACAAGACCTGTGGGACCGCTACCATAGAGATTCGCACCTCAATCTTATCACGATGGGCAGCATTCGTTCCCTCATGAAGCGTATCTTTGAGGACGAGAACGAGCCACTCTATGGACGCCCGACCTCTAAGTTTACCCTGCACCCCTTCACGCTTGACGTGCTTAAGCAGATATTTCGTGACCACAAGCCCGACTATCGGAACGAGGATTTGCTATGTCTCTATATGCTGACCGGCGGAGTCGCAAAGTATGTGGAGTTGCTGATGGATGCCGGTTGCTATACCAAGGAGAAGATGCTAAACTACTTCTGCCGCCAGGATTCTTACTTCCTCTCTGAGGGCCGCGACCTGATGAACCAAGAGTTCGGCGATGAGGGCTCGACGTATTTCTCCATCCTCCAACTCATTGCTGCGGGATTGAATCGTCGGTCGGACATCGACGGATCCATGCAAAGGGATATGGGTACTTTCCTCCAGAATCTGGAAGGGAATTACAGCATCGTGTCGCGCCTGAAACCCCTTCTCGCGAAACCAAATAGCAAGACAAGTGCATACGAAATATCTGACCAATTCCTTCGTTTTTGGTTTCGTTTCGTGTGGCCCTACCAGTCGTTGGTTGAACGTGGCCAGTTGACGTTGTTGCGACGAAACATAGCTCAGCACTATGAACAGTTTTCGGGCAGGACGCTTGAGCAGTTCTACCAGCAGGCCGCAATGGAGAGCGGACGCTACACAATGGTTGGAAACTGGTGGGATCGCAAGGGTCAGAATGAGATTGACATGATAGCCCTCAATGAGTTTGACCATACGGGTGTCGCTGCAGAGATTAAACGTAACCCGCGAAAGCTTAGTCTGACAGAATTGGAACGTAAGGTGTCGAACCTGCCATCGGCTGACTTTGGCCCTTATCACCTGTCCCTTCAAACCCTCTCGTTAGAAGATTTATAGGAAAGAGACCGCTTTTAACCTTAAATATTAACTAAAGACTATGGTAAACAGATTTATCCTGAACGAAGTTTCGTACTTTGGTCCCGGTGCCCGCAAGGAGTTGCCGGGCGTGGTTGCCCGCTTGGGCTTTAAGAAAGCGTTGGTGGTGACCGACAAGGGCCTCATGCAGTTTGGCGTGGCCAAGATGGTGCTCGACGTGATGGACGAGGCCGACCAGGCCATCCGCGACGTCTGCACGCCCGGAAACCCACGTGAGGTGAGCCGCGACGACATCGTTGCCCTCTACCGCTCCATCCTGTAAGGCCAAAGTGGCCTGAAATCCTGCATTTGCGCCCACGAAGTTTGCGATTTCAAGCGTTAAATCGTATCTTTGTGGGCGTAAATAATAAGGTATTAATTTAAAAGTAAACTATGGATTGGTTAATAACACTGTTTCGTGACTCCGATTCGGTGGCCCACATCGTGCTGCTCTATGCAGCAGTCATCTCGTTGGGCATCGCACTCGGGCGTATCAAGATTTTCGGAATATCGTTGGGCGTGACGTTCGTCCTCTTCGCCGGCATCCTGGCCGGCCACCTGGGCTTCACGGGCACAACGAACATTCTCACCTACATTCAGGACTTCGGTCTCATCCTGTTTGTCTACTGCATCGGACTGCAGGTGGGCCCGGGCTTCTTTGAGAGCCTGCGCTCGTCGGGCATCAAGATGAACCTGATGGCCGTGAGCATCATCCTGCTGAACGTGGCCTGCTGCATCGGTCTGTATTTCCTTGTGTTTTACAAGGGCGGCGGCATCATCGGCGAGAATGCTCGCGACCTGGCCATGATGGTGGGCGTGCTCTGTGGTGCCATCACCAACACGCCCGGACTGGGTGCGGCCAACGAGGCCTGTGCCACGGTGTTTGGTGCCGATGCGCCTCTTATTGCCAACGGTTATGCCTGTGCCTACCCCCTTGGTGTCGTAGGCATCATCCTGGCCACCATCGCCATCCGCTTCCTGTGCAATGTCAAGCTGAAGCGCGAGCAGGAGCAGATTGAGGAGGAGCGCGCCGAGAATCCCCACGCCAAGCCCCACAAGATGACGCTGGAGATTAAGAACCACGCCATCGAGGGCCGCACGTTGCTGCAGGTGAGCCAGTTCATGGGCCGTGACTTCGTGGTTTCGCGCATTCTGCACGAAGGGCACGTGAGCATTCCCAACCGCGACACCGTGTTGCACTACAACGACCGTATGTTTGTGGTTTGTGCCGAGGACGACGCCGAGGCCATCACGGCCTTCATCGGCGAACCCTGCGAGGTGGAATGGGAAGAGCAGGACACGCCGATGGTTTCGAAGCATATCCTGGTAACGCAGCCCAAGATGAACGGTAAGACGTTCGGCTCGCTCCACTTCAGCTCCGTCTATGGCGTGAACGTCACCCGCATACGCCGCAACGGCATGAACCTCTATGCCGACCGTAACCTGCGCATGCAGGTGGGCGACAAGATTGTCGTGGTAGGTCCCGAGGACGCTGTCGACCGCGTGGCGCAGATGATGGGCAACTCCGTGAAGAGCCTCGACACCCCCAACCTCAGTACCATCTTCGTGGGCATACTCGTCGGTATTCTCTTCGGTATGATGCCCATTGCCATACCGGGCATCCCCACACCCGTGAAACTGGGTCTGGCCGGCGGTCCGCTCATCGTGGCCATCCTGGTGGGCCGCTTTGGCTATCGTGCCCACTTGGTTGCTTACACCACCACCAGTGCAAACCTCATGCTTCGCGAAATCGGACTCGTCCTGTTCCTTGCCAGTGTGGGCATCAAGGCCGGCGCCTCGTTCTGGGACACCGTGGTGTCGGGCGACGGACTGACCTACGTGTGGTGCGGATTCCTGATTACCGTTGTGCCCATCCTCATCGTGGGTACTGTGGCCCGCCTGCGTTACAAGCTGAACTACTTCACGCTGATGGGCCTGATTGCCGGTAGCACGACTGACCCGCCAGCACTGGCCTATGCCAACCAGACCGCAAACAACGATGCTCCGGCCGTGGGTTACTCCACCGTCTACCCGCTGAGTATGTTCCTGCGCATCCTCACCGCACAGCTTATCATCCTGCTCCTGTGTGCAGCCTGATGACAACGCGATGCGTTGCAAATGGATAATGGACAATTGACAATGGATAATGGACAATGGACAATGGACAATTGATAATTGATAATGGAAAGCGATGAATCGTAAACGTATATTTATAATAATAACAACTCTCATTGGCGTAGTCCAATTGTCAATTGTCCATTGTCAATTGTCCATTGGTGTTGCCTTTGCACAAGACGGCCATACCTATTACCGGAGCGTGGAGGGCCTGAAGAAGGCCGAGCTGAAGACCGCGCTTCACCACATCATCCAGCCCGCTCAGGTGCTGAAGTACGGCGGCAAGGGCGACGGCTACACGTGGGCCGGATTCTATGCTGCCGACCAGCTGGAGGGCGGCTATGTGCGCGACCGATACAGCAAAGAACAGCGCCTGTTCAACGCCGACAAGACAGCGGTGTCGAACATGAACATCGAACACATCTGGGCTAACAGCTGGTGGGGCCACGAGGTGAACAATGCCTATTGCGACCTCTTCAACCTCTATCCTGCCGACGCCTCGGCCAACGGGCGCAAGAACAACAACCCCATTGGCGTGGTGGACGGCGAGGTGGCCTTCGACAACGGCGTGACAAAGGTGGGACGCTCAACCAGCTATCGGGCAGACTCCATCATTACCGTGTGGGAGCCGGCCGACGAATGGAAGGGCGACTTCGCCCGCACCTATTTCTACATGGCCACCTGCTACAGCCATCTGCGCAACCTGTGGACCACCAAGGAAGGCTGGCTCACCGTCGACGGTTCGGAATGGCCCACGATGAGGCCTTGGGTCTACGAACTCATGCTGCAGTGGGCCAAGGCAGACCCCGTAGACGATATCGAGCGCAGCCGCAACGAGGTAATCTGCGGACTGCAGGGCAACCGCAATCCCTTTGTCGACTATCCGCAGCTGGCCGACTACGTGTGGGGCGACAGCACGGAAGTGCAGTTCTACACCAACCCGCTGTCGACCGATCAGGAACTTTTCGTGCCCGAAGCACAGGCGCACATCGACTACGGACTGCAGGCCCTGAGCAAAGGCGTGGACACCATCGTCGTGGTGCGTGGCCGGAACATCGCAGGCGGACTGACACTGGCCGCCGACAATCCCATTTTTGAACTCGGAACAACAAGCCTCGATGCCGACCAGCTGACGGCAGGCTATGCCGTGTCCCTGAGCATCAAGCCAGAGGCGGCCGGGCGATACAACACGGTACTCACCATACGGGGAGAGAACTTCGAACAGACCGACACCCTGAGCGCGACGTTCGTCGACGGCATACCGGCCTACGAGGCAACCGACATCGTGTGCACGCAATACGTGCGTCGCTTCACGGCCAACTGGATGGCCTATGAGCCGGGTGCAGAATATACCCTCGACGTATACACCAAGGATGGCCAGGGCAATCATAAGACTTTCAAGAGTTTTACGACAACAGACAACTCCCAGCAGGTGACCGGCGTGCAGGGCAACACGACGTATTACTACACCGTGTCGATTAACGAAGGCGGCGAACTGAAGGCTTCCTCCAACGAGGTGGCCGTGAGTATGCCGGAGATTGAGCCCGTGTTCTCGGTATCTCCCACTTCCATCAGCCTTACCACGGTGCCCGGAAAACCCAGCCGCCAGGTTGCGGTAACTATCACGGCGCTGTCGGTGCCTGAATACGTGACACAGGTGACGCTGGATGCACCCTTCGAGGTGAGCACCGACGGGGAGGAGTGGAAGCAGACGCTTGTCGTGAGCGGAACGGAGCAGAAGTTCCTGGTGCGCATGGGAGCTGTGAGCGAGGAGGCCGACTACGAAGGCGAGATGGTGCTGACGACGAAGGGCGTAGCCGAGAAAGTGGTTACGCTGACGGCATCCGTCGACGCCAAGAAGGCATTCTTTGAGGACTTCGAGACCGGTAGCAAGAACGGATATGCCGAGGCCACGGTGACCAGCACCGCTGCTACGTGGAAGATGACAGACGCCTATCCCACGGCCGACGACAAACGAAACGGCGGACGCAGCGTGCGCCTTCGGAACAAGGGAAGCATTGAGATGCAGAACGACAAGTCGGAGGGCTGCGATTCGCTGTGGTTCTATGCCGGAACCTACAATAAGGACACGAACGTGAAGCTCTCGGTATATTACTCCATCGACGGCGGCGAGAACTGGACGCTCGTGGCTCAGGATATCGAGATGGGCGCATGGCAGAGATATGGCTATAAGCTGGACGTGAAGGGCGACATTCGCCTGCGCTTCCAGAACAACGGGGCCACGACCTCGAAGCGTTCAAACCTCGACGACGTGCAGATGAGCAACTACGTGGATACCGACGGGATTATGGCCGTCGACGACGACCGCAGAAGCGGAGAAGAGTATGACCTCAGCGGACGACGGGCCACGACGAAGAGTTGCATCGTGATAAGCAACGGACGAAAGATAGGACGATAGATGAGACGGTTCATCCAACTGAGCTACGACGGCGCTGCCTACCACGGGTGGCAGAAGCAACCCAACGCGAGGAGCGTGCAGCAGACCCTGCAAGAGGCGCTCTCGACGTTGCTGCAAACCGATATGGAGGTCGTCGGAGCCGGACGGACGGATGCGGGGGTGAGTGCCCGCATGATGGTGGCCCACTTTGAAACAAGCAAGGCTTGCGACAACGAGCAGCTCGTCTATAAACTGAACAAACTTCTGCCCCACGACATTGCCGTGCAGCGCATTTGGGAGGTGCCCGACGAAATGCATGCACGTTTCTCGGCCACCTCGCGAACCTACCATTATTATATTCACACGCGCAAGGACCCCTTCGTGCGTCAGTACAGTTGGCTGGTGACGTTCCCCCTCGACTTCGCTCGCATGAACGAGGCGGCAAGCCGGTTGTCCGACTTTGATGACTTCACGAGTTTCAGCAAGGTGAACACCGACACGAAGACAAACCTGTGCAACGTCACCGAGGCGCGTTGGACACAGGTGGGGGAGAACACCTGGCGATTCACGATTACCGCCAACCGCTTCCTGCGAAACATGGTGAGGGCCATCGTGGGCACGCTGATTGAAGTGGGGCGCGGACGTATGACGGTGGACGAGTTCTGCCAGGTGATAGAACAAAAGAACCGCTGTTCGGCGGGAGACAGTGTGCCCGGACATGCACTGTTCCTCGTTGATGTCAGTTACTGAACCGGAAAAGAAGTGAGAAAGAGATGACTTGGCTGTTATTGGCATTCCTTAGCGCCGCCCTGCTGGGCTTCTACGATGTCTTCAAGAAGAAGGCATTGCGCGATAATGCCGTGGTGCCGGTCCTGTTCCTCAACACGCTCTTCTGCAGCCTGATGTTCCTGCCTGTGGCCCTTCATCCCGATGTGCCCTTCGGCGGATGGGCCGTGCAGAAGTACATTGTGCTGAAAAGCGTAATCGTCCTTTCTTCGTGGCTTTGTGGCTATTACGGCATGAAGTACCTGCCGCTGACGTTGGTGGGGCCCATCAATGCCACCCGGCCCGTCATGGTGCTGCTCGGCGCCCTGCTCATCTTTGGCGAGCAGCTGAACCTGTACCAGTGGATTGGCGTCCTGTTTGCCGTGCTGAGTTTCTACCTGCTCAGCCTGAGCGGGAAGAAGGAAGGCATCGACTTTCGCCACAACCGTTGGATATTCCTGACGGTTATGGCTGCCGTGTTCGGGGCGGTCAGTGGCTTGTATGACAAGTACCTGATGGCTGCGCCTGACGATGGTGGGGTAGGGCTGAACCGCATGACGGTGCAGAGCTACTACAACTTCTACCAGTGCTTGCTTATGGCAATTGTATTGTGGGCTACCCGACACTCCTGGCAGACCCATCCCAAGCCCCGCCCTACAAGGGAGAGGCTGGGGGCGGGTCTGTTGATTTTCCTCGTCAGCCTGTTCCTGAGCATGGCCGACTTCGCCTACTTCTATGCGCTGAGCCTCGACGGGGCGCTGATAAGCGTCGTGAGCATGGTGCGCCGCGGTAGTGTGTTGGTGAGTTTCTGCGTGGGGGCCTACGTGTTCCACGAGAAGAACCTGCGAGGCAAGGCTTTCGACCTCTTGCTCGTGCTCATCGGTATGTTATTCCTTTATCTTGGAACAAGATAGTTGAAGTAAAAATAAGTAATTAAATGAAGCGAATAATATTTTTTCTCATTGTCTCATTTTCTCATTGTCTCATTGTCCATGCTGGAAACATCGCCGATGTGTTCACCTCCATGCCCGACAGCATTTTCCCGTTGCTGACGGCAAAGAACCGCAGCGACATGGTGGACTTCTATAAGAATAAGATGGAGGCCAAGGTGCGCAACCGGCTGAACAGCTATGCGAGGATGGACACCCTGACGGACGACTACCTGCGTTTGACCCTGTCGGGGGCAAGCGAGGCCGAGATGAAACTCTTGCAGACGGAGGACAGCACCGAGATAATTTGTCTGATACGCTCGATTACGGCGCCGGTCGGGGATAGCCAGATTCAGTTCTTCGACAAGGACTGGCAACGGTTGGAGTGGGTCGACGTGCCCGTGCCCGCGACTGGCGAATACTTCGGCGAGGCCGTGGCAGACAGCGTGGCGGAGGAAACCAAGGTGACCCTTGCCGATGTGCAGCGGAGCATCGACGACCTGCGCTTCGTGAGGATTGCGACAGGTCCCGGCGCCCCCGTGTTTACTTTTACCTTGTCGGTGGACGAGCTGAACCGCGACGAGAAGAAACTGGCGCGGCGCCACCTGCGCACGCTTCGCTACCGCTGGATGGGCGGCCGCTTTGTGAACGTAGAACAGTAATCATTTTAATAAAGGAGATATAAAAGTGAAGGCGGTCGACCCATGCGAGGGTGACCGCCTTCACTTTTATGTGGTGTGGATTACCAGATGCTGAGGTTTATGCTATTCTCAACCTTCTCCTCCAGTTCGTCGGGCAGGTTGCAGAAGAAGTCGATGCCGGTGAGTTCTTCCAACTTGTCGATGCTGACGGCGTAGTTCTTGTAGTTGGTGTCTTTGTTGGCAACGTGCTTTAGCCAGAAGCCGATGGCTTTGTAGCCGTTCAGCGTGGGGTCGTCCTTCTTCTTTCGCAGGATGGCGATAAAGAAGTTATAGGGAACGGGTATGCCCGTGCTCGTGAGACCGTAGTTGCCGGTGTTGATGGTTCCGCCCTTCACGACATAGAGTGTGTCGCGAAAGCTGGACTTGTTGTATTTGTCGCGCAGAACCTTGTTCTCGATATGCCACCATGTGCTTTGCTTCTCGGCGTTGAACGTGCTGTTCTGGGGGTGCATGTTGCTGTAGTAGAAGGTCTGCTTGTTGGCTTCGACCGAGATGACGCGGTCTTCGCTGGCCACGATGTGCCCGCGTGTGTATCCGCTGTTCCGGTAATCGTCTTGGGTAGAGCGGTAGGACGAAGGGATGAGGGGGTCTTCGGCCCAGGCGTCGCTGCGGTCGGTGCTCTTTCCGGTGTTGGAATCGTCCCAGCGGAAGGCTGCCCAATATTGGGCGCGCAGGTCGTAGCTCCACTCCAGGCAGTAGTTGACACCGTAGGTGGGCACGGTGTGGACGACGAACAGGTTGCGGCTGCCGCCCTTCAGTCGGGGAATCTCCAGTCGGGCAGCCACCTGGCGAAGGTCGGTCGTACCTTCGCTCACGGCCTGAATGTTGCCCATGGTCACCACGCCTCCCCTGCTGCTGGTGCTGGTGTTGCCCATCTGGGCCACGTTGGGACTGTTGGCAAAGATGCCACTCTCGTCGTAGGTTGGGGCTGGCAGGTCGTCGTCATCGTCGCCGCACGAAACGCACAAAAACATAGACGTCAGTCCCATGATGATGAGGCTGACGTATGATGTTTTTAAGCGACTGCTGCTTGGCGTTTGCCCAAACAGCGATGTAACTTTTTTACTTGCGGCTCTTTGCATAGCGGCTCATGAACTTATCTACGCGACCAGCAGTGTCGACAAGTTTCGACTTACCGGTGTAGAAGGGGTGAGAGGTGCTGGAGATTTCCAACTTAACTACGGGGTAGGTCTCACCTTCGAACTCTACGGTTTCAGTGGTCTTGCAGGTAGAGCGGCTGAGGAACATATCGCCGTTGCTCATGTCCTTGAACACTACGGGGCGATAGTTTTCGGGATGGATGTCCTTTTTCATGTCTTTATTGTTTTTGTTTGTTTCTATTCTTGTCGTTGTCGAACAGAGTTGGTAACACGGCATAGTATGCCCACTGTTCATTCGGACTGCAAAATTAGTGCAAATCGAGTGAAATACCAAATAATTCGATGTGTTTTTGCGCTACGTGTGCGAAAAAGCCCCGCAACGTGGCGTGTTGCGGGGCTTTTGATGGTGAGTATCAGCTGAAGTTGTTATTCAGCGTAGGTGATGGTGATGGTCTGGATGCGAACGTGTCCGCCTTGGGCCGTGTAGGTGGCCACAACGCTGTTGGCGCTGCCGGTCCATGTCTGCGTGTCATAGTCGTAGCTGCCAGGGGTGAAGCTGGTGTTGCTGCTGGTGGCATAGAAGGGGCGGTTGCTTTGGTCCTGTCTGTCGTCATAGGTAAACACGATCTTGCTGATGGCCTTGCTTGAGGTGATGGTCAGCGTGTTGCTGCCGTAGAGGCGCATGCCGGTGCCGGTGTTGTAGTACTTGGGTGTGGTGCTGCCGGTGCCCTTCGAGAAGGTGAGCGTGGCGTCTCCCACGGTGATGCTCTGGTCGTTGAAGTCCTGAGCGTTCTCATAGCCCTGTGCCGAGAAGTCGATGCTGTTGTCGCCGACAGCGGGTGTGTTGGGGTCGTCGGGCGTTTCGGGCAGGTCGCCTGGGTCGGTGATGCCGTTGAGGCTTACGAGATAGTTGTTGTACTGGAATTCGAATGTGCCGTTGTATACGGTGAACTTACCGCAAACCACCACTTCGTCGCCTGCCTTCAGGTCGTTCTTGCTGGTGAACTTGGTCTGCTCGAGTCCCAGTCCGCTATAGACGTAGAAGGTGTTGGTGCCGTTGGCTTCGTCGGCAATGTAGTAGCTGAGGCTGCCGTAATTGCTGTTGAAGGTGACCACGTTGGTGACGATGCCCTTCACGTAGTATTCGGTGTTGGCGTCGTAGAAGCTGTTGTTGTCGGCATAGGCCTTGGTTACGGCTGCCACGTTCCAGGGGCTGGCTGCTGTGCCTTCGCCTTCGGGTGTTCCTGTGGGCTGGGGCTGGGGCGTGTCGTCGGTCTTCTTGCCGTTGAGTTCAACAATCTTGCTGTTCTGGTCCACCTGATATTCGCCCTGGTAGGTTGTGAGCTTACCGCAGATGACCACGTTGTCGCCCTTCTTAATCTGGTCGTTGGCCGTGAAGTTTGCGCCGCCCAGGTAGAGGCCGTTGTAGACGTAGAACTGGTTGCTGGTGCCGCCGTTGTCGGAGATGTAGTACTGAGCGCGGGTGTACTTGCTCACGTCGAGTGACCTTATCTGCGAGATGATGGCCTTGATGTAGATTTCACCTGTGGGGGCGTTGCCCTCGGCAATGAGCGCTTTCACCTTTGTTACGTTGTAGGGGTCAGTCTCTGTGCCGCTGCCTGCCGGGTCGACGGGTGTCTCGGGCTCCTGTTCGCCTGACGAGCTGCCGTTGAGGCTGACGATTTTGCTTCCCTGGTTGAATTCGTAGGTGCCCTTGAAGTTGAGCAGCTGTCCGCTGATGACTACGGTGTCGCCCACGGCAATCTGGTCCTCGCTGGTGAACTTCTCACCGTTGAGATAGTAGCCGCGGTAGACTTCAAACTCGTTCTTGTTCGAGCCATCGTCGGAGATGTAGAAGGTGCTGTTGCCATAGCTGGTGTCCACCTCGTCAATCTTGGAGATGATACCTTTCACGTAGACTTCAGGCGAGAGGTGCTTGTCGGCGTTGTCGGTGGTCTGTTCCAGGTTATCGCACACGACGCGGGCTGCTGCCACGTTGTAGGGAGAGGCCTGTGTGCCTTCGCCCTCGGGTTCAATGACGGTAGGGGTTGCGTCACCCTCGTGGATGGGCACGGGGTAGGGGGTAGGTACGTCGTCGCAACTGCTCAGGGCAAATACGCCCACGAGTACCAGTGTCAGTGATTTCCAATAGTTTTTCATAATGTTATGTGTTTTTAGTTTTTATTCTTCAATCGGTTCGATGTCTTTGGCGTCGCGGATGATGAGTTCCCACTGGCCGTTGAATTGCTTCCAGATGCCGGTGAGGTTCATTTTACCCGTGGGGATGGGCGTGTTGGCGAAGTCGGCATAGGTGCTTGTGTAGATGATGTACTTCTTGTTGTCGGAGTAGGGTGCATCGGCGAAGTAGCGCTTCACGCTGTTGTCGCCGCCCTTGGGGGCCCAGGTGAGTTTGCCGTTGGCGCCCTTCACGCTCACGTTCTTGATGGTCATGAGCTTGCCGCAGTCGGCGTTGATGTCGAGCGTCGAGGTGAACTCAATGGGAGTGACCTTGGTGGGGTCGGCGGTGCCGAGGAGCTTCACGTGCTCCTTCCAGATGCTGTGGTCCATGCGGCTCACGTAGGCGTCGCTGTTGGCGTCCTTGGCATAGGGGGTGCCGATTTGCGGCTGGTTGCCATAGGCGCCGATGTAGAGGCCCTTGAGGTCGACGAGCAGTTCCTGGCCTACGGGCATGAAGGCGAAGAGGTCGCTTCCGCCGATGGCGATGATGAGTGCGTCGCCCGAGGCGTCTTCCTGTACGGCGATGGAGTTGTAGAGGTTGCCCTGTACGTCGTTACCGGTCACGCGGACGCGCAACTTGCAGTCGGTGGTGATTTCCGTAACGGTGTAGTTCTGGGCATACTTGGGGTATTGCGCCTTGAGCTGTGCGATGGTGATGACGTTGTCGTCGGTGATGGCGTTGTTGCCGTAGGGTGCGCCGCCAGAGAAGTCGGGTGCATCCCAGTCGCCGTCTTGGCATGCGGCGCAGAGCACGCAGAGCAGGCAGAGGCCGCAGAGGTATTTCATAAAATTTTTCATAGTCGTATCAATTGTGAATTGTCAATTGTGAATTATGAATTTGTCCATTGTCCATTATCCATTACTCTCAGAACCTGTAGTTGAGGTTGAGCATGAAGTTGATGCCCTGGGCATAGAACTTCTTGGGGTTCTTCTGGAAGTTGTATGTGCGGTTCACCTGGCTGCCGTTTGAATCGTTTTCCTTGCTCGTGTAGTTCGTGCTGCGGCTTTGCTCGTAGCCACCGGTGCAGAACTTGCGGTTGTTGGTGATGTTGGTAACCGTGAGGTTGACGTTCAGGGGGTGGTGGGCAATGCGGAAGGTGTGGCCGATTGAGCCGTCGAGCATGAATCCGCCGTTGCTCTTGGCCTGTGCGGTGAGCGTCTCCGAGGGATGGATGTTGCCGTTGGCGTCGATGTAGCCCATCGTGCCGTCGTTGAAGTTGGTGATTTGGTCACGCAGCGTGCTCTGGTATCGCATGTTGGGCGAGTAGGAGAGGTAGATGCGGTCGTAGTAGTTTCCGTTGAGGTTGAAATACCAGCCCTTGACGCTGTATTTCAGGCCCAGGCTCACGACGGCCAGCGGGGTTCCGCTCTCTCGCATGCCTTTGTTCCAGCAGATGTCGTGGGTCATGTCGCCCTTGTTCGAGAGCATGTAGATGACATCGGTGTTGGCGGCGTATTTGGCCTCGGCGATGGCACCCAGGAGGTTGACGGTGAAGTTGCTGGTCACCTTGAACTTCATGCCCAGCTCGGCGCCGTAGTAGTGCTTCTTTACGCCGGTCATGCTGACGTAGGTGAACGAGTTCACGTCGTCGAAGTAGAAGTTCTGCCACTCTGTGCCCTTGGCCGTGTGGCTGTAGTAGGCAGTGAGGTTCATCTGCAGCCATTTGTTGTTGACGGCGTAGCCCAGCTCACAGGTGAAAGCCTCCTCGTTGCGCAGGTTGTTCACGAAGTTGTTGTTCATCTCGGGGCTGACGAAGGAGACGTTGACCTGCGGTGCGCGCTGCTCGTAGCCTGCGCCCACGCTGAGGGCCTGTCCGCGGCCCAGGTTCACGTTGGTGCCCATCTTGAAGCCGCCGTCGATGAAGCCGGCCTTGCCGCTCTTGCCGTAGGAGTAGTCCTTGCAGATTCCGTTCTGCATCTTGCCGTCGCGCCACATGTCGGTGCCGCTCAGCTTGGCGGCGATGAAGCTGTGGCGGCGAAGTTTGTCGCGTGTGAGACCGGCCCACACGGTGGCCTTCTGCATGAACAGGTTATAGTCGTAGCGGAAGCGGTCGCCTTCCTTGACCTCGCCGTCCTTGTTGCGCAGGTCGTAGTAGATTTCGTCGGCACCGTCGGCATAGGAACCTTCGGCGTAGGTGTTGCGGTTGTGGAAGTACTTTCCGCCCAGCAGGTCGTCCATCGTCTGGTAGTGCATGCCTTTGTTCGAGGCCAGCTGCAGTCCGACGTGCAGCTTGTGGCTCTTGTCGATGTTCCACTCATAGGTGCTTCCCAGGCCGAAGAAGAGGTGGTCGTTGTGCTTGCGCTCGATGTAGTAGATGGCATCGTGGCCGCTGGCGTTCAGCTGCTGGTTGGCGAAGTAGAGCTGGTCGAAGTCAATCTGGCGGTAGGCCTTCGAACCCGTCCACAGGTTGTAGGCATTGAGCCATGCATCGTACTCGTCGCTGGTGGGAGCCGTTCCGCCCCACACGTCGTAGTTGTACGAGGGGAAGCGCTTCCAGTAGTCGGGGTGCGGGTTGGTGCCAGAGTAGTTGAGCTTCGTGGCGCTGTACATGGCGTAGCGGCCGATGGCGCTGGTGGTCAGCTTCATGCGGTCGTTAATCTTGAAGTCCCAGGTGAGTATGGCCGTGGGCTCGTAGTTGTTCACGACGCGGCTGGCGCGCTTCTTGCCGTCCTGGTAGCCCCAGTAGGGGTTATACAGGCGGTCGTTGGCCAGCCAGTAGGCCTCGTCGGTCGAGGCACCCTGTTGGGCGCGCTCCGTGGGGTTGCCCCACGTGGCCAGGTTCAGCGAGTGGCGCTCGTTGAACTGCTTCTGCAGCGACAGGAAGTAGGAGAGCGAGTTGTAGAACGTTCCCTCCACGGCTGCCGTGTTCATGTTGGCCCAGCGGTAGCCCATGGTTCCGGCAAAGGCCCAGCCCTTCTTCGTCATGCCCGTGCCGAAGGTGTACATGGCGCGTGCCGTGTAGTTTCGGTTGGCACCCGAGAGGGTCACCTTGTGGCCGGCGGGGATGGCGCTGGCGCGGAAGTTGTAGTTCGACGAGCCTCCGATGTTCGACATCGAGAAGGCGTTGGCCTCGAAGACGCCGCTGGCATCGATGTTGCGCGTGGCGTCGTTCATGCCGCCGATGGTCGAGTAGTTGAACTGCCCGTTCTCGCCGTTGTTCACCTGCACGCCGTTGAAGTAGATGTCGCTGTAGCGCGAGTTGTAGGCGCGGAACTTGTAGCGTGCCGGGCTGAACAGGTAGCCGGCGTTGCTGTTAAACACGTTTGTGTTCGAGTTCACCATGATGACGTTCTGCGTCACGTCATCATCCTCGCCCAGCTGCGATTCGGTGAACACGAAGGCCGCGTTGTCCTGTCTCAGCGCCTCGTCGGCGTCCGAGATGGAGTCGGTGGCCGTCTCCTTCGCTTCTTGGGCAAAGCCAAGTGACGCCATTGCCAAAAATGACGCCACCAGTTGTAGCTTTTTTGTCATAGTTTACTGTATATTTAGTTTATTTGTTGTCTCTGTAACTGCAAACTTACGCAAAAAAATTGGCTTTGGCATCCTTTTTCCTAAAATTTGTGAAAAAAACTTGCCGCCCCTCCATTGCATTCCTGCAGGCCTTATATGGCAAACTATATTCATCGGGCGATGAATATACGCGCATCGAACGATGAATGTATGTTCGCCGCCGACGTTTGTATATTCGTCGCCCGATGAATATAGAATGTCGTGCGGCGCCTGCAAAAATGTTATACCTTTTTAATTATTTTTGCGTGCGTTGCGTGCGCGTATGGAAAATTTTGCCTATATTTGTGGCCAAATAAGAAAGAGAGCATTATGACCCTAAAGCAGAAAACACTCATTGCCATCCTCTGTCTGGTGGCAGGTCTGACCACAGTGTGTGCCCAACAGCGAAAGTTCGGGCTCTACCCCGTTGCCTTCTACAATCTGGAGAACATCTTCGACACCGTCCACGACGAAGGCAAGAACGACTATGAGTTCCTTCCCTCGGGTTCGTATCACTGGGACAAGAACAAGTATGAGAGCAAGCTGAAGAACATGGCCCGCGTCCTGCTCGACCTTGGCACCGACAAGGTGCCGGTGGGAGCTGCCGTAATCGGCGTGTCGGAGGTTGAGAACTCCCGCGTGCTCGACGACCTCACCGGCCAGCCTGGCATGAAGGCCCGCGGCATGAAGTACATCCACATCGAGGGCCCCGACAAGCGCGGCGTCGACTGCGCCCTGCTCTACAACCCCGCCATGTTCAAGCCCGAGAAGTGGTTCCTGCAGCCCTACGTCTATGAGAACGGTGACACCACCCGTGCCACCCGTGGCTACCTGACCGTGCAGGGCCGCATCGACGGCGACCCGCTGACCGTCATCGTCTGCCACTGGCCCAGCCGTGGCGCCACGAGCTACTTCCGCGACATTGCCGGCAAGCAGGTGCGCCACCTCACCGACAGCATCCATCGGGCCGACCCCGAACAGCGCATCATCGTCATGGGCGACATGAACGACGACCCCGACAATACCTCGATGGCCAAGAACCTGGGCGCCCGTCGCCAGATGAACAAGGTGAAGGACGGCGATTTCTACAACCCCTGGTGGGACGTTCTGCGCTCGCAGGGCCAGGGCACCCTTAGTTACCAGGGTGGCTGGAATCTCTTCGACCAAATCGTGCTGTCGCGCAACCTGCTCGACGTGGATGGTAAGAAGGACTATTCCCACCTGACGCTCCACAGCTACCACATCTTCCGCCGCGACTACCTCATCCAGCAGGAAGGCAAGTTCAAGGGCTCGCCCAAGCGCACGACCTCGGGCGGCGTGTGGCTCAACGGTTTCAGCGACCACCTGCCCACCGTCACCTATCTCGTCAAGGAAATGAAGTAAGACCCTCCCCCGGCCCCTCCCTTGTAGGGCGGGGAGTAGTTACAATTAAGAAGAGTGAAACTATAAAACATATTTTTTAATCCGGCCCCAAACTCTTGACGCATATCCGCCCCTCCCTTGGGAGGGGAATGGGGGAGGGGCCAATAAAACTTTAACGCTATGGTAAGTTACAAAGAACTGGGACTGGTGAACACCCGTGAAATGTTCGCCAAGGCAGTGAAGGGCGGCTACGCAATCCCTGCCTTCAACTTCAACACGATGGAGCAGATGCAGGCCATCGTGCAGGCAGCCGTAGAAACCAAATCACCCGTCATCATGCAGGTCAGCAAGGGAGCTCGCGCCTATGCCAACGGAACCATCCTGCGCTACATGGCACAGGGCGCTGTTGAGTATGCCAAGGAACTCGGTTGCCCCAACCCGCAGATTGCCCTCCACCTCGACCACGGAGACAGCTTCGAAATCTGTAAGGAGTGCATCGACAACGGCTTCTCAAGCGTAATGTTCGACGGCAGCGCTCTCCCCTACGAGGAGAACATCGCCATCACCAAGAAGGTTGTCGAGTATGCCCACAAGCACGACGTGACCGTTGAGGCAGAGCTCGGCGTGCTCGCCGGCGTTGAGGACGAGGTATGCGCTGCTGAGAGCCACTACACCCGCCCCGAGGAAGTTGAGGACTTCTCGAAGCGCTCGGGCTGCGACAGCTTGGCCATCTCCATCGGCACCAGCCATGGAGCCTACAAGTTCACTCCCGAGCAGTGCACCCGCGACCCCAAGACCGGCAAGCTCGTGCCTCCTCCCCTTGCATTCGACATCCTGCACGAGATTGAGAAGCGCATCCCCGGCTTCCCCATCGTGCTCCACGGCTCAAGCTCAGTGCCCCAGGACGAGGTCGACACCATCAACCAGTATGGCGGCAAGCTGCCCGACGCAGTAGGTATCCCCGAGGAACAGCTGCGCGAGGCCTCTAAGAGCGCCGTCTGCAAGATTAACATCGACAGCGACAGCCGTCTGGCCATGACCGCTGCCATCCGCAAGCACCTGGCCGAGAACCCCGGCCACTTCGATCCTCGCCAGTACCTGAAGCCCGCTCGCGAGAACATGAAGAAGATGTACATCCACAAGATTGTGAACGTGCTCGGCAGCGACAACAAGCTCTAATCCCCATCCCATAGGGAAACATCAGATGCGCCCCTCCCCAGCCAAAAGCTGAGGAGGGGCGCCTTTTCGTGCGCCCGTGCGCGCGTTTCCTTAATATGTTATGTAGCAAAAGGGCGTATTCCAATTTCTTCCTTGTAATAAAATTGTAACGCAATTTATTTCGTAATGACAAACCTGTTTTGTATCTTTGCAAAAGTTATGGAAGACTCACAATCTGTATTTTTCGTTGTATTTCGCCTGTTGGGCGCGCTTGCGCTGCTCATCTTCGGCATGAAACGAATGAGTGAGGCGCTGCAGAAAATGGCAGGCCCTCAACTGCGACATGTTCTGGGTAGAATGACCACCAACCGCCTGACGGGCGTGCTGACGGGAGTCCTCGTCACGGCTGCCGTGCAGTCGTCGACCGCCACCACGGTGATGACCGTGTCCTTCGTCAATGCAGGACTGCTCACCCTGGCACAGGCCATCTCCGTCATCATGGGTGCCAACATCGGAACCACGCTCACCGCCTGGATTATGTCGGCCGGTATGGTTGGCTCTTCGGTTGCGTTCAGCGTGACGGACCTGATTTGGCCCGCTTTTGTCGTGGCCATGTTCCTTATTTATCGCAAGAAACACGAGACGCTGGGCGACTTCCTCTTCGGAATCTCGTTCCTCTTCCTTGGCCTCGGCACCCTCAGACAGACGGGAACAGACATGAACTTGGGCGAGAACCCCGCCGTGCTTGCCTTCTTCTCGAGCTTCGACCCGAACAGCTTCACCACCACAATCCTCTTCTTGCTCATCGGCGGTGTGCTGACCATGTGTGTGCAGTCTTCGGCAGCCGTGATGGCCATCACCATGATTCTGTGCTCCTCGGGAGCGCTTCCAATCTATCAAGGCATTGCATTGGTGATGGGTGAGAACATCGGAACGACGGTCACATCGAACCTGGCGGCCCTGTCGGCCAGTACACAGGCCCGGCGCGCAGCCTTCGCCCACATGTTCTTCAACCTCTTTGGCGTCTGCTGGATTCTGGTAATCTTCCATCCGTTCATCGACTTCGTCTGCAACTTGGCGGGCTACGACGGAACTAACCCTGACCGCCTGTCTGTTGTCCTGGCAACGTTCCACACTTGTTTCAACCTTGCCAATACGGCAATCCTTATAGGCTTCGTTCCCCAGATTGAGCGCCTCGTTCAGTGGGTGATTAAGGACAAGCCCGTTGTGAAGGAAGACGATCAGCCCGTGCGCCTCCAGTACATCGAGGGCGGTCTCCTGCGCACTCCCGAAATCCTGGTTCTTCAGGCCCAGAAGGAGGTTGCCCTGTTTGCCGATCGTATGCAGCGCATGTTTGGAATGGTCACGATGCTCGTTTCGGAGACAAGCAACAAGGAAAGCGACAAACTCTTTGCGCGCATCGAGAAATATGAAGACATCTCCGACAACATGGAGACGGAGATTGCCCACTACCTGGAACAGGTGAGCGACGGGCACCTCTCGGACGATACCAAGGCCAAAATCCGCACGATGTTGCGCGAGGTGGGCGAGTTGGAGAGCATCGGCGACTCGTGCTACAAGCTGGCGCGCATCATTCGCCGCAAGAAGTCGTCGAAGGCTGCCTTCTCCAGTCAGCAGGATGACGGCCTGCAGGAAATCATGAAGCTGGTGGGCGAAGCCCTGATGCAGATGTGCCTGATTGTGAGCGGCCGCCGCAGGGACTATAGCCTGGACGAGTCGGCTCGCATTGAGGAGGAAATCAACAGTCTGCGCGACCGCCTAAGACTGCAGTCGGTGCAGACGCTCGACGACGAGGACTACCTGGCCAACAGCATGTACCTCGACCTCATCGGTGAGTGTGAGCGACTGGGCGACTATGTGGTAAATGTTGTCGAAGCCCGCCTCTCGGGTGCCGGCCTCATTCTGGATGCCGACCAGAAAAGTGTCACTATCGACGGCGAGAGAGTGGCGCTGACCCGCACGGAGTACGACCTCCTGCAGTTGCTCCACGACAACCCCGACAAGGTCTTCTCGCGCGAAGAACTCATCAGCCGTGTGTGGCCGAAGGATGTTGTGGTGACCGACCGCACCGTAGACGTGAATGTGGCCCGCCTGAGAAAAAAGATGGGCAACTATGCGTCTTGCATAATTGCCCGTCAGGGATTGGGTTATTGCTACCAAAGAGCTGCTTCCGAGAGTTGAACTCGGGACCTCATCCTTACCAAGGATGCGCTCTACCACTGAGCTAAAGCAGCATCGTTTTGCTTAAGCGAGTGCAAAGATACATAATAAAGCTGGAACAGTGAAATTATTGTTCCAGTTTTTTTATGCCTCCGTTGTCTTGGTAGAAGGTTACCTTCGTCGTAGTCCTCTTGTCGAAGAGGATGTTGCTCAGGATTTCGGTGTAGCCAAACTGGCCCATGTCGCATTCAACCTTCGCCAGTTCCTGATTCACGTCGAAGATGCTGATGGCCATGCGTGCGGGCATGTTGTAGTAGATGCCCTGTGTCATCTTTGCCTTCTTCTTGTCCGTCTCGGGGTTGTCTTGCCTTGCTGGCAGTTTGCCCGTGTTCTTGATGCTGATGTAGATGGGTTGGCCCGACAGGTCGTCCTTATCCACAACGCCGGCAATCTGTGAGAAGCGGAACAGAATGTCCTTTTCGGTCTCCTGCGTGGGGATGCAGCTGAAGCTATAAACCTCGGTGCTGCTCTCGCTGTGGCCGGAGAATAGCTGCTCGAGGGCCGTGGCCTGAGTGTCGAGCTGGTTAATCATCAGGCGCAGTTGCTCACCATCCTTCGGTGTGTTGTCGGCTTCGCCCCGAACCAGGGCATTGCGACTGTCGCGAATGTCGTAGATTTCCTGTGCACACAGTTCTGCCATCTTGGCCGAGCTGCCTGCCGTCAGGATTTCCTGGCTCATGTACTGCTTGGCATTCAGTGGGGCGGGTGCAGCCGTGCCTGTGGGCAGAGCGGGCAGCGTTGTCTCTTCGGCGTCGGTGTTGATGGAAAGCAGAATGCCGTCGTGGGTCAGCGACACGAGCGGAGCCACCGTCTTATTCTTAACCTTCACGTTGTATGCCTTTGTCCTGTCGGGAATGCCGTAGGGCTCCAGGTTGATGCTCTTTATCTTCCATGTGGTGCTCGTGCTGGTGGGCACGTCGCGCAGACGCAGATAGAGGAAGGCATACTTGTTCAGCTCGCCGGGCGTCGTTACCGTCTTTTCGGCAACCACGGTTACGCGCAGTGCGGTCTGGGGTAGGAAATAATTGACACCTTCCACCGTTGTTCCCGGTACGAAGTTGCTGACTTCCGTTTGTGCAAAACCTGTGTTGTGCAAACAGATTAGCGATAAAATAAGAATTGCAATTCGTTTCATATCTTAGTTTGTTTTAGTTTTCTAAAAGCGTCGGGCAGGTGACGGATGATATCGCGGGCCAGCATGCAATTTTCGCCCATTTCATCGGCTGCAAAGTCTCCTGCCGTTCCGTGGAGCCACACTCCGAGCAGGGCCGCTTCGCGCGATGCGTAACCTTGGGCCATGAGTCCTGTGATTATGCCCGTCAGCACATCCCCGCTGCCGGCCGTGGCCATTCCCGCGTTTCCCACGTTGAGTCTGAATACATCACCTTCGGGGGTGCAAACGTGGGTGGGGTGCCCCTTCAGCACCACGTAGACGCAGTGGGTGCGGGCGTAGGCTGCCACGTCCTCGAGTTTGCTGCTGCCAATCAGGCGCATGGCCTCACCGGGGTGGGGCGTGAGTATGGTGTATGTGGGGATGAGTTTTTCCAGTTCGCGGTTCTGGGCCACCGTGTTCAGCGCGTCGGCATCCAGGACTTTCGCCATTTGGTCGGCGCTTAGCAGGCGGTGGAGGAGGTCGGGATTAATGCCGATGCCCGGGCCAATGCCCACACCCTCGAAGCGGTCGTCACAGGGAAAGTGGTCCTTGATGATGGCCTCGGGTAGGGCGGTCTGCAGTATAGTGCGGTTCTCCTCCGGTGTGTAGATGGACAGCTTGCCGATACCGCTGCGCAGGCATGCCTCGCCAGCCAAAATGGCTGCCCCGGCCATGTTCTTGCTACCTGCCACGAGCAGGGCGTGGCCGAATGTCCCTTTGTGCCCGTCGGTGGGACGAGGGCGTAGTTTCTGTCTTAAATCGGCGCCGGAGATGTTTGTTGCAAGCTTATTCACAATGCAAAGTTAAGTATTAATGTTGGTTTGTCATTCAATTTTTATTTTTTAATTTT
>CALZQV010000028.1 GCA_945828295.1 uncultured Prevotellaceae bacterium | reverse complement strand
GAGATTACAAATCACGTGCTCTGGCCAACTGAGCTAAAGAGGCGGGTGGGAAAGCTTACCGCATCGCGCCGCTACAACCGAGTACCCTTGCTGCGGTCAAGCCCTGGGGGATTCCAAGGGAGCATGCCGTACGGGACTTTCCCATTTCGGTCTGCAAAGGTAGACATTTGGAACCACACTACCAAATATTCGCAGTTGTTTTTGCTTTTTTCTCATTTTTTTGTTGTATCTTTGCGCGTCTACATATAATAGAATGGAGAACAAGACATTCGACTGGCCATTGGCTCGCGCCCACACGATGAACTACGGAGCATTGGTGGGCATCATGTGCAGCATCAGTTTCCTCTGCTCAATGTACGGATTGCAAAGCCCATCACTGGGCTTAATCAGCAACGTGCTGGCACTGCTGGCATTCATCGTTGCCGGGCGATGCATACGTTCATTCAGCAACAACATCCAACCCACCCGCTTCGGTCAGGCATGCTGGATGGCATTCAACATCTTCCTCTATGCCATCCTAATCACGGCGCTGGTACAACTCCTCTACTTCACTTATCTCGACCAAGGGCGCCTGGCCACGCAAATGCAACACATCACCGCCATGCCCGAATACCGCCAGCTGCTGGAGCAGATGGCCCCCAACGGCAATGCCGACGAAATCATAAAGACGGCCATCAGCATCACCTCTTCGCCGGCACGCGCCACATCCCAACTACTTTGGATGAACTGCTTCATGGCACTGCTGCTCATCATCCCCACAGCGCTCATCGGCATCACAGGCAAGAAACAACAACGATAATACACACCGACACACATGGATATATCAGTAATCATACCCCTATTTAACGAAGAAGAATCGCTGCCCGAACTTCACGCATGGATCAGACGCGTAATGCAGGAGCACGGATTCTCGTATGAAGTAATCTTCGTCGACGACGGAAGCACCGACACCTCATGGAGCGTCATCGACAACCTTCAGCACCAATATCCCGAAGTGAAAGGCATTAAGTTCCGCCGCAACTATGGCAAGAGCCCTGCCCTGTTCTGCGGCTTCGAGCGAGCCCAAGGCGACGTCGTCATCACGATGGACGCCGACCTGCAAGACTCTCCCGACGAGATACCCGAACTGCGCCGCATGATTGTGGAGGACGGATACGACCTGGTGAGTGGCTTCAAGATGAACCGCCGCAAGGGCGACCCCCTGTCGAAGACCATTCCCACGAAACTATTCAACGCCACGGCTCGCATGGTGAGCGGCATACATAACCTGCACGACTTCAACTGCGGCCTGAAAGCCTATCGGCGCGAAGTGGTGAAGAACATCGAAGTCTACGGCGAGATGCACCGCTACATTCCCTATCTGGCCAAGAACGCAGGCTTCGCCAAAATCGGAGAGAAGCCCGTCCACCACCAAGCCCGCAAGTTCGGAAAGTCGAAGTTCATGGGCTGGAACCGCTTTGTCAACGGCTATCTCGACCTGCTCTCACTCTGGTTCCTCAACAGCTTTGGCATGAAGCCCATGCACGTGTTCGGCTTCATCGGCTCGCTCATGTTCTTCATCGGATTCGTGGCAGCCGCTGTGGTGGGCGCCAACAAGCTATACTGCCTGGCAACAGGTATGCCGGCCCGACTGGTAACCGAGTCGCCCTACTTCTTCCTCGCCCTGACGATGATGATACTGGGCACCCAGCTCTTCGTGGCTGGTTTCCTTGGCGAACTCATCAGCCGCAATTCGGCAGAGCGCAACAAATACCAGATTGAAAAGGAAATCTAACGACAGGGAGAAACCGAAAATGAGTAAAAATATACTCGCAATATTGGCTCCACTGCTGGGAATCACGCTGCTGGCATCGTGCGAAAGTATCGACTGCACCGTAGATAACGTGGTGACCCTGGGCATAGGATTCTACGATGCTGAAAGCGGCAGCGCTAAGACCATCTCCGACACACTCACCGTTACGGCCAACGGCACCGACTCCATCCTCTACAATCAAGGCAGCAGGGTCTCAAGCATCAAGCTGCCCCTGAGCTACTGGCAAGAGGCCGACACGCTGAACCTGACCTTCTACGATGCCGAAAATGACGCAAGCCACGTCGTAACCCTTAGCGTGAAGAAGACCAACACACCGCACCACGAGTCGCCCGATTGCCCCACGACAATGTTTCACGAAATCAAGGAGATTGCGTTCACAAGCGCCACACAGTACGTCGACTCAATAACCCTGACTGACCCCAAGGTAAATTATGCCTCACAGGAAAATATCAAGATATATCTGCACCCTACTTCTGATTAGCCTGAGCCTTACGACAGCCAACGCCGAGAAGAAGAAAGAAGTAGTGCCGCCAGCACCACTCTTCTGCGGTGCTGCCGTATTTGCCGATCTTTCGGGTCCTGTGATGAAGGCCGTAAGCAGTCGTTTCGACCAGATGGAAGTGGGAGCACGACTGAACTTCCGCGACCACTTCTTCCCCCTATGCGAACTGGGCATTGGCGAAAGCGACCGCGAGGGCAAGGAGAACAACAACACATTCCACACACGCGCCCCCTATTTCCGCGTCGGCATGGACTATAACTTTAACAAGAAGCACAACGGCAACCGCCTAATGGGTGGCCTGCGCTATGGATACTCCGCCTTCAAGTACGACTTCGAAGACCCGACCTTTGCCGACCCCATCTATGCCGGGAACGGCAACTTCAAGCTCGACAACCAGCAAGGTAAGGCCCATTGGCTCGAATTCACCGTCGGGTGTGAAACCAAACTGTGGTCCTTCATCCGGCTGGGATGGAACCTGCGCTTCAAGGCACGTCTCAAGCAACACGCCAGCGACTTTGGCTCGCCTTACTACATTCCCGGCTTTGGCAAGAACGGCAGCAGCACCTTCGGCGGCACGCTGAATCTCATCTTCGACGTTGGCCGAACCAGTAAGAAACATAACCAAACATATCCGAATGCACTCATCAAAAAACAATAATAAAAAGAACAAGAAGTGGCGCTGGCAGCTGCCCTTCCTGCTCTTCCTCATCATTGCATCTGTTCTTATCATTCGTTCGAAGCAACCCCACCAGGCGCCATATCAGCACGACAATGGCATGATATTCGGCACCGTGTGGCAAGCCACATACCAATGCGACTCCTCCATGATACATTCCATCAAGAAGGCCCTTCAGGAGGTGGACGCATCGCTGTCGATGTTTAATCCCCACTCCACTATAAGCCGCATCAACTCAGGCGAGTGCATGCTCACCGACAGCCTCATGCGCATCGTCCTATGCCAAGCACAACAGGTGAGCCAAGCCACCGACGGCAGTTTCGACGTAACCGTAGCTCCATTAGTCAACGCCTGGGGATTCGGCTTTCGCAATAGCCAACTGCCCGACTCACTCCAAGTCGACTCGCTGTTGCAGTTTGTCGGCTGGCAGGGAATCTCGCTCAGGGGAGACACGCTGGTAAAGCGCGACAGCCGCATGGTGCTCGACATGAGTGCCATCGCCAAAGGCTTCGGCGTCGACCAGGTGGCAAGCCTCTTCCGCCGCCATAACGTGGAAAACTTCATGATAGAGATTGGTGGCGAAATCGTGGTCAGCGGCAACAACCCCAAAGGCAAGAAATGGAACATCGGCGTGAGCAAGCCTGTCGAGGATGACAAGAACACAAACAACGAACTGCAGACGACGCTGCAACTCACCAACTGCGCTATGGCCACCAGCGGCAACTATCGTAACTACTACATCAGCGACGACGGGCGCAAACTGGCCCACACCATCGACCCCAAGACAGGCTATCCCGTCCAGCACTCCATACTTTCGAGTACCGTTGTGGCTCCGACCTGTTCAATGGCCGATGCCTTCGCCACAGCCTTCATGGTCATGGGGCTCGACAAGGCACAAGAAGTGCTGACGCGCCACCCCGAGCTGAAGGCCTACTTCATCTATGACAAAGATGGTGCCTACGAAACATGGCAGTCGCCAAACCTAACTGAATAAGACACGACATGCAACAGGAAATACAACAAAATCCTTTCTTCAACAAAACTTACGACACGCCTCTCGAGAGCGTGCCGTTTGACAAAATACGCTTTGAGCACTACGAACAGGCCATGCTCGATGGCATGAAGCGCGACGACCAAGACATCGAGCGCATCACCAACAACCCCGAGCAGCCTACCTTCGAAAACACCGTTATCCCGAAGGGCGACCGCACACTCACCCGTGTGACCAACGTCTTCTTTAACCTGCTCAGCGCGCACACCAATGACGAAATGGACGCTCTGGCACAGAAGATGTCGCCCATACTGACAGAGCACAGCAATAAAATCATGCTGAACCAGAAGCTATGGGAACGCGTGAAGGCCGTGTACGAAAACCATCGACCCCTGAGCACCGAAGAGAACACGTTGCTCGAGAACATGTACCAGTCATTCATCCGTCACGGTGCCCTATTGTCCGCAGAGAAGAAAGAAGAGTTTGCCCGCTTGCAGATGGAACTGAGCCAAGTGACCCTGCAATACCAGCAGAATATGCTGAAGGACACCAACGATTTCCTGCTCCACCTGACAGATGAAAAAGACCTGAGCGGACTGCCTGAGAGTCAGATTGAGGCTGCCGCCCAAGCCGCACGCGAACACGGTAAGGAGGGATGGGTCTTCACGTTACATGCTCCCAGCTATGGTCCATTCATGACCTACGCCGACTCGGCCGAGCTCAGGCGCAAGATGTATATGGCCCACATGACACTGTGTACCCACGACAATGCGAACAATAACCTCACCCTTGTGCCCCGCATCGTGAACCTGCGACGCCAGCTGGCCAACATCCTGGGCTACCCGACGTTTGCCGACTTTATCGTGGTAAAGCGTTGCGCCGAAAGCATCGAACGCATCAACCACCTGCTTGAGGAACTGCGCGACGCCTACATGCCAACTGCCATCCGCGAGGTGGAGGAAGTGACCGAACTGGCAAGGGAGAAAGAAGGCAGCGACTACACTTTGATGCCCTGGGACTTTGCCTACTACACCCACAAACTGAAGATGAAGCGCTACAACATCGACAGCGAAATGCTACGTCCGTATTTCGAGCTCTCTCAGGTTAAGAAAGGTGTCTTCGGGCTGGCCACGCGTCTCTACGGCATCACGTTCCACAAGCGAGACGATGTCGCGGTGTATCATCCCGACGTAGAGGCTTGGGAAGTGCAGGACAAGGATGGCACATACCTCGGCCTGCTCTACACCGACTTCCATCCCCGAAGCTCAAAGCAAAGCGGCGCTTGGATGACAACCTTCAAGGAACAGTGGATTGACGAAGAGGAAGGTGGCGACAGCCGTCCACAAGCCTCTGTCAACATGAACTTTACCAAGCCGACTGACAGCAAGCCTGCGCTTCTCACGCTGGGCGAGGTTGAGACCTTCCTCCATGAGTTTGGGCACTCGCTGCATGCACTATTCTCACGCGTCAGGTTCGAGTCGCTCTCATGCACCAACGTCTATTGGGACTTTGTGGAACTGCCCAGTCAATTCATGGAGAACTACGTCACAGAGCCTGAATTCCTGAATACCTTCGCGCGCCACTATCAAACGGGAGAACCCATTCCCGAGGAACTCATCAAGCGCATCGCACAAAGCAAGAACTTCATGGCCGGCTACAACTGCGTAAGGCAAGTTAGCCTGGGGCTGCTGGATATGGCATACTACACGCTGAAGGACGACTTCGAGGGCGACGTCATCGCATTCGAGAAGGAGGCATGGAAGAGTTGCCAATTGCTTCCACAGGTCGAAGGCACATGCATGAGCGCCCAATTCGGTCACATCATGAGTGGCGGGTATGCTGCCGGCTACTATAGCTATAAGTGGGCAGAGGTGCTCGACGCCGACGCCTTTTCCGTGTTCAAGAAAGAAGGAATCTTCAACCAGTCGACGGCTCAGCGCTTCCGCGACGAAGTGCTCTCGCGAGGAGCCACCGAACCGCCCATGACGCTGTATCGCCGCTTCAGGGGAGGCGAACCAACCATCGATGCACTGCTGGAACGAAATGGAATTAGACATGAATAAGAAACAAGAAGACCTGGACCTTCGCTATCTGCGCATGGCTGAAATATGGTCGGAGAATAGTTATTGCACGCGCCGCAAGGTGGGTGCCCTGATTGTCAAGGACAAGATGATTATCAGTGACGGTTACAACGGCACGCCCTCCGGCTTCGAGAATGTGTGTGAGGACGAGAACAACGTCACCAAGCCATACGTACTGCACGCCGAGGCCAACGCCATCACCAAGATTGCCCGCTCCGGCAACAACAGCGACGGAGCCACGCTCTACGTTACGGATTCGCCCTGCATAGAATGTGCGAAACTCATCATTCAGGCAGGTATAAAGCGAGTCATCTATGCTAAGGAATATCGCATCACCGATGGTGTCGAATTGCTCCGAAGAGCCGGCATCGAAGTTAAACTGCTCTCAACATCCAATTAACTCATGAACAACAAATCACGTCTCACCCCTCTACTCATTGCAATCAGCCTCGTGGGGGGAATCATCATAGGAACATTCTATGCCAACCACTTCTCTGGCAACAGGCTGAGCATCATCAATACGGGTAGCAATAAGATTAACTACCTGTTGCAGATGATCGACAACCAGTACGTCGACACGGTAAACATGAATTCCCTGGTGGAGCAGTCGATGCCCAAGATATTGTCTGAACTCGACCCCCACTCGTCCTACATCTCACAGGACGATGCCGAAGAGGCCAACGAAGACCTGAAGGGAAGTTTCTCGGGCGTGGGCATCAGCTTCACAATGCCCAACGACACGGTCTATGTCATGCAGGTCATCGAGGGCGGTCCTGCCCAAAAGGCCGGCATACAGTCGGGCGACCGTATCACGCGGGCCGACACCATCAACCTCGTGGGAATGGAGCAGCATGAGGTGATGAAACATCTGAAGGGCACGAAAGGCAGTGTCGTGAAACTCGAAATCATACGTCGGGGCAGACCTAAACCACTGCATATCAAAGTAACGAGAGGCGACATCCCCGTGAAGAGCATCGATGCCGCCTACCTTATCAACGACAACACGGGATACATCCGCGTGAAGAGCTTTGGCGAACAAACCTACGCCGAGTTCATGATTGCAATGGCTGAGCTTAACATCGAGGGCATGAAGAATCTGATTGTGGACCTCAGGGGCAATCGTGGCGGCTACATGCACATCGCCATTCAGATGGCCAACGAATTCCTTTCGAACCGCCAGCTGATTGTCTACACCAAAGGACGCAAGTCGCCTCGCGAGGACTATTTCAGCGACGGGCAGGGCTCGTTCCCCAAGCTACCTATCGTCATTCTGATAGACGAAGGCTCGGCCAGCAGCAGCGAGATTCTGGCAGGCGCCATTCAGGACAACGACCGAGGAACGATTATCGGACGACGCTCCTTTGGCAAGGGACTGGTTCAACAACCCATGGAATTCAAGGACGGAAGCGTGGTGCGCCTCACCGTTGCCCGTTACTACACGCCCTCGGGCCGATGCATACAGAAACCCTACGTTGCGGGCCACGACGAGGATTACGAGAACGAGCTCATCGCCCGATACGAGCGAGGCGAATACTTCACGCAAGACAGCATACGGCAAACGGGCGAGGCCTTCAAGACACGCATCGGCCGCACGGTTTATGGCGGAGGAGGCATCACGCCCGACATCTTCGTGCCCGAGGACACAAGCGACGTCACCTCGTATTACAAGGAAGCCGCCTTCAACGGCCACATTCGTCAGTTTGCCTTCGACTACGTCGACAAGAACCGCGTGACGCTGAACAAGTTCGATAGCGTAAAGGAGTTGCGCGACTACCTTATGCGACAGAACCTGCTGGAAAAGTTTGCTTCCTATGCCGAGCAGCAAGGCTTGCATCGCCGCAACCTGATGCTCTATCGCAGCCGACGCCTCTTTGAGCGTGCCATTCTGGGCAGCATTATCTACGAAGCGAGGAGCATAGCGGAATACATCGAGTACCTGAACGAGGACGACAAGGTGGTGAAGGAAGCCCTCAACCTCATTAAGGAAGGCAATACGTATCCCAAAAAGAAATAGGTGCGTCGCTAAGGGTGAAACAATGCGTTGCGAAGGGCAAGACAATGCGTCGCGAAGGACGTAACAATGCGTCGCGAAGGGCAAGACGATGCGTCTTACTTCATCAACTCAAAGATAGTCTTTATGCCCTTAATCTTTTGTCCACGCAAGCGTATGAGCGTCTCGCTCGTACGCTTTCTGTTTATCGCAACGAAACTGTGGTAGTCCCGGACGTCGATACGACCCACGTCGTCCTTATCCAGTCCGCCAACCTTCATGAGGAATCCAGCGATGTCTCCCTTCGATATTTTGTCCTTCTTCCCCTTACCTATATATATAGAAGACCAGAGGGGCTGTTGGGGCGAGCGCGTTGAGTGGCTTACGGAGAATTTGTCTGCCACGACATAAGGCGGAAGGGGTTCCTCGGGGCCAAGGATGATGAAACTTCTCCCCTCGCGGTCCCAACGGGCGGTTCTGCCGTTGCGATGGATGAAGGCTTGCTCGTTGAGCGGAAGGTGGTAGTGAATCACGTTGTCCAAGGCCTGGATATCGAGCCCACGGGCAGCCAAGTCTGTGCTGACGAGAATGTTTGTGCTGCCGGCCACGAAGCGGAACAGTTCGCGCTCGCGATGCCTTTGCTCCAGACCTCCGTGCAGGGATGACGCCACGAAACCACGCTCGCGAAGGAACTTGGCCACACGCTCAACGCTTTCGCGGAACCCCACAAAAACGATAGAGGTCTGGTTGCCGACGCTCAGGAGCAAGTCGGCCAACGTTTCGAGCTTGTCCTTCTGCGGCGAACTGACGTACAGTTGTTCGATGCGCTCGGCGGCCTCTGTCGAGTCCAGATAGTCAAGCCTTACGTATTCGGGCAGGAAGCGGGTAATTTCCTCATTGTCGGTGGCCGACAGCAGGAATCTCTTCCTCACGCCGGGCAAGTGGGCAAAGATTTGCGACATCTCGTCGCGGAAGCCCAGTTCCAGGCACTTGTCGAACTCGTCGATAACCAACGTGTGAATGCTGTCGGCCGAGAAGTTTCCCTTTGTCAGGTGGTCGAGCAAACGGCCAGGCGTCCCCACCAATAGCTGTGGTCTGACGCCATTCAACGTGCGATGCTCCTCCATTGCAGGCCTTCCACCATAGAGGGCCAGCGCCCGGATGTCGGCCCCGCCTTGCTTGACGACTTCCACCGTCTGCATGGCCAGTTCCCTGCTCGGCACAATAACGAGAGCCTGAACGGCAGGTTGCCCTGCCTTCAGGCTCTCGATAAGGGGCAGCAAATAAGCCAGTGTCTTTCCGCTTCCTGTGGGGCTCAGGAGCACCACATTGTCCGACTTCCGGAATGCCTGCATCGTTTCCTGCTGCATGGCATTCAGCGAATCGATACCGAGTTTGCTGAGTTGAATCAAAGTATTTCCAGTTCTTTGAACACCTTCTTCAGTTTCTCAACCGATTCGTCCACCTGAGCATGGGTGTGGTTTGCCATAAGTGCATAGCGAACCAACGTGTCCTGCGGGGCGCATGCAGGGGGAATGACGGGATTGATGAAGACACCTTCGTTGAAGGCCATAGCCACAGCCATGAAAGTCTTCTCGGTGTCACGAACATAAAGAGGTATGATGGGGCTCTCCGTATCGCCAATCTCGAAGCCCTCCTCGCGGAAGCGCTTCAGGGCATAATTCGTAACGTCCCACAATGCCTGCAGTCGCTCGGGCTCCTGCTTAATGATGTGCAGGGCCTCACGTGCGGCAGCAGTGGCTGCGGGAGTGCAGCTTGCGCTGAAAATGTACGTGCGGGCAGAGTGGCGCAGCCAGTTGATGATGCTGTGGTCGGCAGCGATGAAGCCACCAATCGAAGCCAACGACTTCGAGAAGGTGCCCATGATGAGGTCGACGTCCTTCGTAAGACCGAAGTGGTCACAAACGCCGCGTCCCTGGCGACCAAACACACCAATTCCGTGGGCTTCGTCAACCATGATGGTGGCGTTATACTTCTTCTTCAGCTCGACAATCTCGGGCAACTTGCACAGGTCGCCTTCCATCGAGAAGACGCCATCCACGACAATCAGCTTGATGGCCTCGGGCTCGCAACGCTGGAGTTGCTTCTCCAGGTCGGCCATGTCGTTATGCTTGAACTTCAGCTGTGTGGCGAAGGACAGACGGCGTCCGTCAACAATCGACGCATGGTCGCGGTCGTCACAGATGACATAATCGTTTTTACCGACAAGTTGGCTAATTACGCCGCTGTTCACCGTGAAGCCTGTGGAGAAGATCAGGGCTTCGTCCTTGCCCACGAACTCAGCCAGTTCCTTCTCCAGCTGTACGTGTATGTCGAGCGTTCCGTTCAGGAAACGGCTACCGGCACATCCGCTTCCATACTTCTGCATGGCGGCACAACCAGCATCGATGATACGCTGATCGCCCGTCAGGCCAGTATAAGCATTTGAACCGAACATGAGCACGCGCTTGCCGCCCATAATAACTTCCGTGCCTTGTTTCCCCTCAATCTCGCGGAAATAAGGATAGATACCTCTTGCCATAAATTCCTGTGGCAAGGTATAGTGCGATAATTTATCTTGTAATAATCCCATATTAAATAATATAATATGTCTGCTATCTTCGTTCTTTATTTCAGGCTGCAAAGATACGAAATAATTGTGAAATGGCATTGTGCATTGTGATTAATTTTGTATTTTTGCGACATAATGAACAAAAAGCGCATACGCTTCATCATCAATCCCATCTCGGGCACACGAGGCAAAGAAGCCATCGTGAAGCTTATTCCGGAGTACATAAAGCCCACGGACTTCGACGTTGAGATTGTCTACACACAACGTTCGGGCCATGCAGCAGAGTTGGCTCATCAGGCCACCGAAGAGGCTGTGGACATCGTTGTTGCCGTGGGAGGCGACGGAACGGTCAACGAAGTGGCCCGCTCGCTGGTGCATACCCCGTCGGCCCTTGGCATCATCCCCTGCGGAAGCGGAAACGGACTTGCGCGCCACCTTTTCATTCCCATCAACCCTGTCGGCGCATTGAAGATACTGGCATCATGCCAAATCGAGTGCCTGGATTACGGTCGCATCAACGAGCAGTCCTTTTTCTGCACCTGCGGCATAGGCTTCGACGCGTTCATAAGTCAGAAGTTTGCCGAGGCAGGCAAGCGTGGCCTGATGACCTACGTCGATAACACGCTGAAAGGCGGACTGACCTACAAACCCGAAACTTACCAAATATCATTCGACGGCGAAGAGGAGACCCACGAGGCGTTTCTTATCGCCTGCGCCAACGCGTCGCAATACGGCAACAACGTCTACATAGCACCGGCCGCATCGATGAACGACGGTTTGATGGACGTCACGCTGCTTGAGCCCTTCAACCTGCTCGAGGCACCGCAGGTGGTACTGCAACTGCTCAACAGAACGATTGACAAGAACCCCCACGCCCACACGTTCCAGTGCCGCAGCCTGCACATCCATCGCAAGGAGCCCGGGTATGTCCACTTCGACGGCGACCCCATGCAGTGCGGAACGGACATCGACGTGCGCATCATCCCACGGGGCATCAACATGGTTGTCAAACCCAAGCAGCAGCGGCCGACCTCGCCACTGTTCAGCGCATTCACCGATATCCACGACAAGATGATGCAGGAGATGGCCGAGCTGCGCTACGACATCAGCCAGACAAACGAACGTATCAAGCGCATCAACACCGGTTTATTGAACAAACTAAGAATATAATAAATATGTATATCATTGGCATTGCAGGAGGAACAGGAAGCGGAAAGACCACCGTTGTTCGAAAGATTGTAGAAGCGCTACCAGACGACCAGGTGGCACTCATCCCACAGGACTCTTATTACAACGACACGTCCGACCTGACGATGGAAGAGCGACGTCGCATCAACTTCGACCATCCCAACGCTTTCGACTGGGACTTGCTGACGCACCAGATTGAGGAACTGCGCAACGGGCGTCCCGTTGAGCAGCCCACTTACTCCTACATAGAGAGCAATCGCCAAGCCGAGACCGTGCACGTTGAGCCCTGCGAAGTGATTATCATCGAGGGCATCATGGCCCTATGGAAAAAGGAATTGCGCGACCTCATGGACCTGAAGATTTTCGTTGATGCCGATGCCGACGAGCGCCTCATCCGCGTCATCCAGCGCGACACGGTGGAACGCGGACGCACCACCCAGATGGTCATCGACCGCTATCTCGACGTATTGAAGCCCATGCACGAAGAGTTCATCGAACCCACGAAACGCTATGCCGACCTGATTGTCCCGCAGGGAGGTAGCAACAGCAGGGCCATCGAAATCATGCGCACATACATAATCCACCGCCTACGTCCTTAGCACGTTCTTTAATCGCAGCCTTCATCTGTCTCGCGCTTTTGGCTTGTACCAACCAAAACCAGCGACAGACGTCCTTCGTCTTTGCCGACGACGCAGAGACGGACACGCTTGCCGAGAACTACGACCTCTATGAGATTCAGGAGTCGGGCGAGATCATTGTGGCCACCCTCTCCGGTCCCGACACCTACTTCGAGTTTCGAGGACGCGGGTTCGGACTGCAACACGACCTGGCCGAATCGTTTGCCCGAAGCATAGGCGTGAGGTTGCGCGTGGAGGTGGCCCACGACACTACCGAACTGCTCACACGACTGAAGAACCGCGAGGTCGACCTCATCGCCATGAAACTCGATGCCACCAAGGGCACGGTTTCCGTGAAGAGCCACTGGCTCGTAAGTTCCCAGACACCCCTGCTGGCCGAGAGCATCAACCAATGGTACTCCCCTGCCCGACTTGAAGAAACGAAGAAAAGCAGTTCTACGCCCATCAAGGCCCGTCGCCATGCCCGTCCCGTCATGCTCGACGCCGCAACGGGAACCATCAGCCAATACGATGCCCTGCTTCAGCGCCACGCCTCAAGCATCGGCTGGGACTGGCGGCTGCTGGCAGCCCAATGCTATCAGGAATCGGCCTTCGACCCACAGGCCGTCTCATGGGCCGGCGCACAGGGCCTCATGCAAATCATGCCAGCCACCGCAGCCACGCTGGGGGTCGACGCCAGCGACATTTTCACCCCGGAGACGAATGTCGAAGCCGGCGTGAAACTACTGCGGCTGCTCAACAACACGTTCTCCGATATCAGTCCTCAGTCGGCCCGAATCCCCTACATGCTGGCTGCCTACAACGGAGGCGCGAACCACGTGCGCGATGCCATGGCGCTGGCTCGCAAGCACGGCCGCAACGACAAGGTGTGGCGCGAGGTTGAGCCCTTCATCCTGAAGCTGAGCGAACCACGCTACTACAACGACCCCGTGGTGCGCTCCGGCTACCTGCGAGGCAGCGAGACGCAGGGCTATGTCGAGGCCATTCTCGACCGCTGGGCGCAATACCGCGGTCAGGCCCGCAACGCCAGCCGGGCCAGCACGCCCCAGCCGGCCAAACGCTCGAAGAACCCCACCGAGGTGCGTCGGCCGGCCTTCTTCCCCGATTCCCTATAGCTCAGACATAAGCATCTTAAGTCCACAGCTTTGCGAAGCTTGTCAGCCAACAACGGCTGACGGGCTGCGGAGATAATATTAACTTCGGGCCGAAAGTTAAGTTAACCTCGGCGCCGAAGTTAACTTAATCCAGTGGCGAAGGTTAAGTTAAGCTCAGGGCCCGGCTTCGCAAAGGCCTGCCTCAAACCACGCTTACCTATTGGCCCGCCATCGCGCCGGAACAAAGAAATTTAAGCCTGCCGGGCGAATCGTTATCCTAAAATTTGGATAACTGCGCCCTTTTTTCGTATCTTTATTGCTCGAAAGGACTAACCCGAGAAAAATATGAAGGATTTTAGCGAACTGATAACCGTGCGACGCAGCCATCGCAAATTCACCGACGAAGCCGTGGGTGAGGAGCAGCTGCGCTCCATTATGCGTGCGGCCCTGATGGCTCCGTCGAGCAAGGGACTTCACAGTTACGAATTTGTAACCGTCACCGACCCGAAGACGATTGGACACCTCTCGCGCTGCAAGCAGATAGGTGCCGAACTTCTTGCCGGCGCGCCGCTGGCCATTGCCGTGCTGGGCGACGCCGAGACGAGCGACGCATGGATTGAGGACGCCAGCGTGGCAGCAACGATGATGCTCCTGCAGGCCGAAGACCTGGGACTGGGCGCCTGCTGGGTGCAAGTGCGCGAGCGCAAGGACGCCGAGGGGCGCGATGCCGAGGACAACGTGCGTCGACTGCTCTCCATCCCGCCGAAGTATCGCATATTGTGCCTCATTGCCGTGGGCCACAAGGGCGCCGAGCGCAAGCCGCAGAACGAGGAACGGCTGAAGTGGGAAAAGGTGCATAGCGAAAAGTGGTAATCGGGAAGGGAGCAACGAGATGCAGATTACACTGATAGGGACAGGCAACCTGGGCACCAACCTCTACGAGGCACTGCGCAGGGCGGGACACGACGTTGCACAGCTCCCCGGGCGAAGCTTCGCCACCAGTGACGTTAAGGGCGAGCTGGTGATTATCGCCGTGAAGGACGACGCGCTGCCCGACGTGGCCAACCGTCTGAAGGACTGCGACATGCTGGTTGTCCACACGGCGGGCAGCATCCCCATGGAGGTCATCCCCTGCCGTCGCCGAGGCGTGTTCTACCCCATGCAAACCTTCTCGAAGAACCAGCTCGTGGACTTCACCAACATCCCCCTCTTCCTCGAAACCGAACAGGCTGGCGACATAAAGGTCCTCGAGTCGCTGGCCTCCACACTCAGCCACAACATCTACCACCTCGACGGCGAGGGGCGGCGCAGGCTTCACCTGGCTGCCGTCTTCGTATGCAACTTTGCCAACCACTGCTACGCCCTGGGAGCCGAAGTGCTGAAGGAAATCAACATCCCGTTTGACGTCATGCTGCCCCTCATCGATGAGACAGCAAGCAAGGTGCACAACCTGTCGCCACGCGAGGCACAAACCGGACCGGCCGTGCGCATGGACCGAAACGTCATCAGCCGCCAAGAGGCGATGCTCGACGGACGGACCAAGGATATCTACCACCTCATGAGCGAAAGCATACACGACTTAAAGATATGATAAACTACGACTTAACCAAGATACGAGCCATCGTATTCGACGTCGACGGCGTGCTCAGCGCCGAAACCATCCCCATGGACACGTCGGGGGTGCCCTGCCGCACGGTGAACATCAAGGACGGCTACGCTTTGCAACTGGCCGTGAAGCAGGGTCTGCACATTGCCATCATTAGCGGAGCCAAGGTCGATGCCATACGTGTGCGCTACGCCGGATTAGGCGTCGAGGACATCCACATCGGCGCGGCAGTGAAGATTGAGACCTACGAAGCCTTCCTTCAGAAATACGGTCTCGCCGACGAGGAAGTCATATTCATGGGCGACGACATTCCCGACTACGAAGTGATGAAACGCTGCGGCTGCCCCTGCTGCCCCAGCGACGCCGCCATCGAAATTAAGGAAATCAGCACCTACGTCAGCCCCTATCAGGGCGGATACGGCTGCGGGCGCGACGTCATCGAACAGGTGCTGCGGGCTCAGGGCAAATGGATGGCAGACAGGAGGGCCTTCGGATGGTAAGGCATATCGTGCTGGCAAGCGGAAGCCCCCGACGCCGGGAATTGCTGGCAGGCTTAGGCCTGGAGTTCGAAGTCAGACTGCTGCCCGGCATCGATGAGTCGTATCCCTCGGGCCTCTCTGGCGAGGAGATTGCCAAGACCATTTCGCGCAAGAAGGCCACAGCCTACCGCCAGAGCATGGCCACGGACGAGATCATCATCACGGCCGACACGATTGTGTGTGTCGACGACCGCGTGTTGGGCAAGCCCAAGGACGAGGTCGAGGCAACCGAGATGCTGAAGACCCTGCGCGGGCGGAGCCACCAGGTCATCACGGGCGTCACCCTTATGACCAGCGACAGAGAGGAAACCTTTGCGGCCGTGAGCAACGTCACGTTCAGCAACATAACCGACGAGGAAATCAACTACTACATCACCCACTTCCACCCACTGGACAAGGCTGGTGCCTACGGCATACAGGAGTGGATTGGCTACATCGGGGTGGAACGCATCGAGGGTTCCTACTTCAACGTCATGGGGCTGCCCGTTGCGCGCTTATATCAAGCCTTGAAACAATTTTTATAATAATTAAGTGACTTCTGCGTTATTATATAGTATATGACGCACAAGGTATCGCACTTTCTTGCACTCTTTAGCTTGCTCTTCCTGCCCCTTTGCGGCGGGTCGTCGTTGTGTGCCCAAGAGCAAACGGGGGAAGAGAAGGTGGACACCACACGGGTGAAGCTTCGCGGAAGCGTTGTCGACGAGAACCAGGAGCCCATACCGATGGTGATGGTACGCATCGAGGGACAGGGCATCGTGACCACGGCGAACCTTGAAGGAAAATACAACATCTCGTTCCGCACGGCCGACAGCGTGGTCGTACTGTACCAGATGATGGGATTTGCCAACCGCCGGCGCGTGCTGAGGAAGCCCAAGGGCGAGTTGGTGATGAACATCGTCATGAAGTCGAACGACCGCCAGCTGGACGCCGTTGAGGTTGTGGAATCACGTCGCCAACTGGGCCAGAACCAAACCCTGAACACAGATGAGCTGAAACGCCTGCCCTCGACCACAGGTAATGCCGTCGAGGAACTCGTGGCCACACAGGCCGGTGTGTCGAGTCACAACGAGCTGTCGAGCCAATACAACGTGCGCGGCGGTTCGTTTGACGAGAACTGCGTCTACATTAATGGAGCCGAGGTCTATCGCCCGATGCTCATCAGCAGTGGCCAGCAGGAAGGTCTTTCGGTCATCAACAGCGACATGGTGGAACGTGTCGAGTTTTCGGCAGGTGGCTTTGAGGCCAAGTATGGCGACAAGATGTCGTCGGTGTTGGATATCGCATACCGAAAGCCCAAGGGCTGGGAGGGTTCGCTGCAAGGCTCGCTCCTGGGCGCCAGTGCCTACGCAGGCTACGGCAACAAGAAATTCTCGTTCTCTAACGGACTGCGCTACAAGACGAATCAGTACATGCTGGGCTCACTCGAGACCAAGGGCGAATACAAACCGAAATTCCTCGACTATCAGGCCTACCTGTCATGGTCGCCATCGAGGAACTGGACCTTCGATGCCATCGGATATATCTCACACAACAACTACAAGTTCGTGCCAAAGGACCGCGAAACACGCTTCGGCACGATGGAGGACGTGAAATCATTCCGCGTGTACTTCGACGGACAGGAGCAGGACCTCTTCCGCACGCTCTTCGGCACGGCACGCCTGAAGCGGCGCATCAACGAGCGGTCGAACCTGAGCCTTTCTTTCTCGGCCTTCTCCACAAAGGAACGTGAAGCCTATGACATTCAGGGACAGTACTGGCTGGACGATGCCATCGTGGGCAGCCAACTGGCCGTGGGCACCTACATGGAACACGCTCGCAACCTGCTCACGAGCAGCACGCAAACCCTGAAGCTCGACTACGACCTGCGCCGACGCAACCATACCCTGTTGGCCGGCATCGCATGGAAACACGACAAGATTCACGAAAACGCCCGCGAATGGGAAAGTCGCGACTCGAGCGGATACAGCATACCCCATACGGGAAATGACCTCATGCTCATCTATAACCTGAAGAGCAAGAACGCCATCTCCACGAACCACATGGAAACCTTCGTGCAGGACACCTGGCGCAAGGAGTCGAAACTGGGCATACTCAGCGTGAACTATGGCGTGAGACTAAGCTATTGGTCGTGGAACGGCGAATGGTTGTTCTCGCCTCGCGTATCCATGGGCTACGTTCCGGAGAAGAATGACAACTTCACCTTCCGCCTGGCCACAGGCCTCTATTACCAGCGTCCGTTCTACAAGGAATTGCGAGACACCGTGACGACCAACGGCAACACCGTCGTGCAACTGAACCGTAACATCAAGTCGCAGCGCTCGTTCCAACTGCTGGCGGGTATGGAATATAAGTTCCGGCTCATGAACAGACCTTTCAAGTTCACCTCGGAGGTCTACTACAAGGCTCAGGGTAACATGATTCCCTACAACGTGGACAACGTGCGCATCGTCTACTACGGACAGAACCTGGCCAAAGGTTACGTTGCAGGACTCGACCTGAAAATCTATGGCGAACTGACGAAGGGAACCGACAGCTGGATTAGCTTCGGACTGATGAAAGCACAGATGACCCTGAACGGCAAGCACATTCCACAACCCACCGACCAACGATGGAACCTGAACTTCTTCTTCTCGGACTTCTTCCCCAACACTACGCGATGGAAGATGAACCTTAAAGCGTCGTTTGCCGACGGACTACCTTTTGGCCCCCCACACACGGGACTGGAGAAAATGGCTTTCCGCGCACCGGCCTACAAGCGCATCGACATCGGCATGAACTACCGCGCTCTGAACAACGAGGACCGCCACCTGCGACACAACGCCGTGAAAAACATCTGGCTGGGGCTGGATTGCTTCAACATCTTCGGTTTCTCCAACGTGAGTGGCTACTATTGGGTCACCGACGTCGTGGGCAGTCAGTTTGCCGTGCCCAACTACCTCACGGGACGCATGATTAACGCCCGCGTACTCATCGAATTCTAATCGCTAAGACTTCCCCCTCTTAAAGCACCTCTTCGACGGGCGTGTAAGGAAGGTTGAAGACGTCGGCCACGGCCTTGAACGTTACCCTTCCGCCCACGATGTTCAGTCCCCGTGCGAGGGCTGCGTCGTCGAGACAGGCCTGTTGCCAGCCTTTGTCGGCAAGTGCCAGTGCATAGCGCAGCGTGGAGTTGGTGAGTGCCATCGTTGACGTGTGAGGAACCGCACCGGGGATATTGGCCACAGCATAGTGAAGTATGCCGCCAATTTCATAAACGGGTTCGCTGTGGGTTGTGGGACGCGAGGTCTCGAAACATCCGCCTTGGTCGATGGCCACATCAACAAGCACCGTTCCTGGCTCCATCAGTCGCAGCATGTCACGCGTCACGAGGTATGGGGCTTTGTCGCCGGGCACCAATACGCTACCTATCACAATGTCGGTCGTAGGCAGTTGGGCACGAATGTTCTCCTCATTGGAATAAAGGGTGTGTACGTTGGCCGGAAGAATTTCCGACAGGTGTTTCAGACGCGGAAGTGAGATGTCGGCCACAGTAACGTCGGCCCCCATGCCCGATGCCCTAAGCGCGGCAGCCTCGCCCACAGTACCAGCCCCGAGCACCAAGACCTTGGCGGGCATGACACCAGGTACGCCTCCAATGAGTTTACCCTTTCCGCCCTTGGTCTTCTGCAGATAGTAGGCTCCGTTGATGGCCGCCATGCGACCAGCGACTTCACTCATAGGAATGAGCAGGGGGAGAGCCCCATTGTCGAGTTGCACGGTTTCGTAGGCCAGACAGATGGCACCGCTGTGTATCATGGCCTCGGTAAGGTCGCGGTCACACGCGAAATGGAAATAAGTGAATATCAGTTGACCAGGGCGCACAAGTGGGTATTCGGGGTCAATGGGCTCCTTAACCTTCACAATCATATCAGCCTCGGCATACACATCTTCAATCGAAGGCAGGATGGTAGCTCCCACCCTCTGATAGTCGCCATCGGGGAAGCCACTGCCCTCCCCGGCTGTGTGCTGGACAAAGACATCATGCCCATGTCGAATGAACTCGGCCACACCTGCAGGTGTCATGCCGACACGGTTCTCGTTGTTCTTAATCTCCTTAGGAATTCCGATTCTCATGGTCGTAAGGTTTTAGAGGGTTGAACATTAGTTGTATTTTTCAATGTATAGCTGATTCGTGGCGGACGTATGGAGGGATGTTTTCAAGGCAACGTCACACGGAAGTGCGGGTTGTCCTCGTGTTCCTGATAAACAATGCCGATGAGCTCGCGCACCTTATCCGGGTTTTCTGCTGCAACGTCATGGTCTTCATGGACATCGCTCGACAAGTCATAGAGTTCACTGCGCCCATGCTTGACAATAAGTTTCCAATCGCCCTGGCGCACGGCTATCTGGTCGGTCTCGCCGAATTCCCAATAGAGGTGTTCGTGAGCCTGCTGTTCCTGCTCACGACCCATCAGTGTGGGCAAGAAGGATATGCCGTCGAAGTGGTCGCGCTGGCCAAGGCGCGGATTGCGGTAACGACTGACATAGTCATGCTGACCGAGGATGTCACACAAGGTTGGCATCACGTCGTAGAAGGCTATCGGCTGGTCGGTGCGCCTTGCTGCTGGCACATGACCTGGCCATCGGACGATGAAAGGAATGCGTATGCCGCCTTCGTGGCATGAGCGCTTCAGGCCCCGAAGCACGCCATCACGATTGAAAAACGTAGGGTCGGCTCCTCCCTCCTCATGAGGGCCATTGTCGCTGGTGAAGAAGAGAAGGGTGTTGCCGGCCAAGCCTTTTTCCTCAAGCTTTGCCATAATTTCGCCCACATACTTGTCTAACCGGCTTATCATTGCCGCAAACTGGGCATGGACGTTCGGCGTAGCATGGTACCACGACCCATCTTGCCCACGGAAACTCCTGTCCTCACTGAAGCGCTCTTTGTAGAACGCCAAGAGGCTGTCCGCCGGTTGAACAAGTTCTGCATGGGGAATCGTATAGGTGAAAAGTCCGAAGAAGGGCTGGCGGCCATTCTGACGGTCGAGCCACTCCATGGCGCGGCGGTGGATGATATCTGCGCTGTACTGGGTTCGGTGATAGTAGTCTTCGCCGAAAAAGGCGTGTCGCACGTTCTCATCCATCACTTCACGCGTGACCGTCGTATCTCCCTCACTCGCGCTATATTTATTAAGGAAGTTGGGATAATAAGCATGGGCTTCGAACTGACAGATGTAACCGTAAAACTCATCAACGCCTCGCTTGTCGGGAGTAGACACGCTGCCCTCATATCCTCCTGCCCACTTACCGAACTGAGCAGTCGTGTAGCCATTAAGTTTCATGATTTCGGGCAGGACGACGTGAGCTGTATCCAAAGGATGTTGACCAACTCGGGCGAAGTCGCGGTTCACGCCATAGTAGACCTCCCCTCGGCGGTATTCCTTGTTTCCACGCACAGCACAATGCCCCGTGTGCTGGCCCGTCATGAGTGATGCGCGGGAGGGAGCCGAGACAGGACTGCCTGCATAGGCTTGCATGAACTGTATGCCCTCTCTTGCCATGCGATCAATATTCGGTGTCTCGATGTAGCGCTGCCCGTAGCAACCGAGATCTCCCCACCCCATGTCGTCACAAAGAATGAATATGATGTTTGGCTTCGCACTTGGCAGACGTGTCATTGTGTCTGTGTTCTCGGTCTGTGCGTAACCACATATAGGGTGAATACACAGCAGGCCCAACAATCGTGTCGGTTTTGCAAACATACTCATCACTCTGCAAATTTAAGAAAAAGAAACAAAAAAGCGACATTTCCCGAAGAAAATGTCGCTGATGTAAAAGAAGTTGCTTTATCAACCGCCGAAGTTAACCTCCGTTGACTTTGGCTACGCTCTCACTATCCGCCGAAGTTGTCGAAGCGAATCATGTCGTCCTCAACACCGAGGCTGTGCAAGAGGTCAAGCACAGTCTTGGCCATCATTGGAGGACCGCAGAGGTAGTATTCGCAGTCTTCGGGAGCCTCGTGTGCCTTGAGGTAGGTGTCGCCCATGACGGGTGCCACGAAGCCCGGCGTGTACTTGATACCTGCATCGTCGGCCTTGGGGTCGGGACGGTCCAGAGCCAAGTGGAAGTGGAAGTTGGGGAAGTCCTTCTCCAACTGCAGGAAGTCGTCGAGGAAAGGAATCTCCTCCAGGGCACGTGCACCATAGAAGTAGTGCATGGGGCGCTGACGGTCTTCGTCCTTCACGCCGTGACCCTTGAGCATGTGCATAATCTGGGCACGCAGGGGAGCCATACCGGCACCACCGCCGACCCAAATCATCTCGCGACCCGTGCCGTACTGCGGACGGAACTCGCCATAGGGGCCCGACATGATTACCTTGTCGCCGGGCTTCAGTGAGAAGATGTACGAAGAAGCAATACCGGGGTTCACATCCATGAAGCCGGGGCCTTGGTCCTTGGGTTTGAAGGGAGGTGTGGCGATGCGGACGTTCAGGGTGATGATGTCGCCCTCGTCGGGATAGTTGGCCATTGAGTATGCACGGATGGTAGCCGTGGGATTCTGGCACTTGAGGCCGAAGAG
>CALZQV010000027.1 GCA_945828295.1 uncultured Prevotellaceae bacterium | reverse complement strand
CCAGCGATATCTCGCCGGGCTGGGGGTTCTGGCCGCCTCCCACGAGGGCGACCTCCGATATCGTGTGGTGGGGTGCACGGAAGGGGCGCGTGGCGATGAGCGACGTGTCGCGGCCCAGCTTTCCTGCCACCGAGTGGATTTGCGTCGTCTCGAGGCTCTCGCTCAGCGACAGCGGGGGCAGGATGGTGGGCAGACGCTTGGCCAGCATCGACTTTCCGCTACCGGGAGGACCGATGAGGAGCACATTGTGGCCGCCTGCTGAAGCAACCTCCATGGCGCGCTTCACCGACTCCTGTCCCTTGACGTCGGCAAAATCGAGGTCGAACACGTTTTGACGTTCGAAGAACTCCTCGCGCGTGTTCACTTCCGTAGGGGGGATTCCCATCACGGAGCCGTTGAGCAGGTCGATGACCTCCTGCATGTGGCTGGCGCCATATACCTTGAGCCGGTTGACGACGGCGGCCTCGCGGGCATTCTGCTGCGGCACGATGAGCCCTTCGTAGCCCTGCTCGCGGGCCATGATGGCAATGGGCAGCGCGCCACGGATGGGGAGCAGCGAGCCGTCGAGACTCAACTCGCCCACCATCATGAAATGCTGAAGGCGGTCGGTGCTGACCTCGCCGGCCGTGGCCATGATGCCGATGGCAATGGGCAGGTCGTAGGCCGCGCCCTCCTTCTTCAGGTCGGCGGGCGTGAGGTTCACCGTCAGGTTCTGCACGGGAAAGCGGTAGCCGCTATTCTGAATTGCGGCAACAATGCGCTGATAGCTCTCCTTTACGGCGTTGTCGGGCAGTCCGACAAGGAAGAAGTGCATGCCTCTCGACGCATTCACCTCGGCGGTCACAGGCGTGGCCTCCAACCCTTGAACCGCAGCAGTATGAACCTTGACAAGCATCTTTTAGTCTTCGTCTAAGATTTCCTGCAATGGAATTTGCACAAACTCGCGTTCTTCGATGTGTGGATGTGGTAGCGTGAGGTCGGGCTCGTTGACTTCCAGGTCGTCATACATCAGCAAGTCGATGTCGATGGGACGGTCCTGAAAGGCGCCGTCGACGGTTTTGTCGACACGACCCAGCTGGCGTTCGATGTGCTGCGTCTCCTTGAGGCAGCGCTGGGGCGACAGGGTGGTGATGACCAATGCGGCGGCATTGAGGAAGATGTTGTCGGACTGAAAGCCCCAAGGCTCCGTCTCATAATAGCTGGACACGCGCACCACATGACCCACACGTTCGTCAATCAACCGCAGGGCCTCGTCGAGCAAAGCGCTTCGGTCGCCCAGATTACTTCCCAGTCCGATGTAAAGCCGATGTTCCATTAGTCATTGATGATGAGCATTGCATCGCCGTAGACACCGAAACGATAACGCTTGTCGTGGAGGGCCTCGTTGTAGGCTTTCATGATGCGCTCGTAGCCGCCATAGGCGCAGGCAAGCATGAGCATGGTGCTCTGGGGCAGGTAGAAGTTGGCCACCATGGCGTCGGCAATCTGGAAGTCATAGGGCGGGAAGATGAATCGGTTGGTCCATCCCTCGTATTCCTTCAGCTGACCGTCGGCCGAGACGGCGGTTTCGAGCACGCGCTGAACCGTTGTGCCCACGGCACACACCTTTCGGCCCTCCCGCTTTGCCTTGTTCACGATGTCGCAGGCCTCCTTGTTGACGAACATCTCTTCGCTGTCCATCTTGTGCTTCGTCAGGTCCTCGACGTCAATCTCACGGAAGTTTCCCAGTCCGCAATGCATGGTCACAAAGGCAAAGTCGACGCCCTTGATTTCCATGCGCTTCATCAGCTGGCGCGAGAAGTGCAGTCCGGCGCTGGCCGCTGTCACGGCACCCTCGTTCTTGGCAAATATGCACTGGAAGTTCTCCATGTCTTCGGGCTCGGCAGGGCGCTTGATCATCTCGCGCGGCAGTGGTGCTTCGCCAAGCGCATAGAGGGCCTGCTTGAACTCCTCGTGGTCGCCGTCGTAGAGGAATCGCAGCGTGCGCCCACGACTGGTGGTGTTATCAATCACCTCGGCCACCATGGAATCGTCCTGTCCGAAATACAACTTGTTGCCGATACGAATCTTGCGGGCAGGGTCGACAAGCACGTCCCACAGACGCAGTTTCTCGTTCAGTTCGCGCAGCAGGAACACTTCGATTTTTGCGCCTGTCTTCTCCTTGTTACCAAAGAGACGGGCAGGAAAGACCTGCGTGTCGTTGAAGACAAAAACGTCCTTTTCATCGAAGAATTCGAGTATCTCACTAAATTGTTCGCGATGCTCGATGATACCGGTCTTGGTGTGAACGACCATCAGTCGGCAGTCGTCGCGGTAGGGGGTGGGATACTGTGCGATGCGCTCCTCGGGAAGTTTGTAATTGAATTGTGAGAGTTTCATATTGTAGTGTGATTAGTTAGCGAAAGACTGGGCTGGGGGCAATGCGTGTCGAGCCAGGCAGGGAAGTCGTCGATACTCATGCACTGCCCGACGCCGACGTCGCCCACACGGGTGCGCCGCAGGGCAATGAGGTGGGCGCCGCTGTCCAGGGCCTGTCCGATGTCGCGAGCCAGGGCGCGGATGTAGGTACCCTTGCTGCACACGATGCGCAGCGTGAGCTGCATCTGCCCGGCATCGAAGCTAAGGAGCTCCAGTTCGTCGATGACCAAAATCTTCGGTTTCAACGGCACATCTTCGCCTTTGCGAGCCAACTTGTAGGCCCGATGCCCGTCGACCTTGCAGGCCGAGAATGCAGGTGGCACCTGCTCGATTCGCCCCATAAAGCGCGGCAAGACCTGCTGGATGAGTTCGAGCGTGATGTGGTCGGTGGGATAGGTTTGGTCGATGGGTTTCTCAAGGTCGAAGCAGGGCGTCGTGGCTCCCAGCTGCATGGTGGCGACATACTCCTTCGTGCCGGCCTGCAATTCGTCGATGCGCTTCGTCGCACGGCCCGTGCACACGATGAGCACACCGGTGGCCAGGGGGTCGAGCGTGCCGGCGTGGCCCACCTTCAGCTTCTTAATGCCAAGGCGCTGACACAAGAGCCAGCGCACTTTAGCCACGAGGTTGAACGAGGTCCAACGCAGCGGTTTGTCGAAATAGAGTACTTGTCCTTCTTCAAAATCCATATTATACTATTGAGCCGCGAGACGGGCTGAACGCTCCTCCCACGGCATGTCCGGCGCTTTAGGCCAGGAAGATTAACAATAAGCCCACTACGGCACAGTAGATGCCGAAATAGATGAGTTTGCCACGGCGCACGATGCCTATCATCCACTTGCAGGCCAGGCAGCCGCTGAGGAAGGCAGCAAGGAATCCGGCCAGCAGGGGCCACGTGCCAATGCCGGCCGTAGCTGTCTCGGAGCCTTGGCTCATGGCCTTCAGGATGTCGAGCAGCGCCTCGCCCAGGATTGGGGGAATGACCATCAGGAACGAGAATTGGGCCAGCTGTTCCTTCTTGTTGCCCAGGAGCAGGCCCGTGGCAATGGTGGAGCCCGAGCGGCTGAGTCCGGGCATCACGGCGGCGGCCTGTGCCAGACCGATGACGAAAGCGTCGGCGAGGGAAATATTTTCCTTCTGGCGCGGACGGGCGTAGTAGCTGAAGATGAGCAGCAGGGCTGTCAGCAGGAGGCAGCAGCCCACCACCATCAGGCCCGCGCCGAAGATTTCCTCAACATAGTCCTTGAAGAACACGCCCACGATGCCGACGGGAATCATGGATACGACGATGGCCAGGACGTAGCGCTGTTCGGCATTCATCGCGCCGTCCCACTTGAAGAGTCCCTTCAGTATCCACACGATTTCCTTCCACAGGATGACCAGGGTGGAGAGCACGGTGGCCACGTGGACGGCAACGGTGAAGGTCAGGTTCTGTTCGCCGTCGATGCCAAACAGGTTAGCAGCGATGGTCAGGTGTCCGCTGCTCGACACGGGCAGGTATTCCGTCAGGCCCTGCAGTATGCCCATGAGTATGGCTTCAATCGTGTTCATTCCTTGTCGCTTGGTTTGTGCATGATGCCGTATATCATAAACAGGAAGCCCACGAAGCATACAACGGGGGCCAGCTTGATGCGGCGGGCGCTGAAGATGTCGGGGTTAAAGGCAGTCTCGCTGCTGCCGCTGCCTGCCATGAGTATGAATCCGGCGATGATAATCACCATGCCCACGGCCAGCAAGATGTAGTTTGTGCGGTCAAATGCAAAGTCTTTCTTTCTCATATCTTTTCTTTATGTCGTTAGTCTATCCGTAGAGTTCTCCCTCGCGCATGGAGAGGAAGTGGCTGACGCTGATGAAGGTGCAGAGCAGCGTGAGCAGAAGGCCGCAGGCCAGGACGGCCACGGCGGTGATGATGGCGTTCTCCTGTGTCACGTAGGCCTGCATCGTGGGGTCGTACTGCCAGAGGGTATGCATGCCGCCCAGCAGGACTCCGTCGGCCAGCATGCTTGCCGCCAACCCTATCCAGAGGGCGCGGAGCATGAAGGGGCGCCGTATGAACCCCCAGCTGGCACCCACGAGTTTCATGGTGTGGATGAGGAAGCGGCGCGAATAGACGGACAGGCGCACGGTGTTGTTGATGAGCACAAGGGTGACGAGCAGCAGCAGGCCCACGATGCCCAGCAGCACGTAGGTGACCTTGCGGAGGTTGCTGTTCAGTCGCTCCACCAGTTCCTTCTGATAGATGACGTCGGTCACCATTTTGTTGCTCTTCAGCCGCTTGCTAATCCAGAGCAGGCTGTCGGTGCAGGCATAGTCGGCCGCCAGGTGCACTTCGAGCGAGGGCGTGAAGGGGTTCTCGCCTCCCAGGAAGTCGGTGGGGTCGGTACCCATGGCCTCGGTTTGCTCCTCCAGCGCCTGTTCGCGGCTGATGAAGGTGATGTCCTTCACCCACGCCTTGCGCTCCAGTCTCTTTCTCATGGCCAGGGCGTCGGCGTTGGTGGCCTCGTCGCCCAGCATCACGGTCACCGTCAGGCTTTCCCTGACGCTTTCGCTCAGCTGTCGGGCCGTCAACGCACAAATAACCACCAGCCCCATCAGTATGAGCACAAAGGTAGTACTGATGGTGCTGGTGAGCGCCTGCCAGCGCAGGGATACTTTTCTTCTTTTTCTTGGCATTTGCTTCTCTCTACCGGTTGCTTTTTAACGGGGCTCGAACAACTTACTTGATGTATTCGGCCCAGTCGGTCAGTCGCATGTCGCCCTTGCGCAGGAACGTGTCGTGCATGCCGAAGGCAGCCGAGAGGCAGTGGTGGGTGTGACCGCCGTTCTTCTGGGCATACTTCAGGTAGTCGCGCAACAGGGGCTGATAGTCGGGATGGGCCACACGGATGAGTTCCTCCGACTTCTGCATGTCGCTCTTGTGGCGCAGGTCGGCCACGCCGTACTCAGTGATGACGGCGTCGACGAAGTGGTTCGTGTGGTCGATGTGGCTGGCAAAGGGCACGATGCTCGAGATGGCACCTCCCTTGGTGGTTGAGCCGCAGGTGAAGATGCTGAGGTAGGCATTGTTGGTGAAGTCGGCCGAGCCGCCGATGCCGTTCATCATCTTCGTGCCGCAAATCTTGGTGGAGTTGACGTGTCCGTAGAGGTCGACCTCGATGGCGGTGTTCAGCGAGCAGACGCCGATGCGGGCGATGACTTCGGGGTTGTTGGAGATTTCGGAGGGGCGCAGCACGAGCTTGTCCTTGAAGAAGTCCATGTCGCGGTAGATGCCCTTCATGCACTCGTTGGTCACCGTCAGCGAGCAGGCCGAGGCCGAGAGCACGCGGCCCTCGCGCATCAGCTGCACGGGAGCGTCCTGCAGGACCTCAGTGTAGATGTTGAAGTTGGGCACCTCGGTCGAGTGGCCCAGTGCGCCCAGTACGGCGTTGGCACCACTGCCCACGCCGCTTTGCAGGTTCAGGAACGTGGGGGGAATCTTGCCCTCGCGCATGTTGTGCACCAGGAAGTCGGCCACGTTCTGGCCAATCTGGGTGGTGATGGGGTCGGGGTCCTTGAACGAACGGGCCTCGTCGGGTATGTTACCCTCCACGATGCCCACGATGCGGCTGGCGTCGACCTCGATGTAGGGCTTGCCGATGCGGTCGCCGGGGTGGCAAATCATGATGGGCTTGCGGAAGGGGTGGTCCTCGATTTCATATACGTCGTGCAGGCCCATGCCGCTGCGCTCATGGAAGGCGTTCAGCTCGATGATGATGCCCTCGGTGGCCAGGCGGCACACGGTGGGGGCGATGCCACCGGCAGCAGTCAGATAGATGTGAGCCTTATCGCCCACGCGCTCCACGGCACAAGCCTCGATGATGGCCCAGTTGACGGGGCCCAGATAGCCCTGGCGCAGCTGCGTGGCCATGTTCGAGAGGTTCAGGTCGCTATAGTTCACCTCGTTGAGGTTCACGTGCTTGCGGAAGTCGGGGTTCGTCGTGTAGGGAGCACGGAAGTCGATAGCCTGCTGGTTCGACAGGTCGCCGTCGCAGCTCTGGCCCGTCGAGGCACCCGTGAAGATGCTGATTCTGTAGGGGCGTCCGGCCTGATGCTCGGCCTCGGCAATCTTTGCAATCTCGGCCGTCGTCATCTTTGCCGTACCGGCAGGCGTGAACCCGCTGAGGCCTATGGTCTGACCATTTTTCACCAACGCTGCAGCTTCGGCAGCGGTAATCTTGTTAAATTCCATCTGTAGTTATGTGTAAGTTAAATTTATTTTTGCGCAGCAAAGATACGAATAAGTGGGGGGAAATGCAAATTTATTTGCAAATTACCATACACCCCGCTACAAAGCCCTTTACATCGGCGAAAAATCGACGCTACATGGACGAGGCTCCGTCAATGCATCGACGAGGCTCCGTCAATGCGTCAACGAGGCTCCGTCAATGCGTCAACGAAACCCCGTCGTTGCACCCCCCTTTTTTCGCCCCCGCCACGAAGACAAAAAAACCGCACCCCGAAACCAGGGTGCGGTATCTATCATAGGCGGTCAGCCAGAGGTTACTCCTCGGTGGGCTGAGCCGACTGTTCGCCACGCTCGGGACGCTGGCGGCGCTCGCCATCATGGCGCTCGCGACGCTCACCACGCTCGGGGCGGGGACGGCGCTCGCGACGCTCACGCTCAACGTAGCCCTCGGGCTTCTCCAACAGGACACGGCGAGAGAGCTTGAACTTACCCGTCTTCTCGTCGATGTCGATGAGCTTCACCTGTATCTTGTCGCCTTCCTTCAGTCCGGCCTCTTCAACGGTCTCCAGGCGCTTCCAGTCGATTTCGCTGATGTGAAGCAGACCATCCTTGCCAGGCATGAACTCCACGAAGGCTCCGTAAGGCATGATGCTACGCACCTCACCCTCGTAGACCTCACCCACCTCGGGGATGGCCACGATGGCACGAATCTTGGCCATGGCAGCCTCGATGCTTGCCTTGTCGGAGGCGCTAACCTGTACCTTGCCCACACCGTCTTCTTCGTCGATGGTGATGATTGCACCGGTCTCCTCCTGCATGCCCTGAATAATCTTTCCGCCCGGGCCAATGACGGCACCGATGAATTCCTTCGGGATAATCAGTTGCTCGATGCGGGGAACGTGGGGCTTCAGTTCGGGACGGGGAGCGGGCAGCGTCTTCAGCATCTCGCCCAGGATGTGCTCGCGGCCGGCCTTGGCCTGCATCAGAGCCTTCTCCAGGATTTCGTAGCTGAGACCGTCGCACTTGATGTCCATCTGCGTGGCCGTCAGACCGTTGGGCGTACCCGTGGTCTTGAAGTCCATATCGCCCAGGTGGTCCTCGTCGCCAAGGATGTCAGAGAGCACGGCATACTTGTCTTCGCCGGGATTCTTGATGAGTCCCATGGCAATACCGCTCACGGGGGCCTTCAGGGGCACACCGGCATCCATCAGGCTCAGGCAGCCTGCGCAAACGGTGGCCATTGAGCTCGAACCGTTCGACTCCAGGATGTCGCTCACCACGCGGATGGTGTAGGGATAGTCAGCGGGAATCTGACCCTTCAGACCGCGCCAAGCCAAGTGGCCGTGACCAATCTCGCGGCGGCCTACGCCACGCTGAGCCTTGGCCTCGCCCGTCGAGAAGGGGGGGAAGTTATAGTGCAGCAGGAAACGCATGTAGCTCTTGTCGAGTACGTCGTCAACCAGTTTCTCATCCAACTTGGTACCCAGTGTGGTGGTGGCCAGCGACTGAGTCTCGCCACGGGTGAACAGGGCACTTCCGTGAGGCATGGGCAGCGGGCCAGCCTCGCACCAGATGGGGCGGATATCGGTGGTCTTACGGCCATCCAGACGAATGCCCTCGTCAAGCACGCAGCGGCGCATGGCATCGCGCTCCACGTCGTGGTAGTAGCGGTCGATGAGTGTGTTCTTCTCTTCCAGCTCGGCAGCCTCCATGTCGGCATGAGCCTCGGCATAGCGAACCTTGAAGTCCTCGCGAATCTTCTCGAAGGCCTCGGCGCGCTGGTGCTTCTCCAGAGCCTGCTTCGTAACGTCGTAGGCGGGCTGGTAGCACTCTTTCTTCACCTGCTCGCGAAGTTCCTCGTCGTTCACCTCGTGGCAGTATTCGCGCTTCACGTCGGTGCCCAGCTCCTTGCTCAGTTCCTTCTGCAAGCGGCACATGGGCTTGATGGCCTCGTGGGCAGCCTTCAGTGCAGCCAGCAGGTCGCTTTCCTGCACTTCCTTCATCTCACCCTCAACCATCATGATGTTCTCCTCCGTGGCACCTACCATCAGGTCCATGTCGGCCTGCTTCAGCTGCTCGAAGGTGGGGTTGATAACAAACTCACCATTGATGCGAGCAACACGCACCTCGGAGATGGGGCCCTCGAAGGGTATATCGCTGGCAGCCAGTGCTGCAGAGGCTGCAAAACCAGCCAAAGCGTCGGGCATATCCACGCCATCGGCAGAGAAGAGAATCACATTCACATACACCTCAGCGTGATAATTGCTGGGGAAGAGGGGACGCAGGGCGCGGTCCACCAGACGACAAGTCAGAATCTCGTCGTCGTTTGCCTTACCCTCGCGCTTCGTGAATCCGCCCGGAAAACGTCCGGCTGCGGAATACTTTTCTCTGTACTCTACCTGCAAGGGCATGAAATCTGTTCCGGGAACGGCATCTTTAGCGGCGCAGACAGTGGCCAGGAGCATCGTATTGTTCATGCGCAGCATGACGGCTCCATCGGCTTGTTTGGCCAATTTCCCGGTCTCGATGCTGATGGTCCTGCCATCAGGCAACTCGACTGTCTTTGTAATTACGTTCATCTAGATTTTGTATAAAAAGTGTATAAATAAGGACTTTTCACGCGAAAAGTCGCGCAAAGATACTGCAAATTGAGCTAAATAGCAAGAAAATTGCGAGTTATTCGCTTCGCGATGCCAAGAAATACCTGATAGGCAGTAAGCCCGGGTCAGCGGACACGCTGCAGGAAATCTATCTCAACGATGCGCAACTCGCTGTTAACCTTTTCGCTGCCAGGGGTCTTATACAGGTCGAGTTCGCCTGCCGTGGTGGCAGCAACCTCAACGATGCCTCCGAAGCCGTCTTTCGTATCGGCGGCTCCCGTCTGGCGGATGGTGTAGGTGCTGGCCTTCACCGGCTTGTCGAGCGCGAGGTGGACGTAGCCCAGCGTCTTCGGCGTATTGCCCTTCCACACGAGCGTCTGGTCGGCATAAATCTCCAGCGGATAGCTTCGCTGCCGCCAGCCCGTCAGCTTAATGTCAATCTGGTCAACAACGGCCGGTTCCTTCAGCACGTAGCGAATCCAGGCCGACTGCCCCCGCCCGTCGTTTTTCCATTCCGAGAGCTCATTGTCATCGAAGCTCTTCGAGGCACCCTCGCTGTCGTATCCAGCCTCGGCCGATGCTATGGCAATCGTGCGCAGTTGGTCGGTGTAGGATGGGGTGAGCGGCGTCTCTCCGCGCCCAAGGTGCAGGGGCAGCACGTCGCCAGCATGGTAGGTCGAAAGGCCGCCTTGGTCGTCGACAGCCTGTGTGTCGAAACCTATCTCCACGGGGGCAAGTCCGCGAGCCTCGGCGCGCACCACGATGTGCCCCGCCTGACGGGTGGAGCGCACCATCACACGGTTCACGCCACACTCCACGGGTAGCGTCGTCGCTCCGATGTAATTATCCCCGTCCGGGCTTTTGGCAATGCCACCCAACCACTCACAAGGGCCGCTTGTAGAGAAGCGAATGAATCGGTTGTCGAGCGGACAGCGCCTTCCCGCCTTATCCACCACTTCAACCTCAACGAGGGCCATATCCGTTCCGTCGGCACGTGTGCCTGCGGGATTCTCGATGAGCGTAAGCCTCAGATGATGGGCCTCGCCTGCAGTTTCTATCGAGTCGACGGACACCACCGCGCCGTCTGCCCCGTAGCCCACTGCCTTGATGCATCCCTTCTCCCACTCCACGTTGCGGAACGTGTGCAGGAAATCATATTCGGCTCGTGCGCGGCCCACGGAACGTCCGTTGACAAAGAGTTCCGTCTCGGGCGTATTGCTCACGACGTAGATATCTTTCTTCACGCCGGGCAGGTAGTTCCAATGTCCCACGATGAAGGTTTCGCAGGTGTCGTTCTCCACCCATCCGCTCCACATGACATGGTGGGCCCGATAGCCCTGCTTGGGTGTACGCATGGCATCCACCACTCCGCTCACGCGATAGTTGAACTCACTGCGGTTGTGGGTGTTGGTTTCCGAGAAAATAATCTTCACGCCGCCCGATGAGACGCGGTCGCCCATACCGGGACGAACGCGCCAGAAGTCGTACCAACGGCGCACCTGCTCCACCGTGAGCCGGTCTTGGTTCTGGTTGTAGTCGGGCGCCGGTTGCTTGCGCAGGTAGGGGCCTGCCCCGTGCTGGTGCCAAGGATAGGAAAGATTGTCCCAATAAAGGCGGTAGCCCTCGTCGCGACAGTACTCCATAGCCCACATGGGGTGTTTCTTCGATTTATTGATATACAGCATCTCTCCCCCATATTCAGCCTCATCAATGTCGAGCATCTCACGGCTTCCCATGGCTCGTCCGCCGTGGGGGTCGAACTCATTTCGCAGAGCAATGAGTTGCTTCATGTGGTCGCGGCTTATCGATTCATTGCCGCCTTCGTAGAAAAGAACGGAGGGATTGTTCCGGTTGTAGATAATAGCGTCACGCATGACATCGACGCGCTGCTCCCACTGCCGCCCCCCGACATCGCCCTCATGGTCGCCGGCTGGCAGGGCCTGGATGAGTCCCACACGGTCGCACGACTCCACATCCTGCCGACTGGGCGTGATGTGCATCCAGCGCACGGTGTTGGCATTATCGGCCACCATCAGCGCATTCGAATAGTCGCTCATCCAGGCCGGCACGTCAGTACCCACGTAGGGCCATTCGTTGGTGCTTCGCTGGGCATAGCCCTTTACCATCAGGACACGGTCGTTGAGCCATATCTTCCCCTGGCCGAACTGGGTCTTTCGGAAGCCCGTCCGCGTAGACACCTTGTCGACAATAGACCCATTGACCAACAAACTTGTATTCACGGTATAGAGGTACCCGTAGCCGACGCTCCAGAAGTGGAGACCGGAAAGGCGCGACGAAGCGCTGAGGATATTTGTCTCGCCAGGCTGCAACGTCTGCCGCTGGCCCCGGAATTGCTTCACCACTCGCCCGTCGGCATCGCAGACCTCAACCTCGAGGGTCACCGCCTGTGGCTTGTCTGTCTCGTTCTTCACCTGTGACTCGGCACACACCGTTGCCCGTCGGCCCCGGATGTCGAAGTCGCGGGCATATATATATGTACCCGTAGTGCCCAGCCCGTTGTAGAGGGGCAGCGTCTGATAGAGAGGACCCGTAATATAAAGGTTCACGTTGCGCGTGATGCCGCCGTAGTTGGCATTGAAGGTCATGTCGTTCCACTGGAAAGTCGTGCCCGTCGCCCGTTCCTTATATCCGCGACGGTTGTCGGTGCACACGGCTATTTCGTTTTTTCCCTCGCGGAGATAGGGCGTAATGTCGAAGCCGAAGGCCATGACTCCGTTTTCGCTCAGCCCCACCCGTTGGCGGTTGACAAATACCTCCAAGGCCTGTCGCCCACCCTCGAACTCAATGAAAACCTTCTTACCTTCCAACCTACCGGGCAAGACGAACTCCTTCCAATACCACGCCACGCCCGTCGACAACTGGTTCTGGGCCACACGGAAGGCCTCGCCTTCGTTCATGGCGTGAGGCAGCGTGACGGCCTTGCCCTGGTGGGGTGCAGAAAAGAATTCATCGGGGCTCTCGTTCGTCACCAGCAATTGCCAGTCGAGGTTGAAATTAAACTTTGTGCGTTGTGCCTGCATGCCAAGAGGCAACATCAGAAAAATAAGGAATAGGAAAGAGTGGCGTTTCATGGCCTTCATGTGTTAGTTTTGAGGTGTTTACCCGTCAAAGTTACGAATTAAATGTGAAACCGCCGACATTTTTTCGCCGATAAACACATGAAAAGACGAAAACATGGCGCAGGGAGTGGAAGATTTTTTGTATCTTTACGACGTGATGTATATACGACGTCACTAAAAAGGCAACAATAAGTTGAGAGATATGAAGAAAATCATCGCCGTACTCGCTCTTCTCGTGTCGATGGTGACCAGTGCACAAGAGATTTCTCAGCCGGTACAGTGGCTCATGCCTAAACCCAAGAAAGTTACGGAAAACGGAAAGACCTTCGACCTTCAGCGTCCGGTGAAGCTGACAGACCCCACAGCCTCGGCCTTGCTCTCATCGCTCTTCACCACCTCCGAGCAGGGAACGGCCACGGTTGTCGTAAACCTTGTCAGCGACGAAGCGCTCGGCACTTTCGACTACGCGCTGGCCGACTTCGACAACGAGGGTTACAGACTCAACATCACCACTGACAACATCACCATCACCGCAGCCTCAAAGACTGGCGTCATCCGCGCCGCCCAGACCCTCATGCAACTGGCTGCTACCACCGACGGCACCTATCTTCAGGGAGCCGACATCACCGACTACCCTGCCTTCAAGCTGCGCGGCTTCATGCACGACGTGGGGCGTTCGTTCATCAGTTTCGATGAGCTGATGAAGGAGATTGACCTGCTTGCGCGCTTCAAGGTGAACGTCTTCCACTGGCACCTGACCGACAACCAGGGTTTCCGCTTTGAGTCGAAACTCTTTCCACAACTGAACCAAGCCTCATCCATGACACGCTTTGCCGGGAAATACTACACCCAGGCACAGTGCACCGAGCTGGAGGCCTACGCTGCGGAACGCGGCGTCATCATCATCCCCGAGATTGACATGCCCGGCCACTCTAAGGCCTTCTCCACTGCCATGGGCTACAATATGAGCAGCGAGCAGGGCATAGCCACACTGAAGCAACTGTTGGGAGAACTGGCCGCAGCCTTCCCGCTGGCCCCCTACATCCACATGGGAGCCGACGAGGCTGGCACCACGGCTGCCTTCGTCAACGAGATGTCGAAATACATCAAGGAAACACTGGGCCGCCGGTGTATCGTGTGGAACCCCATCAGCGGCGTCAGCATCAGCACCTCGAACCTTCCATACATCGACATGACGGAGATGTGGAGCACATCGGGCCGGAAAATCAGCGGAGTTCCCAATATTGACTGCCGCTACAACTACGTCAACCATTTCGACGTGTTTGCCGACCTCGTGGGCATCTACAAAAGCAACATCTACTATGAGCAGCAAGGTAGCAGCGAAGTTGCAGGTGCCATCACGTCCTTGTGGAACGACCGTAAGACACCCACCGAGAACGACATCATCAGCCAAAACAACCTCTACGCCAATGCCCTTTCCACGGCCGAACGCGGTTGGATGGGCGGCGGCAAACAATACATAGAGGTGGGCGGAACAAGATTGCCCAATACCGGCAAGGAATACGACGAGTTCGCCGACTGGGAACGCCGATTCCTCCACTATAAGGACACGTGGCTCAGCGCAGAGTCCATCCCCTACGTCAAGCAGACCAACATAAGATGGCGCATCACCGAACCCTTCCCAAACAACGGGTCGGCAGCGGCTGTCTTCCCGCCAGAGCAATCAACCGAAGACATTCTCCCCACCACCTTCACCTACGACGGACAGACCTACACCGCTGGCATAGCCACGGGGGCAGGCATATACCTGCGACACACCTGGGGCACCACCGTTCCGGCATATTTCAGCAATCCGCAGCTCAACACCACAGCCTACGCCTGGACCTACGTCTATTCGCCAAAGGCACAAACTGCCGGTGCACTTATCGAGTTCCAGAACTACGGCCGATCCGAGAACGACAAGGCCCCCGATGCCGGCAACTGGGACCGCAAGGGCTCACGCATCTACCTGAACGACGAGGAAATCATGCCTCCAACATGGACCAACTCCTGTAAAAGCATCGGCGCTGAAGTTGACCTGCAGAACGAGAACTTCCCTGCCCGGCAACCCGTGAGTGTACAACTCAAGGAGGGCTGGAACAAGGTGCTCCTGAAGTTGCCTTACGTCTCGGCCAACGGCGTGCGCCTCAACAAATGGATGTTCACCTTTGTGCTCACAACGCCCGACGGGAAAAAGGCCCTGGAAGACATTGTCTACTCCCCTACCCAAACCAAGAACCCCGACGAAGTGCTGACCCTCACGGCACCCGAAGACTACACGCTGTTCGATATCGCGGACGTGCAAGCCAAGTCAACCTTCTTCACAATCTCATCCACCAATGCATCCAAATATCTGGCTATAATCAATTTCACAGTAATGCTCGCCCCCGAAGACGAAGTACACATTACTGCCCCGACCCTTCCTGCCACACATGCCGCTTACTACACCCTGGCGGGGCAACGCATTGCCTCCCCCAAGCAGTCAGGCATATATATTAAAGGAAGCAGGAAGGTTGTAGTTTGATAAACACAACGCTCACACATGAAATATCTATTAAAGAATCTTCCACTATTCCTCATCTCTATTTTCACGATAGTGGGATGTAAGCAAAAAGGCGAACAGTTCACAATCCAAGGAACCATCACAGAAGCACAGGACACCATGCTCTACTTGGAGCACCTGACCTTGAGCGACGGCCCGGTGGCTGTCGACTCTGCTAAACTCGACAAGGCGGGCGACTTCATGCTACACGGCCCCCGTCCGGGGAATCCCGAATTCTATCGCCTGCGCATCGGACGACAGGTGATAAACCTTAGCGTCGACTCCACCGAAACGCTCTCCGTCAAGGCCAGTCTGCCACGTATGACGTTGGGCTATCAGGTTGAGGGTAGCGGAAACTGCGACACCATTCGTCTGCTGAACCTGAAGCTTGACACGCTGAATCGCGCCATCCAGCATACGGCCGAGGACCGCAGTCTTACGCTGCCCGAGCGCGAGGAGCAGATTCTTAAACTTGTCAACGACTATAAGGCCGACGTGAAGCTGCGCTACATTCAAAACCGATATGGTGCAGCCTCGAGTTACTATGCCATGTTCCAGACCATCGGCAGCCAGATGGTATTCAATCCCGTCAGCGACCCCTCCGACGTTACGTGGTTCACCGCCCTTGCCAATTCATGGGAAATCTTATATCCCAATTGTCAGCGTACCGAAAACCTGCGCAACATCGCCCTGCAAGGTCGTGGCAACACACGCCAGCGTGTGATGGAAATCGACATGAACAACGAGAAGGTCAAGGAGACAGGAATCATCGACATGGGATTCCCCGACAACAAAGGCAACGAGCGCCGGCTTTCGGACCTCAAGGGGCAAGTCGTCCTGCTCGACTTCACGGCATACGGTATGAAAGGTTCGCAAGACCGCATCCTGGCCATGCGCCGGCTTTATGAGAAGTACCATTCGCGCGGACTGGAGATTTACCAAGTAGCGCTCGACGGCAATGAGCACTATTGGAAAACCGTTGCCGACCAGTTGCCATGGGTTTGCGTTTGGAACGCCGAAGGCCTCGACAACGACATGGTATCCATCTACAACCTGCAGACACTGCCCACGTGGTTCCTCATCGACCGAGGTTCGAACCTGGTGGGACGCATGGAATTCATCAATAATCTGGAGGCGGAGATAGAACGCCTGCTTTAGCTTTCCGCCCCCTCGGTAATCTTGTGATTCAGGGAGGCCTGCATGCCGCATTGGCGAGATGCGGCAGCAAGATATACCCACTTTTGATTATTGCGAGGGAAGAAGGAAAGTTGTAATTTTGCCACACATAAGACAACAAAACAACGACATGACGCTGAACGAACTGAAAATAGGACAGACGGCATACATCGAAACCGTGGGAGGAGAGGGCGCCCTGCGCCAACATCTGCTGGACATGGGCATGATACCTGGTGCCGAACTTACGCTGATACAATTTGCCCCGATGGGCGACCCAATGGAAGTGCGCATCCACGGCTACGAACTGACGCTGCGCATTGCCGAGGCCAAGGAAATTACGATTGTGGAACAGGAGCAAGCGACCGCAGGCGGACATCTGCAATTCGACGAAGACAATACCACCTTCCTGCACCCAGGCTTGGGCGAAGGCGGACACTTCCACGACGAATCACCCGACGCCAACGTCAAGCCCCTGCCTGCCAACCAACAGCTAACCTTTGCATTGGCCGGAAACCAAAACTGCGGAAAGACCACGCTCTTCAACCAACTGACCGGGGCCAACCAGCACGTAGGTAACTTCCCCGGCGTGACCGTCGAACACAAGTACGGCACCATAAAAGGCTACCCCAAAGCGCAAGTCATCGACCTTCCCGGCATCTACAGCCTTTCGCCCTACACGAGCGAAGAGATTGTGTCGCGCCGATACATCCTCGACGAACACCCCACGGCCATCATCAACATTGTCGATGCCACCAACATCGAGCGCAACCTCTACCTTACCCTGCAACTGATGGAGCTGGGCATTCCAATGGTGGTTGCCCTGAATATGATGGATGAGCTGGAGGCCAACGAGGGAACCATCCGCATCAACCAGATGGAAGCGCTCCTGGGCGTGCCCGTCGTGCCCATTTCGGCCATGAAGAACGAGGGCGTCGACGAATTGATTGAGCATGCCCTGCACATCGCCCGCTTCCAAGAACGCCCCCAGCGCCAGGACTTTTGTCACCCCGACGACCACGGAGGGGCCGTCCACCGATGCCTGCACGCCATCATGCACCTGACCGAGGACCACTGCCAGCAGGCCAACATGCCCATACGATTTGCTGCCTGCAAGTTGGTCGAGGGCGACCACATGGTGGCCGACGCACTCGGACTTACCCAGAACGAAAAGGAAACCATCGAACACATCATCGTACAGATGGAACAGGAACGCGGACTGGACAGGCAGGCAGCCATTGCCGACATGCGTTTCCAGTTCATCGAGGCCGTGACACAGCGCACGGTCGTGAAGCCCCAGGAGAGCCGCGAGCACATCCGCAGCCGCCGCATCGACCGCATTCTGACCGGCCGCTGGACAGCCCTCCCCTCCTTCATCATCATCATCGGTCTGGTATTCTACCTGACGTTCTCCGCCTTTGGTGTCTGGCTTCAGGACCTCTTCCAGGCCGGCATCGACTGGTTCACGGAAATCAGCGACCAGGCACTAACACGCTGGGACATCGCCCCGGCCGTCCACTCGCTCATTATCGATGGCATCTATAATGGTGTGGGCACCGTGCTTGTCTTCCTTCCCCTCATCGTTTGCCTGTTCTTCTTCCTGAGCATGCTCGAGGACACGGGCTACATGGCCCGCATTGCCTTTGTCACCGACAAGATTCTGCGCCGACTGGGTTTGTCGGGCCGCAGCATCGTCCCCCTGCTCATTGGCTTCGGATGCTCCGTGCCCAGTGTCATGGCCAGTCGCACCCTGCCGAGTGAGCGCGACCGCCGCATGACGATACTCCTCACGCCCTTCATGTCCTGCACGGCCAAGATTCCCATCTATGCTTTCTTCTCGGCCGCTTTCTTCCCACAACACGCCGGGCTCGTGATGGCCTCGCTCTACTTTATCGGCATTGCCGTGTGCATCTTGGTTTCCCTCTGCCTGAAGCGCACCATATTCCGGGGCGAGCCCGTTCCCTTTGTCATGGAGCTCCCCAACTACCGTATGCCGCTGGCCAAGAACGTCATGCGCCTGCTTTGGGACAAGGCAAAGGACTTCCTGCAACGTGCCTTCACCGTCATCTTCCTGGCCAGCATCATCGTGTGGTTTATGCAGACCTTTGATTTCCACCTGCAGATGGTGGAAGAGGCCCACGATTCGATACTCGCCCAGCTGGCAGGCTTCGTTGCCCCGATATTTGAGCCCTTGGGCCTGGGCGATTGGCGAATTGTGACAGCCCTCGTCAGCGGCTTCATGGCCAAGGAAACCGTTGTGAGCACGCTGGGCTCCCTCTTTGGCGGTGCCGACCTTACGCTCATCTTCACGCCCGTCGTCGTCTACGCCCTGCTCGTCTTCTGTCTGCTCTACACGCCCTGCGTGGCAGCCATCGCCACCATCCGCCGCGAGCTGGGAAGCCGCTGGGCCCTTTTTGTCGTTGCGATGCAGTGTGTTATAGCTTGGCTCTGTGCCTACCTTGTAATCCTTGTGTTATGAACATTCAAAGTATTCTTTTGCTCTCCCTTGTGGTTATTGCCTTTGCCGTGGTGGGCTATCGCTACGTGCGTCGCCAGCGTCGAAATCCCGGTTGCGGCTCGTGCAACTGCGACTGCGACCACTGCCATTCGTGAGTCTCACGTTTGGTGGAAAGACGAAGAAGGAATAAACTGAACTTATTGGAGAAGGGTGTGACAGAGGCGGTCCTGCAGGATGCGCCCCTCGGCCACGGGCGTATTTTCGTTGACAATGGCAAAGGCGTACCAATGGTCGTCGCGCCCACGAGCATAGCCTGCCAACGAAGATAGTGCACAGGTGGTGAGCGTTCCCGTCTTTACGAATATCCGGTCGCGATAGTCCGGCGCCGTCATGCGCCAGAGCAGACTGCCGCGCCGCGTGGGATGCCCGGGGGTGGCAAGTGCCTGCTCCAGCAGCACGCGGTGCATGTCGTCGTTGTCCCAGGCATAACATAGCAACCGCACCAGGAAGTGAGCCGTGAGTCGGTTGTCGGGCGACAGGCCGCTACCGTCGTTGATTATAAAGCCTTCGCTATTTCCACCCACGGCGTTAGCTGTCGTCTTCAGCCATTGGCTGGCGGTAAGGTCGATCAGCGACCACCGGTTGCCCACGCGGGCAATGTGGTCAAACAAGGCGTCGGCCTTGATGTTACTGCTATGGATGAGCATCGGCGCGATAACGTCCACGAGTGGGGTTTCGTGTCTGTAGATTTCAACTTCCGCCAGCCCCTTCCCGCTGTGTTGCGGAAGGATGCGGCCTTGCGCGAGAGTTACGCCCTTGGCCTGCAGCAGATAGCGCAAGTCGTGTTCGATGCGGCCGCGCCCCTTCAGCAGGATAGGCAGCTTATGATAAGGAATGTCCCATGGCGCCGCCGTGGGATGGGCGCGCAGCGTGTCGTCCCGCGCCAACTCGAGAACCACATTCCCTTCGATGCGACGAATGCCGCACTGGCTCACGGCCGTCACCAAGGGCTCCAGACTCAGCAGCAAGGGATCATCATCGAGGCGGAATATCAGGTCGCCACATAACACGGGGCCATTCTGCTCCCCGGTGGTCAGCACCCGACTCGTGTAGTTATGCCCAATGCCCAGGAACTGCATGGCGGAGACGGCCGTCAGCAATTTCATGCACGAGGCCGGCGGCACCAGTCGCCCGGCATTTCTGCTGTATACAGTCCTCCCCGTCGTGATATCACAGACCTCGACGGAGATGGTTGACGAATCGATTCTTTGGGGATTGTTGAGCAGACGGGCAAGTCGCTCGCCCATGTCGGCCAGCCTTGCGGAATCCGCTGCAGTGACCAACTCGGGCTCAGGTTCGCCGTCGCTCGCGGAACCCAGGTTGCCGATAGCCTTCAGGAGGTGGAACAGGCAGATGAAAAGAGGAATCGCCAGTGCGACGGCACAACCCCGTCGTACACTTTTCTTTAACCTGCGTCGTTTCTTCCTCGCCATTCGTCCGCTGATTTACTGATAGCTGTGCATGCCACCCAGCAGGCTGTTTACACCGAAATAGGTCATGAGCAGCGAGGCCAGGGCCAACAGGCTGTAGATTCGATAGTTTCGGTCGGAGCGGAACCAGGGCATACTTTGGGTGTGCAGGGGTATGCTGTAGATAATCAGGGTGACAAGAGCCCAGCTCTCCTTGGGGTCCCAGCTCCAATAGGTGCCCCACGACACGTTGGCCCACACGGCACCAAGGAAGATGCCCGTTGCCAGCAGGAATACGGCCGGGCGCAAGGCTTCCCGGCGCACAATGCTCACGACGAGCAGGATGTAGCTGAGCATGATGGTTCCCACATGAACCACAAGGAACGGCGAGCGCAAGACGGGGAGCAGGGGGCTCCGGCAGATGGCGATGACCATGTAGGAAGCCATGACCGTTCCGCTGATGCCCAGCAGCCAAGTCAGGAAGGTGCCTCCCTTCTGGGGGGCCACGTCGTTGGTGGGCTTCCGCCGTTGCAACGACACCCACAGCATGCTGAAGGCCAGCAGCAGGTAGCCGGCATAGGTGATGGCCGTGCCCCAAGGGTCGTAGCTTACGGTGAAGACGCTCCCGGCCTCATCGTCGTCGAACGAGGTCTGGTAGATGCGGTAGCCCTTCACTCGGCCGATGTTGTTCATGGAGATGGTAGTCTCCTCCTGCCTGTCGGCGGTCTTGATGACCACCTCGCTGATATAGTCGGCGGGCGTCACGCCGTTGTCGTCATACTGGATACGGAAGTCGTGCAGTGCAAGGTAGAAGGGCAGTTCGCGGGCAAGGCTGTACTGCCCCAGCTCGTCTTTTGCCCAGTAGGTGCGGGTAGCCTCGCCCTCGCGCAGGGAGAGCATGCCGCCCCGACTGGTCACGTGTGTGACGAGGGCGCCGCCCAGAATAACCAGGAAACTCGTATGCAGGACGAGCAGCGAAGGGCGCTTCCACATTTTCCGCTTGAACATCACCCAGCAGCCGGCCAGTGCCACCAGGAGCCAAAGGGCAACGAACCACCAGGATCCGTAAATCCACGAAAAGGCGACGGGCGTGCCCAGGCGGGACTCGACGAAAGTGGCTGCCGCTATGGCCAGGGCTGCCAGCAGGAGCAGGATGAATGGGGTTTTAGAACTCACGATACTGGGTATTTTGTTCTCCCTTCACGGCAATGCACTCCATCTCGATGAGCCACGTGGGGCGGCACACGGGAGCCAGGGTGATGACGGTGGGGATGTTGGGGAAACGCTCGCGGAACATGCGGCTAACGACCTCGTAGTCGCCCGTGTCGCGCAGGTAGACCACCAGGTGCATGACGTTGGAGTAGTCCATTTCGCCCTCCTTGAGCAAGGCCTCCACGTTCTCCCACATGCGCAGGGTCTGCTGGCGGATGTCGCCCACGTAGACCACCTCGCCGCGGTTGTTGATGCTTGCCGTTCCGGAAATGAATACATGGGAACGGTCGCCGTACTGCATCTTGGTGCCGCGCTCGAAGGTCACGCCATATTCGTAGGTGGGGTTGAGATGGGTCTTGGCGTAGAGGTAGTGTTGCTGCTGCGGTTCGAAGCCTGTCAGCGCATAGGTGCCCAGTTGGATGAGCGCCTTCGTGTCGCCCGGACCGCCGCCAATGCCGGTCGAGGCGATGTAGTGGGTCTTCTCGGTCAGTCCCTCGCGGATGAAGTTCTCGCGGCGGGCCTTGACCATGCCGGCATACTGCGTGTCGACATCACGGACGAAGAACCACGTGCGCAGACAGTTGTCGGCCAGTGTGGCCCCGTATTCCTGCAGCATGTGTTCGTAGTCGTTCAGGATGGTTTCGGTTTGCTGTGCCGAGTCGCCCTGTGGGGCGGTGAGTCCCATGCGCCAGAGGTGGCGGTAGCCGTTGTGCTCGGCCACGATGGTCCCGTTGTTCTCGGTCAGCTGCATGTTGCTCACCAGATAGAGCCAGACGGCCACCTTCGACCCGTCGAGCGGTTGTTGCTGAATGATGGAAATGGCCACGTGGGGTTCATGGCGCATGAGCGGTTGCTGGTTGGCACTGTCGGAGAGGAAGTATCGCTTCATCACGTACTGCGCGCCCTCGAATCCGGGCTGCGAGGTAAGACGGTCCTCGGCGGCATAGATGCGCTTGAGCTGCTGCTCGAAGCCTTCTCCCTTGGGCTCGACGTGCAGCATCACGTGCCACTCGCCTACCGCGCCTTCGGGACGGAACAAGGCGTATTCTGCTTCTACTCCTAAATCATCGAAACGTATAGTCTTATAATTCATGGGTGCAAAGGTACAAATAATTTGGAAATTAGGGCTCAGTGTCATGTAATTATTCTTTGGCCCCGTTGTCAATCCAGTCCTTGATGAAGGTCTTGATGTTCTCCTCCTTGATGATATCGGCATGCGGCATGTGCCAGTCTTGGAGGTTTTCGACCATCAGCTGGTAGAGCACGCTGTTCTGTCCGTCGTAGGGCTCCACCAGCATGCGGTCGAGCACACACACCTCCACCTTCGTGGCATCGTTGGAGATGCCGGAGAGCACGAGGTCGACGTTGCCACCCTTTTCGTATTCCACCTCATGCTCGTTGCCTTCCGAGCCTCCTTCCATTTCGTACTCGACATCCACGCCGCTGCCGGCCTGACCATCTATGCCATCGTCAACGGCATC
>CALZQV010000026.1 GCA_945828295.1 uncultured Prevotellaceae bacterium | reverse complement strand
GAAACGGCTGACCGCTTGTCCGACCCTTGTGGGACAAAAGAAACGATGCATTGTCGGGGGCTTGACAATGCATCGTTTGTCTTGTTCGACAGTTGTCGGACAAGTGAAGGGTCAGATGAACAGTATCTGAACGATGATGTAGACGGGCAGCAAGATTACGAGGGAGAACTTCAGCATGTAGCCAAAGAACGAGGGCATCTTTACGCCACTCTCCTCGGCAATACTCTTCACCATGAAGTTGGGGCCGTTGCCAATGTACGTCATGGAGCCAAAGAAGACGGCTCCCATGCAGATGGCCTTTAGGTAGATTTCGCTGATGCCGGCCACGGCCTGGCCCACGACGGGCATGGTTGTTGCAGCAGCATGGAACACCATGGCCGTGGGGGCGTTGTCGAGGAAGGCCGACCAAAGGCCGGTGGCATAGACGAACTGCCACGGATGGTGGACGGGCAGCGGATGCTGTTCCATGAACATGAGGGCCGGAGTCATGGTGGCAAAGATGCCGCAGAAGACGCAGACCACCTCGAGGATGGGCGTCCAGGAGAAGTTGTTGTCCTGTCGCACCTGGCGCCTGGTCGTCACCACCGACAGCACGATGATGGCCAGGAAGGCCCACTCACGCAGCAGGCGCAGGTACCAGGGCGCGTCGGCAGCCCCCATCTGAGGGATGTAGGTCTTGTTGATGAACATGGTGCTGGCGATGACACACAGCAGCCACACGATGTTGATGAGGCCCGTGACCGTGATGGGCGCCTGCTCACGATGGTCGGCCGAAAGCAGATGCCAGGGCTCCTTTCGGTAGTAGTGGTTGTCGATAATCCAATAGATGGCCAGGAGCAGCGCGCCGGTGGTCAGCCACTCGGGCAGCATGTGCATAAACCAGCCGAAGGGGGCACCCTTCTGGAACAGCAGGAAGAGTGGTGGGTCGCCCAGCGGAGTGAGCAGTCCGCCGCAGTTGGCCACGATGGCGATGAAGAACATGACGGTGTGGGCCTTGTGCTGGCGCTGGCTGATGGTCTGCAGGAGCAGTCGGATGAGCAGCATGGCCGCCCCCGTGGTGCCCATGAACGAGGCCAGCACCCAGCCCAGGGCCAGGATGAGGGTGTTGGTCGTGGGCGTGGCCTTGAGGTCGCCCCGAATGCATATGCCCCCCGTCGTCACGAACAGGGCCATCAGCAGCAGGATGAAGGGCACGTAGTCGTAAATCATCTGGTGCTCCAGCTCATGGCTCATGCCGTTGAGGCACAGCCACAGGCCCACGGGCACGCCCAGCAAGAGTGAAACAATGAGTTTGTTGAGATTGTGCTCCCACCACTTCTCGAGCTTCGTGAGTGGCAGCACGGCAATACACAGGAGCTGCACCGCAAAGGGGATGAGCATCCAGGCAGGTATAACGTTTGTCATAAGGCTAATAGTGTTAAAAGTCGAGCCAAAGTTACGGCAATTATGTGTAAAAAACAAATAAAAACGACATTCCTGGCGCCAAACAGTCCCCAAAACTCCGCGCCGCCGGGCCCCTTATGACTGGAAAAGTGGCCGAGCCGTTTGGTTTTTCGACCGCTTAATCGTACCTTTGCAGCCGTAATATATATAAGGTATGAAGAAACTGCTGATAGAAACCTACGGGTGCCAGATGAACGTGGCCGACAGCGAGGTCGTGGCCTCGGTGATGGGCATGGCAGGCTACGAGCTGTGCCAGACGGCCGACGAGGCCGACGCCGTGTTCCTCAACACCTGCTCGGTGCGCGACAATGCCGAGCAGAAGATACTCTCGCGGCTGGAGTACTACCGCTCGCTGCGCAAGCGCGGCCGGCGGCTCATACTGGGCGTGCTGGGCTGCATGGCCGAGCGCGTCAGGGAGCAGCTGCTCGAGGAGCAAGGCGTCGACCTTGTGGCAGGCCCCGACAGCTACATGGCGCTGCCCGACCTCATCGCCCAGGCCGAGATGGGGCAGAAGGCCATCAACGTAGAGCTGTCGCTCACCGAGACCTATCGCGACATCGTGCCGCAGCGCATCTGCGGGCCCCACATCGGCGGCTTCGTGAGCATCATGCGAGGCTGCAACAACTTCTGCCACTACTGTATCGTGCCCTACACCCGAGGCCGCGAACGCAGCCGCGACGTGCAGAGCATCCTGCGCGAGGTTGCCGACCTGCGCGACAGGGGATTCAAGGAAGTGACCCTGCTGGGCCAGAACGTCAACTCATACCAAAGCGGCGAGGTGGGCTTCCCCGAGCTCCTGCGCACCGTGGCCCGCGAGGCCCCCGGCATGCGCATACGCTTCACCACCAGCCACCCCAAGGACATGAGCGACGAGACGCTCAGGGTCATAGCCGAGGAGCCCAACGTGTGCCGCCACATCCACCTGCCCGTGCAGAGCGGCAGCGACGAGGTGCTCAAGCGCATGAACCGCAAATACACCCGCCAGTGGTACCTCGACCGCGTGGCCGCCATACGCCGCATCGTGCCCGATTGTGGCCTCAGCACCGACATCTTCGCCGGCTACTGCGGCGAGACGGAAGCCGACCACCAGCTCTCGCTGTCGCTCATGCGCGAGTGCCAGTACGACTCGGCCTTCATGTTCAAATACTCGGAGCGCCCCGGCACCTACGCCAGCCGCCACCTGCCCGACGACGTTCCCGAGGACGTGAAAGTGCGCCGCCTCAACGAACTCATCGCCCTGCAAAACGAGCTCTCGGCTGAAAGCAACCGCCGCTGCGTGGGCCGCACCTACGACGTGCTGCTCGAGGGCGTGAGCAAACGCTCGCGCGAACAGCTCTACGGCCGCACGGAGCAGAACAAGGTGGTCATCGTCGACCGCAACAACCTGCACATCGGGCAGACCGTCAGCGTGAGGATAACGGAGAGCAGCAGCGCCACGCTGAAAGGCGTCGTCGCGGAAAGTTAACGGCGGCGCAATACTTTTTCCTGCTTCAGCTTTCTGTTTTCAACTTTATTGATTACCTTTGCACGCAAATTTAACACAACAACCAATAACAACCACTATGGACGACTATCCGGCGGAGAATGATAAACGCTTAGGGTAGGGTGGCACACACCGAAGGCCGCTCTCCCTTGAACTTCATTCCCTCACACTTAACACTTCAAGGAGGAAAGGCCAATGCTGACATTCTGGAACACGAATCGTGGTCTGCGCACCATCGAACAATGGGAACCCAACTGCTGGGTTCAGGTTACCTGTCCCACACAGGAAGACGTCAACTTCCTGCAAAACGAACTCCACGTGCCCGATTACTACATCTCGGACATCGCCGATACCGACGAGCGAGCCCGCTACGACATCGACGAGGGCTGGGTGCTCATCATCCTGCGCATACCCTACGTCAAGGAGGTGAAGTCGCGCACACCCTACACCACCATCCCCTTAGGTATCATCCTGAAGGGCAACGTCTGCGTCACGCTCTGCAATTTCGAGACCAACATGATGATTGACTTCGTCACCTACCAACAGCGGCGCGGACTGGGATTCACCGACTCCGTCGACATGGTCTTCCGCCTCTTCCTGAGCTCGGCCGTGTGGTACCTGAAGCGACTCAAGCAGATATCGGCGCGCATCGAACAGGCCAAGCTGAACCTCGACCGCAACGTCGACAACGTCGACCTCATAGCCCTCAGCCGCCTACAAGACAGCCTTACGTACTTCGTCACCTCTATCCGCGGCAACGAAAACCTGCTCTCGAAGCTGAAGTTCAAGCTGCCCGTCGACGAGCTCGATGCCGACATGATTGAGGACGTAAACATCGAAATGAGCCAGGCGCGCGAAACCACCAACATCTACTCCAACATCCTCGAGTCGACCATGGAGACGTATGCCAACATCATCAACAACAACGTCAACAAGGTCATGAAGATGCTCACCAGCATCACCATTATACTGATGTTCCCGACACTCATCACGAGCATGTTCGGCATGAACCTTATCAACGGCATGGAGAACTGGTCGCTCGGCTTCCCCATAGCCCTGGCCATCTGCGTCTTCATCACGCTGTTCTTCTGGTGGTACTTCAAGCGCAAGTCGTGGTTCTGATTTCAACTTTTCTTGCAAATTATTAGGATATTAGGTTAATTTTACATTAATTTGCAATATGTTTCGCGTTAAGGCGCGAATTATTGTTATACCATGAATCATTAAAAACAAATGAAATGATGGACTCTCTCGAAAAGACCACACAAAAGGAGGACGAGGTGGAAGTTGTTGCCACCGAGACCTTAGAGACCCCCGAAACCGTAGAAAACCACGAAGTTCAGGAACCCACAGCCGAGGAAACACCTGCAGCCGACGAGAAAGCCGAACCGCAAATTCCCTTGATGAAGACCAAAGAGGAAGTGCTTGCCCGAGCCCAGGAAATAGCAGCGCAAGCCGACGGAGGCAACAAGCAGGAACTGGAACTGCTGAAACAACTATATTATAAGTATCACAAGGCCGACATGCTGGCCGCCATGCAGGCCTTCATCGACGCCGGTGGCGCAGCCGAGGACTACCAGCCCGAACCCGACCCCACCGAAGAGCCCTTCAAGGAGGCCATGCAACAAATCCGCCAGTGCCGCGCCAAGCTCATGGCCGAGCAGGAAAAGCAGCGGGCCGACAACCTGGAGCGCAAGCAGGCCGTGATAGAGAAAATAAAACTGCTGGCAACCACACCAGAGGAGGCCGGCAAGTCATACGACACCTTCAAGGAACTGCAGGCCGAGTGGCGCGAGATTGGCCCCGTGCCTGCCGAACACGTGTCGGAAATCTGGAAAAACTATCAGCTCTATGTAGAGCAGTTCTATGATATGCTGAAGCTGAACATTCAGTTCCGCGAATACGACTTCCGCAAGAACCTTGAGGCCAAGACCCTGCTGTGCGAGCAGGCCGAGAAGTTGGCCGAGGAGCAGGACGTCGTGGCAGCCATCAACCGCCTTCAGGCCCTCCACCAAGACTGGAAGGAAATAGGCCCCGTGGCCAAAGAGTTGCGTGAGGAAATCTGGAACCGCTTCAAGGAGGCCAGCACCGTAGTGCGCAAGCGCCACCAAGAGTTCTTCGAAGCCCGCAAGGCGCAGGAGGAGGAGAACCTGCAAAAGAAGTCGGAACTGTGCGAACAGGTTGAGGCCATCAGCATCGACGGACTGAAGACCTTTGCCGACTGGGATGCCAAGACCAAGGAAATCATCGACCTGCAGGCAACCTGGAAGACCATCGGCTTTGCTCCGCAGAAGATGAACACGCAGATATTCGAGCGTTTCCGTGCCGCCTGCGACAAGTTCTTTGCCGAAAAGGCCAGCTACTTCAAGTCGGTTAAGGAGGAACTCAACGAGAACCTGCAGAAGAAAAAGGAACTCGTAGAAAAGGCCGAGGCGCTGAAGGACAGCACCGAATGGAAAAAGACAAGCGATGCGCTCATCGACCTGCAGAAGCAGTGGAAGGCCATCGGCGCCGTTCCCCGCAAGGTCAGCGAAGACCTGTGGAAGCGTTTCGTGGGCGCCTGCGACCATTTCTTCGAGGCCAAGAGCGCCGCAACGGCCGAAGAGCGTGGCGAGCAGCAGGAGAACCTGCAGAAGAAACAGGAAATCATCGAGCAGCTGAAGGCTCTGGTGGAAAATGTTGCCGAGGCTTCGGCACAGAAGGTGCGCGAGCTGCAGGCTGCCTGGAACGAAATCGGCTTCGTGCCCATACGTGAAAAGGACAAGCTCTACAAGCAGTACCACGAGGTGCTCGACGAAATATACAAGAAACTGAACCTGAGCCAGGCCGAGCGTCGACTGAACAGCTTCAAGACCACACTCAAGGTTAGCGCCGAAGCCGGAGCTAACACGCTGAGCCGCGAACGCGACCGCCTGATGCGTGCCTACGACATCATGAAGAGCGAGCTGCAGACCTACGAGAACAACATCGGATTCCTCTCGGCAAGCAGCAAGAAGGGCAACTCGCTATTGCAGGAAATCCAGAAGAAGGTCGACAAGCTGAAGGACGAGCTGGGATTGCTGAAGGAGAAGATACGCGCCGTGGAGACGGAAATGCGTAATCAGCAGAACCAGGACAAGAAGGCCGAATAACAACACACCGGCGTAATAAAAAGAAGAGAACCTCGCAGCGTTGCGAGGTTCTCTTCTTTGTGTTGGGCTACCCGGACTCGAACCAGGAAAGGCAGGACCAGAATCTGCAGTGTTACCATTACACCATAGCCCAATTGCGACTGCAAAGGTAAGCACTTTTCGCGAATCATCAAAACTTTTCTTGGAAAAAATATGTATTTCACCTAAAAAAACCGTATCTTTGCCCCACTATATATAATATAAGATGAATAATACAGAACTGTTGATTGACAAAATTATAAAAGGCATGCAGGAGAAAAAGGCACACCAATTGGTGGTTGTCGACCTGAAGTCTATAGAGGATACAATATGTAAGGCTTTCGTTATTTGTACGGGAAACTCGCCCACACACATACAGGCCCTGGCCGACAGCATCGAGGAAACGGTGCGAAAGGAAGCCGGCGAAAAGCCCATGGCCATTGCGGGACTGAGGCAGGCCGAGTGGGTGGCCATGGACTAGAGCGACGTGATGGTTCACATCTTCCTGCCCGAAGCACGTGACTTCTACGACCTGGAACACCTCTGGGCCGATGCCCAGCTGACAGAGATTGCCGACCTGGATTGAGACGAAAGCGCGAATTAAAAACTTCAACCGTAACATAAATGGCTGACAACAAAAACAACAAGAATAAAGGAAAAATGCCACGCTTCAACCTGAGCTGGTTCTACATCATCATAGCGGTTGTGCTTGGTTTCCTGCTTTGGAACAGCGAAGGCTCGGTGATGTCCGGGGGCATGTCGAAGCAGGCCACGTATAACGAATTCAAGGAGTACGTTGAGCATGGATATGCATCGCGCATCGTAATCTATAAGGAACAGGGCCCCCTGAACATGTATATCAAGCCGGAACACCTCGGCGACGTCTTCCGCAAGTCGAACGAAAAGCAGCGTAGCGGCGAGTCTTACGTGGTGGTGGAATACGGCTCTATCGAAAAGGTGGAAGAGTTCCTCGAGGAACAGCAAAAGGCTGGTAACTTCAAGGGAGAGCTTACCTACAAGGAGCAGGGCAACACCATGTGGAACATCCTCATCAACTTCGGGCCGTTCCTGTTGCTCATCTTCTTCTGGTTCTTCATCATGAACCGCATGGGGGGCGGATCGTCTGCCTCTAATGGCGGCATGAATATCTTCAACGTTGGGCGCAGCAGGGCCCAGAAAGTGGAGGTCGACGAGAAGACGAAGGTCACCTTTGCCGACGTGGCCGGACAGGCCGGCGCAAAGCAGGAGGTGAAGGAGATTGTCGAGTTCCTGAAGAATCCCAAGAAATTCACCGACCTGGGTGGTAAGATTCCTAAGGGCGCCCTGCTCGTGGGCCCTCCGGGAACTGGTAAGACCCTGTTGGCAAAGGCTGTGGCCGGCGAGGCCGACGTGCCGTTCTTCTCGATGTCGGGTAGCGACTTCGTGGAGATGTTCGTGGGCGTGGGTGCAAGCCGTGTGCGCGATCTGTTCCGCCAGGCGAAAGAGGCCAGCCCATGCATCATTTTCATCGATGAAATCGATGCTGTCGGTCGTGCCCGCTCACGCAATGCCATGATGGGCGGCAACGACGAGCGCGAGAACACCCTTAACCAGTTGCTGACCGAGATGGACGGCTTCGGCACCAACAGCGGAGTAATCATCCTGGCCGCCACAAACCGTGCCGACATCTTGGATAAGGCGTTGCTTCGCGCCGGACGATTCGACCGCCAGATACATGTCGACCTGCCCGACGTCAACGAACGAAAGGCCATCTTCAAGGTACACTTGCGCCCGCTAAAGATTGACGACTCACTGGATATCGACTTCTTGGCTCGCCAGACACCCGGATTCTCGGGTGCCGACATTGCCAACGTGTGCAACGAGGCAGCGCTCATCGCAGCCCGTCACGATAAGAAGAGCGTGACGAAGGACGACTTCCTGGCTGCCGTCGACCGCATCATTGGCGGTCTTGAGAAGAAGAACAAGGTGCTGACGGCTGAGGAGAAGCGCACGATTGCGCTGCACGAGGCCGGTCATGCCACCATCTCGTGGAATCTGCAGTATGCCAACCCGTTGGTGAAGGTGACCATCGTTCCGCGTGGGCGTGCCCTCGGTGCTGCATGGTATCTGCCCGAGGAGCGGCAGATAACCACCAAGGAGCAGATGCTCGACGAGATGTGCTCCCTGCTCGGAGGTCGCGCTGCCGAGGAACTCTTTACCGGACACATCTCTTCGGGGGCCATGAACGACCTGGAGCGTGTGACGAAGCAAGCCTACGGCATGATTGCCTACATGGGCATGAGCGACCGCCTGCCCAACTTGTGCTATTATAATAATGATGAATATCAGTTCTCGAAACCCTATTCTGAGGAAACGGCTCGCCTGATAGACCAGGAGGTCCAGAAGATGGTGGGCGAGCAGTATGAGCGTGCCAAGCGTATCCTGACGGAGAAAAGCGAAGGCCATGGCCAGCTGGCGCAGCTGCTGGTTGACCGCGAAGTTATTTTCGCAGAAGACGTTGAGCACATCTTCGGTCCCCGTCCGTGGGCCAGCCGCGCCGATGAAATCATAGAAGGAAGCGAAGAAACAGAAACCGAGAATCAAAGGAGAGAAGACCATGATGCCGAAACAAAGTAACTTGATTGTACGCTCGCTAACGGGCATAGTATTCCTTGTGGTCATGATAGGCGGTATCGTCTATAGTCCACTGACGATGGGACTGCTGTTCACCGTCATTACGGCACTGGCCGTCCATGAGTTTTGCGATATCGTTTCGGAGCGCGAGGATGTTGACATCAACCCCCTGATCTGTTCCGTCTCCGGAGCCTATCTGTTCTTGGCTTTTTATGGCTACCTGAGCGGGTGGACGCCCACTCCCGCCGTCTTCATCCCGTACCTTATCAGCATGGTCTACCTGACGATAAGCGAATTGTACCTGCAGCGTGAAAGCCCCCTTAACAACTGGGCCTACACGATGATGAGCCAAATGTACGTGGCCCTGCCTTTCTCGCTTATTCCCGTGCTCGGCTTTATGTCCGACCCGGCCCATCCCATGGAGATACAGTACCGCTGGATATTCCCCTTGGCCGTGTTCATATTCTTGTGGACGAGCGATACGGGGGCTTACTGTTTCGGGTCTCTGTTCGGACGCCACCGCCTCTTCGAGCGCATTTCGCCCAAGAAGTCGTGGGAAGGCTCTGTGGGCGGAGCCTGTGTGAGCATGGCCGCGGCATGTGCCGTTGCGCATTTCGACAGTAGCCTGACCTTGCCGCAATGGCTCGGCTTTGCACTGGTTGTTGTGGTGTTCGGAACGTGGGGCGACCTTGTTGAAAGCCTGCTCAAGCGTCAGCTGGGCATCAAGGATAGCGGAAACATCCTGCCCGGGCACGGTGGCATGCTCGACCGTTTCGACTCGTCGCTGCTTGCCATTCCAGCAGTGGTGGTTTACCTCTACACGCTGACGTTGCTTTGAGACCCTACACCAGGTGGTAGGCTCCGCCGCCCATCAGGCGAACGATGCCGCGCATCTCAAGGTCGAAAAGCATGCTGCTAAGTTTTCCCACGGGCAGGTTTGTCTCGATGGTCAATTGATTCAGATGCTTGCCGTCGGAGTCCCTCAGTGCGTTGTAAATGAGGGTTTCCTCGGGCGATAGCTCGGGGAAAAGCGTCCGCTGAACGACTTGTTTTCCGTCCTTTTTAGAAATCCAACTCATTGCCTCGACGAAATCGTCGGCCGACTGAATCAGTGCCGCACGGTTTTGCATGATGAGTTTATTGCAGCCAGCCGAGGTCTGGTCGCCTACACGTCCCGGCACGGCAAATACGTCGCGACCGTATTCGTTGGCAATGCCTGCGGTGATGAGGCTGCCGCCATGTTCGGCGCTTTCCACGACCAGGGTGGTATCGGCCATGCCGGCAACGATGCGATTGCGTGCCACAAAGTTCACCTTCTCCGCAGTGCTCTGGCTCATGAATTCGGTCAGCAGTCCGCCTTGCGTGAGCATTTCGATGGCTGTCTGACGATGCATGCGGGGATAGATTTGGTCTAATCCGTGGGCAAGCACGCCAATGGTGGAGAGGCCGTTGGACAATGACTGGCGGTGGGCGCAGATGTCGATGCCATAGGCGAGGCCGCTAATCACGAGAACGTCGGGGCACAGCCTTGCCAGGTCCGTCAGGAATCTCTGACAGAAGGTTCGTCCGTATTCCGATGCCTTTCGGGTGCCTACGATGCTCAGGATGCGACGGCTGTTCAGGTCGACAGAGCCGCGGTAATAAAGTAAAATGGGAGCATCGCTGCATTCACGCAGTCGGGCAGGGTAGTCGGCGTCGTCACGGTGGATTATGCGTATGTGGTTCTTGCGGGCAAATTCTATTTCTTGCTCGGCGCGCGCCAGATGTTCGGGAATCTGGGCGATGTGTCTTTCCAGGCGTTCTGTGATTTGGGGAAAGGCATCGTGCAGTGCCGTGCCTGCTGTGGCCAGAGCGGTGGCGCTGCCCATCGTGTCGAGCAATGTCTGCTGAACCTGCGACTGATAAGGCAGTACGCGGGTTAGGGCAATGGTGTAGAGGAGTTCTTGTTCGTTCATTCGAAGAATTTATCCAGCTCGGGGCATTCTGTCGCCAGTTCACCGTTAATTACAGTCACAATGTCGACCTTAGCCCGGCAGGCGAGCTTCTCGTCGGGCAGTCGCACGATGTCCTGCGAGAAGACATAGCGGATGCCTTCTTTGGCAACTCGCGTGCGCACGACGAATTCGTCGCAACTGCGCAACGGGGTCTTGTATGAAAGGGTGATGCGCGCCACCACGGCATCAATGCCCCGTTGGTGGAGGTCGGCAAAGGAAACGCCCAAGTCAAGCAGCATCTCGTGGCGGGCGTGTTCGGTATAGTGCTGATAGTTGGCATTGTTGACGATGCCTTGCAGGTCGCATTCATAGTCGCGCACCTTCATCTTTAGTTCGTGGGTCATAGGCGGGAATTGAGATATTCGAATCCAAAGTTGCACCGGAGGCAGTCATGCCGGTCGCAGTATTGTCGCTTCAGTTGTATCAGGGCCTGGCTGTCGGCAGCATTGTTCACCTCCAGTCGGCATTCCTTCCACTGGCGTATGATGTAGTTCTGCTCAGCAGGCAGCTGGCGTAGGAGGTCGAGTGTCTTTTCGCGAAGGTTCCAGTCGTTGTGCGTCATGGCGTAGGTATAGAGCACGGGGATGACGGTGTTGATGATAATGAGATTTTGCGAGGCCTTGCTCAGGTGCAACGGCCGTTTCTCCACGGGGCAGCCGAAGATGATATGCTCGTGCCAGTAGGGCGAAGTCTCGGCCACAAGCACTTGGCGCAGGGCTTCAAGGGCGTTGGCTTGCTGCATGGCGTCCTTCAGCTTCGAGAGGCTGATGTTGCCCTTGTGGTAAATCCAGGCCAGCTCGGCTAAGCGGATGTGCGGGAAGTTCTGGGGCCGCAGCCGCAGATACTTCCATTGCTGGTAGGGCATGATGGCGGTCAGGCCGAACATGTGGCGTTGGTAGTCGAATTCGTGCTGTAGTTGCCGGAAGTAGTCGTCGGCCACCGCCTTGGGGGGAAGGCTTTCCATCTCGAGTAGGCCTGCCATTCCCAGGAATATGGCTTCAATCTGGAAGAGTTCATCGCGGTGTTTCCCTGTCTTGTCCAGCGGTATGCGATGTGCCCAGGTTTCGAAAGCATCGCCGTTGATGCCGAAACCAAAGTTGCGGGCCAGCGTGGTGAACAGGGCCCATTCCCAGTTGCCCTGGGTTTCGGCGAGCCGTTGTTTCACCTTGCCCGAACGTTCCTCAAGCCGCTCAACGACGAGGGTGTCCATCCAGGCGTGTATCTTAAATGGGTTGATGTCGGGAATGACGCGGAAGCAACGCGGGTAGTCTTCTGTCTCCTTCAGGGTCTCGTAGCGCAGGTGCAAGTCGGCAGGAATGTCGAGCTGAACCTGAGGCAGGCGTTTGCCGGTGCTGGTGGTAACCTCGCAGTCGATGACGGAGGCAACGTGAAGGATGACGCTGTCGTAGGCATCGTCCGTGTTGTGCCCGTGGCGGAACCAGTCGCTCGAGCGCAGGTGAATCTCCACGTTGCCAGCCCACATGGTATCGCCGATGCGCACTTTGGCGTTGAAGAAATCAGGGCCGGCATTAGTGTTTGCCAGACCTGGGTCAATAATCTCCACTTCCTGCCCGTCGGTGGTGAGTAAGGCCCTTAGTGGTAAAAGTTTATGCTTCCATGCATAGTGAAGCAGTTTCTCCACGATAGAAATATTAAAAATACATAACAAAAGTACGCTTTTTCGTTGATAATCCCTATCTTTGCACAAAATTTTATTACAAAGATATGAAAATTGCTTTGATAGGATACGGCAAGATGGGGCGCATGATAGAGGAAATCGCCTTGAGTCGTGGTCATGAGATTGTGTGTATCATAGATGTTGACAATCAGGAAGACTTTGATTCGCCCCAGTTCCAGAGTGCCGATGTGGCTATTGAGTTCACGGCTCCCCACGTGGCCTACGGCAACTACCTGAAGGCTTTTAGCCACAACGTGAAGGTTGTGAGTGGTTCGACGGGATGGCTGAAGGAGCACGGCGACGACGTGCGGCGCATGTGCAGCGAGGGCGGTCAAACCCTGTTCTGGAGCAGTAACTTCAGCCTTGGCGTTACGGTGTTTCGTGCCGTCAATCGCTATTTGGCACGTATCATGAACCGTTTCGACAACTATCGGCCCACATTGGAGGAAGTGCATCATATCCATAAGCTCGACCATCCCAGCGGAACGGCTATCACCCTGGCCGAGGAACTGGTGAAGGAGGTCGACCGCATAGATGGCTGGGAGTTCGGCCAGCTGACACAACCCGACGGCACGGTGGAAGGCACGGATACGGTTGCTGCCAACCAGCTGAGGGTGGACAGCATCCGGCGCGGCGAGGTGCCGGGCATCCACAGCATAAAGTGGGACTCGGATGCCGACCAAATTACGATTACCCATGATGCTCACAGCCGGCGCGGCTTTGCCCTTGGTGCGGTGTTGGCAGCCGAGTACACGGCCCAGCACAAGGGTTTGCTCACGATGGACGACCTTTTCCAGTTCTAATTACATATTAATGTATAGTACAAATCTCCCCATATCGACTTTATGAAAAAGAAAGAAGAAAAACCCGTTACATGGAAAGATTGGGCCTACGGAATAGGATTCAGCGCCTTGCTCATTGCTTTCCTTGTGTGGATACGTGCTTCGTTTTGGTTCTACCTGACTGTGCCCTTCGTGTTCGATGCCTATGTTACCCGCAAGGTGAACTGGGGGTGGTGGAAGGAACTTGAGAATCCCGTCACGCGCACTATCATGAGTTGGGTCGATGCCATCGTGTTTGCCCTTGTTGCCGTATACTTTGTTAATATATATATATTCCAAAACTACACTATTCCATCGAGTTCTCTGGAGAAGAGCCTTCTCGTTGGCGACTATCTCTATGTGTCGAAGACGTCTTATGGCCCTCGTGCCCCGATGACTCCGCTGAGCATGCCCTTGTGTCAGCACACGTTGCCCATCGGCGGCATCCAAAGCTACATTACGTGGCCCAGCTGGGAGTATAAGCGCATCTCGCCCAAACCCGTGCAGCTGAACGACATCGTGGTGTTCAACTATCCTTCTGGCGACACGGTGGCCCTGAATGCTCAAAACCAGGACTACTATGGGATTTGCTACGAGGTGGGCCGCGAACTTTATCAGCAGAATTTCGGTGCCCTGGAACTCGACAGTATGAAGACATTGGAGCGTCGCCGCATGTTCAGTAAGATTTATTCCATGGGTGTGGACTACGTGAAGCGGAACGCCCAGCAGTTTGGCGACGTCGTTTGGCGCCCGGTTGACCGTCGCGAAAACTATGTGAAGCGTTGCGTGGGACTTCCCGGCCAGACACTGGAAATCAAGGACCGCATCGTGTATCTCGACGGCAAGGCCAACAAGGAGCCCGACAACGTGCAGTATCTCTATCAGGTTGAGCTCGTCCAGGGCTCTCTGCCTGAGGACTTCATCCGCGAGATTGGGCTTTCCTTTGAGGACTACCGCGATTTGTATAATGCAGGACTGTGTCCGCTGACACAAAAGATGGTGGATGCCATGAAGGCCCGCCCAGACCTGGTGGGCAACATCCAGCTGTTCCCGATGAGCGAGGAACGCCTTTATCCGCTGAATGGCAATAAACACTGGACTGTGGACAACTACGGCCCCATATGGATTCCCGCCAAGGGAGCCAGCATCACGCTGAATCTCGACAACCTGCCCGTCTACGAGCGTTGCATCAAGGAGTATGAGGGCAACACCCTGGAGGTGAACGACAAGGGCGAGATTCTCATTAACGGCGAGAAGGCGGACAGCTACACGTTTAAGATGGACTACTACTGGATGCAGGGCGACAACCGCCACCGCTCGGCCGACTCGCGTTTCTGGGGCTTCGTGCCCGAGGACCACATCGTGGGTAAGCCCATCATGATATGGTACTCCAAGAGTCCCGACTATGGTGTCTTCGATGGCGGAATCCGCTGGAAGCGCCTGTTCCGATGGGTCGATAATATCAAATGATGATTTTCCCGTCCTATTATCTTGCTCCCATATCATACTATGCCCTTCTGGCACAAGCCGATGAGGTGGGGATAGACGTCGCGTCACCCTACCGCAAGCAGTCGCTTCGCAACCGCTGCTGGATAGCGTCACCCAACGGGCCGCTGGCGCTCACGGTGCCTGTGGTGAAGTTCGTTCCCTACCACACTCCCATGCGGGACATCCGCATCAGCGACCACGGGAACTGGCGCCACCTGCATTGGAATGCCCTCGTGAGCAGCTATAGTCGCACGCCTTACTTCGAGTTTTATGCCGATGAATTCGCGCCTTTTTACGAGAAGAGGTGGGATTTCCTCGTCGACTATAATGCGGCGCTCCAGCAACTGCTTTGCCGCGAGCTGGAGATAAGCCATGCAATGGGTGAGCCCGAGGAATACCGTCGCGAGGCCACGGACAATACTATTCTTCAGCCCGAGGATTACTATTCTTCCGGGCAAGACAATGCGTCGCAAGGGCAGGCGCGATACTATCAACTTTTCAACGACCGCCAAGGCTTTATGCCCAACCTCAGTATTGTCGACCTCCTGTTCAACATGGGGCCGGAAAGTATTCTCTATTTATCAACATGGAAACAGTAACGTTAGATAATGGATTGCGCATCGTGACCGACCGACGGCCGGGTCAGGTCGTTTATTGTGGCATAGCGGTGGATGCCGGCACTCGTCATCAGCTCGACGATGAGTCGGGAATGGCCCATTTCATCGAGCATATGTCGTTCAAGGGAACCACGCGCCGCCGTTCGTGGCACATCATAAACCGCATGGAGTCGGTTGGCGGCGACCTGAATGCCTATACGGGCAAGGAACACACCGTCTACTATTGCTCCACCCTGCGCCAACACCTCGGCCGAGCCCTCGAGCTCCTGTTCGACATCACCCTCCACAGCACATATCCCCAGCACGAACTGGAGAAGGAGGTGGAGGTCGTTGCCGACGAAATTGAGAGTTACAATGACTCGCCGGCCGAGCTCATCTACGACGACTTCGAGGCACAGCTATTCCCCCGCCATCCGTTGGGACGCAACATCCTGGGCGATGCTCAGCGCTTGCGCCAGTATAGCTCGGCCGACCTGCAGCGCTTTACCAACCGCCTCTATCATCCCTCGCGCATGGTCCTGTTCGTCTATGGCGACGTCGCGCTCAAGGATGTTTTGCGAGGCAAGTGGCGAAAAATTGCCGAGCGCGAGCCTTCCTGCCCCCAGCCCCTTATCCCTGCGTCCCAGCCGCCCTCGTCGCTCGCTGCGCCACAACAACTAACGGTGAGCAAGAACACCCATCAGGCCCACGTGGTGACGGGTTGCCAAACCTACGCACTGAGCGATTCGCGATACATGGGGATCTATCTGCTCAACAATATCCTGGGAGGGCCCGGCATGAACTCGAGGCTGAACCTTTCCCTGCGCGAGCGCCGGGGGTTGGTCTACACGGTGGAAAGCTGCCTGACAGGCTACACCGATGTGGGCGTATGGACAACCTATCTGGGATGCGACCACAACGACGTACAGCGTTGCCTAAAGCTGATGCGGCAGGAGTTGGACCGACTCGTCGACAGTCCCCTCTCCTCAACCGTCCTGGCGGGCGCCAAGCAACAACTGCGAGGCCAGGTGGCCCTGTCGTGGGAGAATGGCGAGAACGTGGCCATCGGGATGGGGCGGCGTATGCTGCACCTCGGGCAAACCCTAACGCTGCAGCAGTATTACGAACAGATTGATGCGCTCGATGCCACGCAATTGTGGGACATCGCTCAGCAAACATTCGCCCCCCAGCGTATGCTCACGCTCGTCTATTCCTGACGCAACCATTTATCGCGCACACTTTAGCATAGTTTAATAATTGTTGCTTTGTGTTCTCATTGGAAATGATTACCTTTGCAGCGCATTATAAGAGAAATACATAAATAATATATTGTAATGATGAAAAAATCAATTCTTTTTACGCTGCTTGCATCGCTCGTGCTGACGGGCTGTAGCAAGCTTGGAAAACTCACAGCCGACAACTTTAAGGTAACCCCCACTCCCCTGGTAGAGACCGGAGGCGAGGTTCCTGTCCAGATAACGGCTACCTTCCCCGAAAAGTTCATGAAGAAGAAGGCCCAGATAACGGCCACCCCCGTCCTGCGCTATGCAGGCGGCCAGACAAGCGGCCAGGGCGTGACCTATCAGGGCGAGAAGGTGGAAGGCAACGGCACAGATGTCAACTACAAATTGGGCGGCACCTATAACATGAAGGCCAACTTCCGCTACACCCCGGAGATGCTGCGCAGCGACCTCTACATGACCTTCGAAGCCAAGCTGGGAAAGAAAGTGAAGCAGATACCTGACGTGAAGATTGGCTACGGCGTGCTGGCCACCGAGGACCTGCTTTCGCGTTGCCTCGACGGCACAAACCTGTCAGTGGCTCCCGACCAGTTCCAACGTGTCATCGAGCAGAAGCAGGAGGCCAACATCAAGTTCCTCATTGCCCAGTCAAACCTGCGCACCAGCGAGCTGCAGAGCGTGAGCATCAAGGACCTTGTAGCCGTGCTGAAGGAAATCAACGACGATGCTGAAGGCCGTGCCCTCGATGCCATCGAAGTCAGTGCCTATGCTTCGCCCGACGGTCGCTATTCGTTCAACGAGAAACTGGCCGAGCGTCGACAGAATGCCAGCGCCGACTACCTGAAGAAGGAACTCAAGAAGATTAAGATGGATGCCGATATCAACACCCGCTATACGGCAGAGGACTGGGACGGCTTCCAGGAACTGGTGGCTGCAAGCAACCTGCAGGACAAGCAGGTCATCCTCAGCGTTCTCTCCATGTATAAGGACCCCGAGGAGCGCGAGCAGCAGATACGCAACATGAGCGCCATTTATACAGACATCAAGGATGGTATTATGCCCGAGCTGCGTCGTGCGCGCCTCATTGTAAACTATGAGATAATCGGTCGCAGCGACGAAGAGATTCTGAACCAATATAAACAGGATGCCTCGAAGCTAAGCCTCGAAGAGCTCGTCTACGGAGCCACCATGCTTGTTGAGACTCCTGCCGAGCAGAAGGACTGGAACCAAACGATTCAGCGCCTCTATCCCAGCGACTATCGTGCCCTGAACAACCAGGCACAGGTGGCTTACGCCCAAGGTGACTATGCCGCAGCTGCTGAGTATCTGGCAAAGGCTCGCAACGTTAACGCTCGTTCCGCTGAGGTTAACACCAACCTGGCCATGATGGAACTGCGCAAGGGCAACCTCGGACAGGCAGAGACCTATCTGGCTCAAGGTTTCGGCGCCGAAACTTATAACGACGTGCTCGGCTGCTACAATCTGGCCAAAGGCAACTACGCACAGGCAGCCCAGAACCTGAATGGCAAGAACACCAACGCAGCAGCTCTGGCCCAGATTCTCGCCACTGACTATGCCTCGGCCCGTCAGACGCTGGCCAACGTGAAGAAGGCCGACGCCATAACTGATTACCTGCAGGCAGTGCTGGCCGCTCGCACCAACGACACAGCCAACGTGGTTTCAAACCTGCGTAAGGCTATCGAAAAGGATGCTTCGCTGAAAGCCCGTGCCAAGGACGACCTCGAGTTCGCCTCCTTCGCCAGCACGATTGCCAGCTTGGTAAACTAAGTGTCCCAAGCATTCTCACGGAGTGCCAGGAATAACGATGAAACCGTACATTATTCTTATCTCAACCTTCCTCCTTGCAGCCTGTGGGCCGCAGCGAGGAAGGTTGCGTATTAAGGGGGAGTACGACAACTTGCCGCAGGCCGACCTCTTGCTGTATAGTCCGGACGGCGGCATCTCGACCGTCGACACGCTACATGTCGTCAAAGGAAAGTTCACCTATGAAACGCCGGTGGACGACAACTCGGAATCCTATACGTGGGTCATTCTGTATCCCAACTTCCACACGTTGACCTTTGTGGCACGTTCGGGTTCTGATGTGCGCATCAAGGGCGATGCGCTCAGCTTGGGTAACGAGGAGGTTAAGGGTGCCGACTCACTGGTTCATAAAACGGAAACGCGGGTTCCAAGTCCGCTTGCTGTTGGCAAGAAGCTGCCCAAGTCCGACATCGTGAAGCAGACCAAGGGGAAGTGGCTGCTCATAAGTTTTTGGGCAAACTGGAAGCATGGTTCCTCTATGGTGACTTACTACACGCAGCAGGCCTTGCAGCAGTACCCCGACAGCCTTCAGGCGCTCACCTACAACCTTGACGTCAGTCCCCAAAAGACGAGTGAAAACGTCACCGACACCCTTAAATGGAAGACCTATTGCGACTACAAGGGGTGGTCAGGTCCCCTGCTGTCGAAGTACGGCATCCGCAATATCCCCTTCTATATATTGGTCGACCCCAAAGGCAAGATTGCAGCTATGGGAGGCGATTACAACCGCGACATTAAGTCGGCCATGCAGAAGATAGGTGGTGTGAAGTGAGATACGTTTCCATTCGTAAATATTAAAGGGTCGTGGTGATTGCCACGACCCTTCATTTGTATCTCGTCTGCTGTCCCTTTGCTATGCGTCTTTCTTAATGGTAGCGTTCACGGTACCGCCGTTCTTGGTGTAGGTACCCACTCTGATGCCGCGGCTCTTCGTGCCCGTGTTGGTGACGGTAATCGTGCCCGCGTTGACGGTGAGGTTGCCGTCGACCTTGATGCCCATGCAGCGGTGTGGGTCGTCAGCGTCTGCCGCGGCCGTGCACAGGCCACCCTTGGCGGCGATGGTGATGGATGTCTTGCCGCTTTCTTCGCCAACCACCATGTTGCCGTCGGTCTGGATGCCGCGGCTGCCGTTGCCCGAGGCGGTGATGTTGAAGGTTCCGCCCTGGATGGTGATAAGACTGTCGCACTTGATGCCCTCGCAATCCTCGTGGGCCACTTCGATGTTGATGTTGCCGCCATTAATGATGACCTGTCCGTTGTTCTCGTCATCGGGGTCGGGGGTTATGTCGTCGTCGAGCGTTGTCACTTCAACCTGTATGCCGTCGGCCTGCGTGGTGGAGGTGATGTTCACGGTGCCGCCGCTCTGCAGGTAGTATTGTCCCACGTGTATGGCATCGCCTGCTGCGCCAAGGATGTTAATGACGCCGGTCGATTTTTTCAGCTGCATGTATTCCTTTGTCTTGATGGCATGGGTGAGATTTCCCGTTACGTTAAGCGTGCCGCCGCCTTCGAACTCGACGTGACCTTTACAGTAGAAGCATGCTTTCTGATCTCCGGCAGCGTAGTCGCTCAGCGTATTTGTTGTGCTATCCTCCAGTATCACGGCGATGCGCTTACCGCACAGGATATTCAGCGCTGCGCCCTGTTGGCTTTGAAGCGACAGGCCGTTAAGGCTCAAGGTTGACTTATACGTGCCGTTGTAGGTGAACGAACCATTGGTCGAGGAACCCGTCAGCTGGAACTCGGTTTCGTCGGTTTCGTTGGTGTTGGTGATAACCACGTGGGCGCCGTTCACTTCGGCCGTAATCTCCCCGGCCAAGTCAGTGGGGATGTCTACGGTTGCCGATGTCCCGTTATAGGTTATGGATACCAGCCGTGCATTAGCTACGGTGTCAATTGTGGTAGTGTCAGTTGTGGTTGTGTCTTTGGTTTCGGTATTGTTTTCCGAACCGCTGTTGCTTGGTGTCACTTCGTCGTCGCCGCAACCAACGACGGCAAACGAGGCCGTGAATAAGGTGGCAAGAAGCCAAAAATGTAGTTTTTTCATCTTCTTAATAAGGTTATTTAGAACTTAAAGTTATAGCCAACGGAGATGGCGTGGATGTTTTGGTCGCCGTCGTCGTCGTTCTCGTGGTTGAAGACATATCCAAGACCCACCTGGTGCTTCTTGGTTATGCTGTAGTCGACGCCCACGATGGTGCGAATCTTGTCAAGGTGCATCTTTTTGCTGAAGTCGTTGTGTGTCTCCACGCTTACGTAGGGTTCCCACTTGAGGTCCTTCTTGTCGAGGCTGATTTTCAGGCGCGAGCGCAGCAGGTGGCGATTCTTGGGCTTCTTGTGGTCGGTGGTGTAGGTGATGTCGTCTATTATGCCGTCGAAGTCCGTGTCGCGCATCTTTGTGCGGTCGACGTCGCGTGGCGATTGATAAGTGTACTGGTATCGTTCGCGCAGGGAGAAGCGTATCAGCTTGCTCACACGATACGTGCCGGTGACGTCCAGCGACAGTCGGTGGCGCAGGGCCCAGTTATTGTCGTCCACGTTATATCCGTCCCATTTTTCCGTTGTCTTTTTATAGTGGTCTTTCCACTCGTCCTGATTGTTCTTGGCAATGAAGGTGTATCCCAGGCCGAACTTTACGTATTTGTTCACCTTGTAGCTCAACCCGGCGCTCACGTCGGTGCGGCTCGACCAGTCGAACCAGTCGAGAGTGCGGTGGCCGGCACTGGCCTCCACGCTCAGGTTGTAGGGCAGAGCCTTGCTCACGCCCACCTCGGTCCACACGCCACCTGTGTTGTCTGCAGCCCTCAAAGTTGAAAGTTGAAAGTCGAAAGTCGAAAGTTGGGCTACGCCAAATAACATAGCACCAATAAGCAACGCCCTCTTCTTGTGCATAGACATATCTTTCATTATTGCGTTATATTTCAATATTCAATTTTCAATCTTCAATCTTCAGCTTCTTGGCATGCGGTTCACCTCGGCAATACTGCTGCCTCGGTCGGCATCGTTGTTGTAGAAGATGCGTATGAGCACGGCATCCTTCAGGTAGTCAATCATGCCCACCTCGACGCGCTCGATTTTCAGTCCGGTGCGCTTCTCCAAGTCGGCTTTGAGTTCTTCGCGTTTGTCGGGGGCAACCAAGCTGACGTTGTCGTACTTGATGTACTTCGAGCAGCTGTCGGACAGTATTTTGCTGCTCTCGAAGAGCCAGGCCATAAAGATGAATACAAGGTTGACGAAGACGATGGTGACAAAGCCCACGCCATCCCAGTATTGGGCCTTGGGGTGGTAGTCGCCCTGGGCCACGGCGTTGATAACGCTCAGCGCAATGAGCATGAACAGGTATGTCATCTCGCGGATGGGCACGGCCTCGGTGCGGAAACGCATGATGCCGAAGATGGCAAACAGACCCATAGCGGCTCCGAGTTCCATGCCGCCGCCCTCCATCAGGCTCACGAGCAGGAAGATGCTCATGGACATGAGGATGAAGATAAACATGTAGTCGCGCCTGCGGCTGTGGGGATAATAGAACTTCCGCGCGACGATATACACCACGATTAGGTTGATGATGAAGCGGATGATGAGTGAAATGAACTGTTGCGGATCGAAGAGTGTCACGCCGAAAAGCTCACCCAGTCGGTTGTTGATGTCGGTGAAATCCATCATTTGGTAGAAATCCATGAGTATCAGATTATTTATTGTTTGTTACTATCTTATATATATTAGTTACCGTAGTCGCTTCTTTCCGGTTTGGTCAGCATCGTTCCAGCTTGGCGCCAACAAGTTTCTCCACCCACACCATCTTCTCCATGAACATGTTGTGTTTCAGATGGCGGTTCGTCATGACCGAGCCGATGCAGTACTTGCTGAAGCCCGAGGGCTTGATGCGCAGGTGGCGCAGGACGTCGAGGATGGGGCTGTAGACGTTGCCGTCGCGCTTCAGCTCGATGATGACGAGGTCGCCCGTCTGGGCGTCGGCCTGCGTCTCGAAGTTGTGGAATTGCACGTTGAAGTCGATGGTCAGGCGTTCCGTCTTTTCGTAGTTCACGAGGGTGATGCGATGGAAATGGTTCTGCACCGTGGGGTGGAAAGCGTCGAGGCTGCTGTGCACCAGCTTGTCGAGGAACGGGTCGGCCTCGGCCTGCACGGTCTTCACCTCCTGGCTGGGAACCTCGATGCGCTTTTTCTTCGTACGCCCGTGGTTGTTCTTTGTCTTAACCTCCAGGAAGGTCAGGTCGCTGCCAACGTAGGTGCGCACCCTCACTTTCTGACGGGGTGCCCGTCCGTTGTGGTGGTCAAAGTAGAAGCGCAGCGTGTCGGTGTCCCAATAAGTGGTAATGTATTCGGCAATCATGCTTTCGTTGGTGAATTGGGCATAGTACTTACCTTGCACCATCTTCAGCAATTCTGCCAGTTTGTGTTTGTTCGTCACAAACTTGGTGTCAGTGCGATTCATGAGTTTGATGCCTGACATTTCCTCCAGCGTAATGGGTTTTAGCTGGTTAACTAAGTCCACAATACGCTCATCTATATTAGTGTTTTTGGTCATAGATTGTGGCAAAGATATAAAATAATCAACAAATAGCAATTGAATATTAATAATTAATTTGTAATTTTGCCCTAAACCAAACAAATTAAAACCATTTTGCT
>CALZQV010000025.1 GCA_945828295.1 uncultured Prevotellaceae bacterium | reverse complement strand
GAACGAGAGGGAAAAGAGCAAGGAAGTGACCTCATTTGAAGAACGTGACATCGTGAAATGAAGAAATAAGTTTGCGTCGCGATTGACGTCGTGATGCGTCGCGATGTCCGTAACAAAGCATCGCATTCTACCGCACATAGCAAGGCTTCGGGAGAGGCCTGATATGGGGGTGCTCCAATCGATGCATCGTCGAGGCTTCGTCAACGCATCGATGGAGGCTCGTCAACGCATCGATGGAGGCTCGTCGACGCATCGACGAAGGCTCGTCCATGTAGGGACGTTTTTGAGACAATAAAGAGGCCGTGGAAAAGCGGGCAGAAAGAAACCGCCCAGCGTCATCGCGACGCCGGGCGGTTGAATCATGAAAACAATCTTAACTTACCTTAAAAACTAACATCTAATTTGATACTGCAAAGGTAAGGGCTTTTCGCTATCCCAAAAAGAAAGCGCATCTCTTTTTACGGAGATGCGCCGTTTTCTTGATATATATCAATCACGCGGTCGCGCCAAAGGTTTCGTGGGCGGTTCAGGCGCTCTCGAACTCGTCGAGGAATCGTACGTCGTTTTCGCTGAACAGACGCAAATCCTTGACCTGATACTTCAGGTTGGCAATGCGCTCGATGCCCATTCCAAAGGCGTAGCCGGTGTATTGTGTGCTGTCGATGCCATTGGCCTCGAGTACGGCAGGGTCTACCATTCCACAGCCAAGAATCTCGAGCCAGCCGGCGCCCTTACACATCGAACAACCCTTGCCGCCACAAATGGTGCAGGAGACATCCATCTCGGCAGAAGGCTCCGTGAAGGGGAAATAGCTGGGACGCAGGCGAATCTTCGTGTCGGATCCAAACATCTCCTGGGCGAAGAGCAAGAGCACCTGCTTGAGGTCGGCAAAGCTGACATTCTTGTCGATATACAAGCCCTCAACCTGATGGAAGAAGCAATGGGCGCGAGCCGATATAGCTTCGTTGCGGTAAACACGGCCCGGGCAGATGACACGAATGGGAGGCTGCTGGCGCTCCATAACGCGAGCTTGCACGCTGCTGGTGTGGGAGCGCAGGATGATGTCGGGATGGGCCTCAACGAAGAACGTGTCCTGCATGTCGCGAGCAGGGTGGTCGTCGGCAAAGTTCATGGAACTATATACGTGCCAGTCATCCTCAACCTCGGGGCCCTCGGCCAGCGTGAAGCCCAGGCGAGAGAAGATGTCGACAATCTCGTTGCGGACAAGGGTGAGAGGATGACGCGTGCCCAAGCGAACGGGATAGGGCGTGCGGGTGAGGTCAACATCGTCGCCGGCGGTCTCGGCTACCTGAACGGCCTCGCGCAGGCTGTTTATCTTGTCGAGAGCCAACGTCTTGAGCTCATTGATGCGCATGCCCACTTCCTTCTTCATGTCGGCCGGCACAAGGCGGAAATCCGCCATCAGGGCATTCAGCTCGCCCTTCTTGCTCAGGTACTTGATGCGCAGTGCCTCGACCTCGTCTGCATTCTTAGCCTGCAAGGCACCAACCTCTTCTATAAGTTTCTGGATTTTCTCTATCATAGTCGTTGTGTCAAAATCTTCGCAAAGGTACAAAATAATTCTCAATTCATAATTCATTATTCATAATTAAATCGTAATTTTGCACATCCTTATCCAAAGAGAATCGCATAATGACGGGTAAAACCCTGGGACTGGTGCCCCTGATGGCAGTCGCGCTGACGTTGGCCTGCTGCCGCAACAACCACACGAGCCAAGAAACAGACGACGCCGACACGCTTGAGATTGCAGACTCACTTGACAGTGATTCTGCCTTTTTCTTTCAGGACGAAGACCAAGGCCTGAGCCTGAAGGAACAGCCCTCCGAGATGTTTGGCGACTTCATCTTCGCCTTCACGCACAACACACGTTTCCAGGCAGAGCGCATACGCTTCCCCCTGCTCGTCAGGGAAATGGACGGCAGCGAGCGCCGCATAAAAAGCGGCAAACAGTTCCGCAGCGAGTTCCAACTCCCGGGCAACGACTACTACACGCTACTTCTGGGCGACCTGAGCCAGATGGAAATCCTGCAGAACGACAGCGCCCTGCAACACATCGCGATGCAGAAAATCGATCTGGAAACGCAAACGATGACCAGCTACGCATTTGATCGCAGCGAGGGGCGCTGGTACCTTTCGAGCAGCACACACTCGGCTGTGGACAGTGCGGTCAGCAATTTCCTCCACTTCTACAGTCGCTTCACCACCGACAGCCTCTACCAGCAGGAAAGCGTGGCGCAAAGCCTGAAGTACACCATCGAGGAACCCGATGAGGTGGAAGAAGAGATGGAGGGCACCATCGACCGCGAGCAGTGGCCCGCCTTTCGGCCGGAAATGCCAGCCAAAGCCTTCGTGAACATCAATTTCGGGCAGCACTACCCCAACCCCAATTGCATTCATCTGCTGCAGTGCGGCATATCAAACGGCATGTTGGACATCTTTACCTTCCACCAAGAGGGTGACAACTGGAAACTGGTATCCTATGAGAATTGAAGAAAACTATTCGCTGCTCGAGCACAACACCTTTGGCATCGACGCGCGTTGCCATCGTTTTGTCGAGTACGACACACCTGAAGAGCTGGCACAACTGGTCGGACAAGCCCCCCTGTTGCACATCGGTGGCGGCAGTAACCTTCTGTTCCTGTCCGACTACGACGGCACGATTCTACATTCCCGCATTCGCACAATAGAAAAACTGCCGACAAGCAACACGCAGGCCGACGAAGTGCTGCTGCGCGTCGGAGCAGGCATCGTCTGGGACGAACTGGTGGCCCACACCATCGACAACCATTGGTATGGCCTGGAGAACCTTTCGCTCATTCCAGGCGAAGTTGGTGCATCAGCCGTTCAAAACATCGGAGCCTACGGAGCCGAAGCAAAGGACTTCATCGTCAACGTTGAATGCCTGAACCTGCAGAATGGCGAAAGGCGCACATTCTCCTGTCACGAATGCCAATACAGCTATCGGCACAGTATTTTCAAAACTGACGCACAACGTGGTCGGTGGGCTGTGCTGTATGTCACATATCGCCTTAGCACACATTTCACTCCGCGCCTCGACTACGGCGGCATACGTGCCGAACTGCAACGTCGCGACATCGCCATCGAGCATCTTACGGCAGAACAACTGCGACAAGTCATCATCGACATCCGTCGTACAAAGCTGCCCGACCCAAAGGTTCAAGGCAATGCAGGAAGTTTCTTCATGAATCCTATCATCCCGCGCTCGCAATACGAAAAACTGGCTAAGCTCTATCCCAACATCATGCACTACGAAGTGGATGCTGACCACGTGAAGATTCCTGCCGGATGGATGATTGAGCAATGCGGATGGAAAGGCCGCGCGCTGGGGCCTGCAGCCGTTCACGACCGCCAGGCATTGGTGCTGGTCAATCGTGGTGGCGCAAAGGGAAGCGACATCGTAACGCTTTGTAATGCCGTGCGCCACGATGTGAACGAAAAGTTCGGCATCGACATTCATCCTGAAGTAAACTTTATCGGAAAAGTATGAGACTGGCAATCCTGGACGGATTCACCGTCACGCAAAACGACCTCACATGGGACTCGCTGAGCGCCCTGCCGAACCTGGAGGTGGACATCTATGAACGCACCTCACGCGAACAAACTATCGAACGCTGCCAACAATGCGAAGCCGTTCTGACCAACAAGGTTGTTCTCGACAAGACTACAATTGAGGCACTGCCTAATCTGCGCTACATAGGCGTTCTGGCAACAGGATTCAACGTTGTGGACACCAAAGCGGCACACGAGCGCGGCATCACGGTTACCAACATTCCCTCGTACAGCACCCCATCGGTTGCCCAACTCGTCTTTGCCCATCTGCTGAACGTAACTAACAACGTTTCGCATTATGCCACAGAGAACGCTCAAGGCCGATGGGCCAGAAGTCGCGACTTCCTATGGATGGATACTTCTATTACCGAACTCGCAGGAAAGACGATGGCCATACGGGGCTTGGGAAACATCGGCGCACAGGTTGCACAGATTGCCCAGGCATTCGGAATGCGTGTGCTGGCTGTAACGCAACGCGCCGACCTTCCCAAAGGCGTTGAGCGCGCAAATTGGGAGACTGCACTGAAAGAAGCCGACGTCCTTTCGCTTCATTGTCCCCTTACTGATGAGACAAGGGAGATGATAAACCAAACGACGTTGGCTAAAATGAAGCCATCGGCCATACTTATCAATACGGGGCGCGGCCCGTTAGTTAACGAACAAGACGTTGCCGATGCGCTGAACGAAGGCCGGCTGTATGCCTACTGCGCCGACGTATTAAGTCAGGAACCACCATCCGAAACCAACCCCTTGCTTTCTGCTCCCCGTTGCTACCTTACGCCACATATCGCTTGGGCCAGTCGCGAGTCACGTCAGCGCCTCATACAGATTGCCGTCGACAACCTAAAGGCCTACATCAACGGAAACCCGCAGAACATTGTATCATAAAAACTTAACGATACTTCTTCGTAAACCAACGCAACTTCTGTTCGGCATAGAACACGGCGTATGGAAGCGAACGATGGAAGGTGCCATACACCGAACGAAGTTGCCCCTTTATCTGCATACGCTCGGCTGGCGTAAAACAATGGCTATACGTGAAGTAGAACCACAATAGTCCTACATAGTTCTGCCATCTATACTTTTCGTAGAGGGATATAATATCCGACGAAACGCCCTCGTCTATCAAGGTCTGCTTCATCACGAGGTTGGCCATCATATGCAGGAAACGCTGAGGGGTGATGGCTGTAGTAGAACTTTGGGCGTGCTGAAGATAGTTATATGTCCCCTTACAGAATGCGACCTTACGACTATGTAAATAGTGGAGGCGCGTCGTATTGTCATCACTATAGAGGCGGTAAGTCTCGTCATAGGGATAGCGCATGTGGAGCTCGCGTCTCACCATATACAGCCCATGCAGCGTCCAGTCGAGCGACAAACGGAAGGCTTCCTCGCCTGTTATGACGGCAGAAGACATGTCCAACTCTACACCATTTTTTTGATAAGGCTCCTCTTTCCCATTGGCATATTGTTTCACAAGGCGGAACACCACGCTATCAACATCGGGATACTTGGCAAACACCTCAACGGCCGATTCTAACGCATCGGTCGAAAACCAGTCATCGGCATCCAGCATGCAAACATATCCCCCCTGTGCATGACGGAGTGCAACGTTGCGGGCAACGGCTTGCCCCTGATTCTGTTCGAGGTGAATTACATGTAATCGCTCATCCTTCAGTGCCAAACTTTCAAGGAGGGAAAGGGATTCGTCGGTGGAAGCATCATCGACTGCCAGAATTTCAATATCACTAAGCGACTGGTTAAACAACGACTCTATCGCTGTCTCTAACCATAGCTCGGCATTATGCACCGCCACTAATACGGAAACGAGGGGTTTAGCCATCAGAGACCCAGTTTGCGTTTTATCTTAGCCACGAAAGCTATCTCTGGCAAATCGCGGGATAAAAGACGGAAGGAATAAGTTGCTGAAATAATCAGGGCGGAGAGCCCGACGAGATACATCTGGATGCCCGAAAGAAGGAAATAGGCCGCAACGGTTGCCGAAAGCAACAATCCTTGCGGAACAACCATAATTGCCGTGCGATAACGCAGGCGCAGATGATAGAGTATACTGTAGACGCTACCTATCATCAGCAAGTCGAAGAGGGCTGCCGTCGAAAGAGCTATGCCCGCACCAAGTAGTCCCCAATGCGAATAGCCGAAACGCAGAATCAAGACAAACGTAATGTCATATATGCTTTCCATAATAAGGTAAAGCCACGAGTCGCCCTTAGCAAGCGACGTATAGGCAATCGGCACGGTGACGGCCCTGAAGAACATATAGAACACAGCACACACAGCCATCGGAGCAACGGGCAAGAACTCGCTGGTCCACAACAGGCGCACAACCCAAGGCATCATTATCACCAAAAGGATAAGGATGGGGGCCATAAGTAGCACACAAACATCGATTTGCTGATTGATGGCATGATTCAGGCGCTCGGTATCGTGATTAATACTGGAGAGACGGGGGAAATAGTCTGCCTCGACTGCCACAAACACCATGCCAGCATAGGTTACCATCAGGCCATACCCGGCTCGGTATAGACCCACCTGCCCCGTGTCATCCAGGTAGCTGAACACCTCTCCCGTGGCCATCGCTCCGGCCACAGCAGCAAGGACATAGGGAAGACCGATACGGATGAGTGGCCAACCCTCACGCACAACACTTCGTGAGAAAAGCTTCACACGATAGGGATATAGCCGTACGGAAAAAAACAAATGGAGAAGGGCTGCCGACCAGCCGCACAGTACAAGCGAAAGCACTATGCCGCGAATGCCCAGGAAATAGTAGACGGGAATGGTGAAGACGAGCGTTGAAAGCGCTACCATAACCTCGATGCAAGCAACAGCCCGCAGTTGTCTGAGGCCCTTCATCAGGGAACATTCAACGGCCTCAATGGGAAGCGAGGCAACGAATAGCGAGAGCAACATGATTTCAAACGTGTGTTGCTCGCCTTCCGGAAAGTAATGATTATTGAGCCAGTTGGCAAGAAAGAAGCACAGCGTTGCACCGATAAGGGCTGACCAAATGCTCCACGTGCGGATAACGCCCACAAAACGGCGCATATCGTCGTCGGTGCCTTCCTCGTAAAGTTCCGATATGCGGCGTACAGCATAGAACGGGATGCCAAAGTTTGTCCAAGAGTTCAGTATTTCGGAAATGTTCATGAAGATACTGTTCACTCCCATGCCCACCTTGCCTAATATCGTTGAGGCAAGCTTATTACGCACAAGAGTAACGAATATCTTGAGTCCTTGAACCCCGCCAAACACACCCGTGTACTTCAACACGTGGCGATAACTATCATCTTGTTCCCGTCTTTCCATATAATTCACGCAAAGATAAGAAATAATTGCGAATAATTTACGGATTATTATGAATTATTTACTACCTTTACCCCTTGTTAATCATAAAATTCGAGAAATGAAAAGGAATGTTCTTTATTTCATGCTAATATGTCTTGCAATTGTTACGAATGCGAAAGCCGATAACAACAGAATCTACGACTTAGTGGATGGACAAGATTATTATATCTATAGTACCTATTACGAACGCGTCTTATCGCCCAGTAGCGACAACACTTATCCTTGTCTGGTTGAATACCAGCCAGGCAACGATGCAAAGTATTTGTTTACAGCCACCAAGTCGGCGACTGATGGTTACTTCAGGTTTCAAAACAAAGCAACGGGAAGATACTTAGCAGCCAGCACATCAAACTCATACAGTGTTTTGTTAAATGAAAACGTCGGGACGGGCAATGCTTACGACTGGCGTCTATGTTTGAGCACTAATGGCCAGATTGTAAGCCGCCGTAGCACAAGCGCTACATTGGGAGTAGACACCGACGAAACGGGGGATGCCATCAAGGTGTGGTACGACAAGACGGCAGGCGACTCCACAACCTATTTTCAGATTTTTGCGAGCAACGGACAAGGATTCGAATCCAGTCGGAAGGCGTGGGCCATTAGCGACCTGAGCAACATTGTTGATTTCATTGACCAAGAGATTACATCGGGCAACAAGAAGTATCCCCTTATTTATCGCAGTAGATTACCTAAGAGCGTGGAAAATGCCCGCGCATGGATTGCTGCGCCTGAAACGAAGACGACGGAGCAATTCATGAATCGTACGGCAAGTTTGCGCGATTCGCTGGGCATGATGATTCAAAACGACTGCAACGTTCTGCTCACAGCAGAAGAGATGAACTCCTTTGGCGCTACATTTTCGCTCGGGCTTTCAGACTTTACGAGAGATGGGGAATATGCTGAAGATTCAGTTTACGTGCTGTTGCGCAGCAAGGAGGGGCGCGGAATGCTTTATAGTTTGAAAGAGTCTGGCGACTATGTCTTTATCTATCAAGGCACATCAGTAAAAATATACCACAACGGAAGCGTAAAGGAGGAGTACCCGACACATTGCGTCCCTCAGTATACCTTACAGGGTTTGGAGGCCGAATGGAGCCTGATTCGCAGAAGCCGTATGGAGAATGGCATGCCCGAGTTGCTGAGCGAAACGAAGGCTGTGACCACGGGAGGCGGCATAACGGTAGATAAATATGGAAATAACACGCGCAGGGTCATTGCGCTGAATAATGCACAACTTGACCTTACCGAACAGATTGACCTGCACATCATTTCCGAGAGTGCACCACTGACAAAGTGCAAAATAAACCTGGCCCACGAGAAAGCTTGGATAATCTTCGACAACACACTGCCAAGCGATGTTATCAAGAACTACCTTTCGCAAATCACCATCGACGGTGCCCAAGCAACGAATGGCACGAACTGCCGGGTGGTCATCTACCTGAATGGTGCCTTGGTGATGCCCTTCTATAATAAAGGAATACTGACGGGCTACGATGGCGAACAGTACAGCGGCGAAGCCATAGAATATCGTGTGGGAACCTATAGCAACCTGAGCAAGAACGCCAACCGCATTCGTTCCTTCCGCCTGAAGCGCGGTTATATGGCAACACTGGCCAGTGGGAAAGACGGAAGCGGATACAGCCGCGTATATGTGGCAGACCATAAGGACATCGAAATACCCGTTCTGCCCAAGGCACTATATGGTCGCATATCCAGCATAACGGTCAAAAAATGGCAATACGTCAGCAAGAAAGGCTGGTGCAGCACCACATCCAACAGCGCCATTGCTACGGAATGCAAGAAGATGCGTGCCACTTGGTTCTACACATGGAGCGCCGATCGCTCTTCAACCTACGACACAGAATACATCCCCATCCGCCAGCACATCTACTGGCCCTCGATATCCCAGATTGCAGGACATACGGACGCTACGGCCTGTCTCTCATTCAACGAGCCCGAACACAGCGAGCAGCACACCGATTGTGCCTGCGGAGGCGTCATTTCAGAATGGACGGCATGCACCCACACTCCGGACTTCCAGTCGGCAGGTATGCGCATCGGAAGTCCAGCTCCCACCGATGCTTCGTGGTTGACAAACTATATCAACAACTGCAACAATATGGCCTATCGTTGCGACTTTGTGGTTATTCACGCCTACTGGGGCACCAACGAGGCTGCTAATGCACAATCATGGTACAATCAGTTGAAGAGCATCTACAATAACACAAAGCGTCCCATTTGGATAACGGAATGGAACAACGGCGCCTCGTGGACTACGGAGAGTTGGCCATCGGGCTACAGTGCAAAACTGGAGAAACAGCGCAAGGCCATCAAGGAGATTCAGAACGTCCTGGACACGTGCTCCTTCGTCGAGCGTTATGCCATATACAACTGGGACACCTACTATCGCGCCATGATTAACTGGGACGACGGAAATGTGCTGCCGGCAGGAAAGGTATATCGTGACTCGAAGTCCGACTTCGCCTATAACGCCAACGTACAGTTTACGCCCGTATGGTGGAGTCCTTCGCTGAAGACGCCCAGCATGACGGCACGCATCAACGACGTCGACCAGACGTTGGTCATTAACATAGAGAACAAGAATGCGGATGTCACAGATGTACTAACCATACAAAGTTGGAACCCCAAGAGTGAAACGTGGGAAGACTATTATACCGAAACGGAACGCTACTTGTTCGACAATGAAACCCTGAAATACCAGTTCCCCCTCACGGACTTCGACATCGACAACACGCAGTTGCGCGTCTACATCAAGCGCACGTTGGGCGACGAAGCAACCAGTCCGGCAGTGACCACCGGCTATGTTCAGAACCCCAAGATTCAGACAACGAGCAAGAGCGATGTGCCTGGTTGGAACTGCCAGAAGAGCGCTACGGCCGGATTCACCAAAGAAGCAAGCGGCGACACCTACCTCGAGGTATGGAACGCTAATGCGGCCGGCATGCAGTTCGACTACTATCAGGACATCTACGACCTTCCTTCGGGAGTTTATGAGTTGTCGGCTGCCGTATTCAATTCCACAGACAACGTGGAAAACGCCAAGGTGAATGGTTCAGTCGTGCTTTATGCCCAGAGCGACAGTGTGCAGTATCTTGCACCCGTCACCGAAGACAGCCAGATTAACTACGAACGCCGCACAACAATCCCCGGCATCGTGGTGCTTGGCGGACACGTTCGTATTGGTATCAAGAACCTGGGTGAGATGAGTGCCCGCTGGGCAGGAGGCGACGACTTCAAGCTCATACGCACAGGCGACCTCGACGCCGACAGCCACCGCCAGTACATGGAAGCCTTGAGCAAGGCAGAGGAATATGCCCGCACGACATTCTTCAGCAACGGAAACGACGCATCGTCATATGTCATCAACCCCAGTTGTCAACGCAACGACACTTATGGTTGGACGGTTGAGAACAACGGAACGAACTCGGGCGAAGCCGCAGACGGACAGACAAGCAACACTTACTGGAACCTGTGGAAAGCAAACGCATTCACAAGCACGATGACGCAGGATGTTACCTATCTCCCCGAGGGCAAGTATAGCGCCAAAGCACTGCTGCGCGGAAGCACGTCGGAGCGAATTACGCTTTCGGCTACCGTCATCAGCCCCAACAGCGAAGAGACGACAAGCCAATCAACCACCATTACTCCAGCCGGAAACACCTCACAAGCAGGCAGCCCGTATCAGTATGGCTGGATGCTGGTTGAGACGCCCTACGTCACAGTGCGCCCAGGCGAAACGCTGCGCATCACGTTGGAAGCTAAGGTTGAAAGCGGAAGCGGATGGTGGAGCGCCGACGACTTTGGACTCACGTGGCAATATGTTGAACCGCTGCCCGACGGCGTGGAACAAGTGGGCGACGCATCAAGTGAGGAGGCAAGGAACAAGACCATCTACGACATAAGCGGCCGCAAAGTATCAACCCTCGCCAATCGTTTGAAGAAAGGACTTTACATACAAAATGGCAAGAAGACGGTAGTAAGATGAAAATCCTGCTGCTGGGCGAATACAGCAATGTCCACTGGACCCTGTCCCAAGGCCTGCGCGCCTTGGGGCATGAGGTTACGGTGGTGAGCAACGGAGACGGGTGGAAGAACTATCCGCGCGACATCGACCTGCGCCGCCGATCGTTGGGACACATCGACACTCTGCGTTATCTCTTCGACCTGAAGCGCATCGTCCCCCACCTTCGGGGCTACGATGTCGTGCAGCTCATCAACCCCGTCTTCCTCGACCTGCGAGCTGAGCGCATCCTACCCTATTACGAACAAATCAGACGGCAGAATGGACGCATGTTCCTGGGCTCCTTCGGCATCGACAAGCCCTGGGTGGAGGAAGGGCTAAAGCCCGACACGTTCCGCTACAGCGACTTCTATATCAACGGCACGAGACGACAGAATGCCTTCACCGAAGAGATGGAGAGCAACTGGCTGCGAGGAGCTAAGGCCGAACTCTTTGACCATATAGCTGAAGATTGCGACGGCATCATTGCGGGGCTCTACGAAAACTACATTTGCTGCCGGGCGCACTATGCCGGCAAACTCCACTTCATCCCCTTCCCTATCAATCTGGCCGACACAACGCCCAAGGTTCCACATCCCGAATACGAAGGAATATGCTTCTTTATCGGCATTCAGCGAACACGCAGCGAATACAAGGGAACCGACATCATGTTGCGTGCGCTTGAAAGACTCAAGGAGAAGTATCCCGACAGAATGGAAATCGTGCGTGCCGAGAACGTGCCCTTTGCCCAATATCAGGAAATGATGAACCACAGCGACGTCCTGCTCGACCAGCTCTACAGCTACACGCCAGCGATGAACGGTCTGTTGGCGATGTCGAAGGGCCTCGTGCTCGTGGGCGGAGGCGAGGAAGAGCAGTACGAGCTCATCGGCGAAACACAGTTGCGCCCCATCATCAATGTAAAGCCCTCGGAGGAAAACGTCGTCAGCCAAATAGAGACGCGTCTCATTAACCAACGCGACGCTTTGCAACAGCTATCGCAAAGCAGCGTAAACTATATCCGACGCTATCACGACCACGTCCGCGTAGCACAGCGTTACCTCACCATTTGGGAAGGCAAATGATTCTCTTTCGTTAAAAAAAAGCGAAAGAAATCTCTCTTTCATTATTATTGGCACATCGTTTGTATGCTGCTTTTCGAATACCAATAAGTTATGGAGCTATGATGATAAGTAAGCGATTCTCCCCCGAAGTGACCATGATGCTCTCATTGAGCCGCGAGGAGGCACTTCGACTCTATAATGACAAAGTGACACCGGCACACCTGATGCTGGGCATCATACGTCAAGGGCGCGGACCTGCGATGGAAGTATTGACAGCCATGAATGTCGATATTGAGAAGTTGCGCACCAGCCTTGAGCAGAACGCGCGCCAGCAAAGCGGCGACAAGCCTTTTTCGGCAGACGAGATGCCACTCGACCCGACAGCCAATCGCGTCATGCGACTGAGCGTTCTGGAATCGATGGTGACACACAGCGAAATCATTGACGTCATACACATATTGCTGGCCATCGTGCGCGAGAAGAACAACGAGGCCTCACAGGCGTTGGCCGAACAGAACGTAACGTATCAGACACTGAGCCAGACGCTCAACCTCAACGTGCAACCCGAGCCCAACGCTGGATACGGTTTTGCAGAAGACGAGGATGACGAGGAAGACGAGGATGGCGACATTGCAGCAACATCGGTTCGCGACGACGAAAGCCCCCGAGGCGACGAGCGCAGTGATACACCCGTAATCGACAAGTTTGGCACCGACCTCACGCAGGCCGCAGCAAACCATCTGCTCGACCCCGTGGTGGGCCGCGAATCGGAGATTGAGCGCGTGGCCCAAATCCTGTCGCGCCGTAAGAAGAACAACCCCATCCTGATTGGCGAACCGGGTGTCGGCAAGAGCGCCATCGTCGAAGGTCTGGCCCAGCGCATCGTGGAACACCGCATCTCGCGAGCCCTTTGGGGCAAGCGCGTTGTCGTGCTCGACCTGGGAGCCGTTGTGGCAGGAACGAAGTATCGCGGCCAATTCGAGGAACGCATCCACGCCATCATCATCGAACTGAAGAAGCACCCCGAGGTAATCATCTTCATCGACGAGATACACACCATCATCGGCGCCGGCTCGGCAGCTGGAACGATGGATGCAGCAAACATGCTCAAGCCCGCCCTTTCTCGCGGCGAGATTCAGTGCATCGGAGCAACGACAATCGACGAATACCGCAAATCGATAGAGAAGGACGGAGCCCTGGAGCGCCGCTTCCAGAAGGTGATGGTGAAGCCCACCACAAAGGAGGAAACGCTGCAGATACTGAAGAACCTGCGCCCGCGCTACGAGGAGCACCACAACGTCAAATACACCGACGAGGCCCTTGAGGCATGTGTGCGCCTGACAGAACGATACGTAAGCGACCGCTCATTCCCCGACAAAGCCATCGACGCGATGGATGAGGCAGGAAGCCGGGCCCATATCATGAACATCCCCGTCTCCCACGACGTTGAATTCATGGAGCAGCAGATGGCCCAGCTCGAGGATTTGAAGCAGCGCGCTATCAAGGCCGAAGAGTTCCAGAAAGCCAGCGAACTACGCGACCAGCAGAAGACTCTCGCCCAGGCTCTCGAACAGAAGCGCAAGGAGTGGGAAGCCAGCCTGAAGGAAGAGCGCCAGAGCGTGGGCGAAGAGGAAATTGCAAACGTCGTGGCCATGATGACGGGCATACCCGTTCAGCGCATCGGCGGCGAGGAAAGCACCAAGCTGCGCAACCTCGGCGCAACGCTGAAGCGCGAAGTCATCGGACAAGACGGAGCCATCGACAAGCTCGTGCGCGCCATACAACGCAGCCGCATCGGCCTGAAAGACCCGACGAAACCCATCGCAACCTTCATGTTCGTAGGCCCGACGGGCGTGGGAAAAACCTACCTGACAAAGAAACTGGCCGAAGAACTCTTCGGCAGCGAGAAATCAATCATCCGCATCGACATGAGCGAATACGGAGAGAAGCACACCGTGAGCCGCATGGTGGGCGCCCCTCCGGGCTACGTGGGATATGAGGAAGGCGGACAACTGACCGAGAAGGTGCGCCGCCAGCCCTACTCCATCGTGCTGCTCGACGAGATAGAGAAAGCCCACCAGGACGTGTTCAACATTCTGCTTCAGGTGATGGACGAGGGGCGGCTGACCGACGGTAATGGAGCCACCATTGACTTCCGCAACACCGTCATCATCATGACCTCGAACGCTGGAACGCGTCAGCTGAAGGAATTCGGCCAGGGCGTGGGATTCGCCGCTGGTACCAACAAGACCAACGACCGCGAATACGCCCACGGCATAATCAAGAAGAGCATACAGAAGCAGTTTGCGCCCGAATTCCTCAACCGCTTGGACGACATCATCTACTTCGACCAGCTTTCGGCCGAGAGCATCAAGCAGATTGTCGACATCGAGGCCCTTCCGCTCATTGGGCGCATCAGGGAGATGGGCTACGAGCTGCAGCTGACCGACGAGGCAAAGGAACTTTTGGCCAAGAAGGGCTACGACGCACAATACGGCGCACGCCCCCTGAAGCGCGCCCTTCAGACGCTGCTCGAAGACCCCATCTGCGAACTGCTCATGAGCGACCAGGCACCAGCCGAGGGAAGCACCCTCAGGGCTGAGGTTAACGACGAAACTATTAAACTCATTACAACATAAAACCATGCAAAAAGGAAATATTGGGGTTACGACTGAGAACATCTTCCCCGTTATCAAAAAGTTTCTCTATTCCGACCACGAGATATTCATCCGCGAGATAGTATCCAACGCCATCGACGCCACGCAGAAACTGAAGACACTCGCCGGCAAGGGCGATTTCAAGGGCGAGCTGGGCGAGCTGAAAGTAACGGTCAGCATCGACAAGGAGGCAGGCACCATCACCGTTTCGGACCGCGGCATAGGTATGACGGCCGAGGAGATTGACCGCTACATCAACCAGATTGCCTTCTCGGGCGCCAACGACTTCCTGGACAAGTACAAGGACGACGCAAACGCCATCATCGGCCACTTCGGACTGGGATTCTACTCCTCGTTTATGGTCAGCAAGCGCGTGGACATCATCACACGCAGCTATCAGGAGGGCGCAACGGCACAGAAATGGTCGTGCGACGGAAGCCCCGAGTTCACGCTCGAGGAGTGTGACAAAGCCGACCGCGGAACGGACATCGTAATGCACATCGACGACGACTGCAAGGACTTCCTCGAGAAAGACAAACTGGAGGCACTGCTGAAGAAGTACTGCAGTTTCCTGCCCATCCCCGTCGTCTTCGGCAAGAAGACTGAATGGAAGGACGGTAAGCAGCAGGAGACGCAGGAGGGCAACGTGATTAACGACACTGAGCCCCTGTGGACGAAGAAGCCTGCCGACCTGAAGGACGAGGACTACAAGCAGTTCTACCGCAAGCTCTACCCCATGGCCGACGAGCCCCTGTTCTGGATTCACCTCAACGTCGACTATCCCTTCAACCTCACGGGTATTCTCTACTTCCCCAAGATTAAGTCGAACCTCGACCTCCAGCGCAACCGCATCCAGTTGTTCTGCAACCAGGTATTTGTGACAGACAACGTGGAGGGCATCGTGCCCGAGTTCCTGATGCTGCTTCACGGCGTCATCGACTCACCCGACATCCCGCTGAACGTGAGCCGTTCGTATCTGCAGAGCGACCAAAACGTGAAGAAGATTTCGGGCTACATCACCAAGAAGGTGAGCGACCGCCTGGCAAGCATCTTCAAGCAGGACCGCCCGCAGTATGAGCAGAAGTGGGACGACATCAAGCTTTTCATCCACTACGGCATGCTCTCGCAGGACGACTTCTACGACAAGTCCAAGCAATATGCCCTCCTGAAGGACGTCGACGGCAAGCACTACACGCTGGAGGAGTACGAGACGCTCGTCAAGGACACACAGAAGAACAAGGACGACCAGCTCATCTACCTCTACGCCCAAGACCCCGAAAGCCAGTACACTTACATCCAGGCAGCCAAGGACAAGGGCTACAACGTGCTGCTGATGGACGGCCAGCTCGATACGCCCCTCATCTCGATGCTCGAGCGCAAGCTGGAGAAGACCACCTTCACACGTGTTGATGCCGACGTCATCGACCGCCTCATACAGAAGGAGGAGACCAAGCGCGATGTGCTGGAGGCAGAGCGTGCCGACCGCCTGACGACCATCTTCAACAGTCAGATGCCGCGCACGGACAAGCTCGACTTCCACGTAGAGGCACAGCCGCTGGGCGAGGACCAGCTGCCCGTGATGATCACGCAGAGCGAATACATGCGCCGCATGAAGGAGATGTCACGCCTGCAGCCAGGCATGAACTTCTACGGCGAGATGCCCGACATGATGACACTCGTCCTGAACACCGACTCGGCACTGATAAAGAGCGTGCTCGAGGACAGTGAGCAGGAGACCGCAGAAAAGCTGCGCCCCATTGAGGCCGAAATCAAGGGCCTGACCGCACGCCAGGGCGTGATGCGCCAGGAGCAGGACAAGAAGAAGCCCGAGGAGGTTACGCAGGAGGAAAAGGACGAACTGCACAAGGTGGGCGAGGACATTCAGGCCCAGCGCGACCAAAAGAACGGCATCCTGGCCGACTATGGTAAGCAGAGCGAGCGTGTTCACCAGCTCATCGACCTGGCCCTGCTGCAGAACGGCATGCTGCGCGGCGAGGCGCTCACACGCTTTGTCCGTCGTAGTGTCGACTTCATAAAGTAACACCACAAAACATATAAAAAAGGCGGAAGCCCTTGCGAGGGTTTCCGCTTTTTCGTATATTTGTGCGCTAATTATCCGAAACGTGCGAATCGACATCATAACCGTCCTGCCCGAACTGCTGAAGGACTTCCTCAACGAAAGCATACTCGGGCGGGCCCAAAAGAAAGGACTTGTGGAAATCCACCTCCACAACCTGCGCGACTACTCCACTAACAAATGGCGACGCGTCGACGATTATCCTTTTGGCGGCTTTGCCGGCATGGTCATGCAGTGCGAGCCCATCGACCGCTGCATCGCTGCGCTCACGGCCGAGCGCCACTACGACGAGATTATCTTCACGAGCCCCGACGGCGAGCAGTTCAGCCAGCCAATGGCCAACAGCCTTAGCCTTTGCCAGAACATCATCATCCTTTGCGGCCACTACAAAGGCATCGACTATCGCATACGCGAGCACCTGATTACGAAGGAAGTGTCGATTGGCGACTACGTGCTCACGGGCGGCGAACTGGCGGCAGCGGTGATGGCCGACGCCATCGTGCGCATACTGCCTGGCGCCATCGGAGACGAGCAGAGCGCCCTCAGCGATTCATTCCAGGACAACCTTCTTGCAGCACCCGTATACACGCGGCCGGCCGAATACAAAGGATGGCGCGTGCCCGACGTGTTGCTCTCAGGCAACGAGGCGAAGATTAAGGAGTGGGAACTCTCCCAGAGCCTTGAGCGCACGAAGCGCCTGCGCCCCGACTTGCTGAAAAATTAAATATTATGCCAGAAAACAACAAACTGAACCTCTACATCATCGCGGGATGCAACGGAGCCGGCAAGACGACGGCCTCGTTCACCGTGCTGCCCGAGATGCTTGACTGCCGCGAGTTTGTCAATGCCGACGAGATTGCCCGCGGGCTCTCGCCCTTCCATCCCGAAGGCGTGGCCATTCAGGCCGGGCGGCTGATGATTGACCGCGTCATCCATCTGCTGAAGGAGGGCGAGACGTTTGCCTTCGAGACGACGCTCTCGACGCGCTCCTACGTGAAACTCATCCAGCAAGCCCAGAGGCGCGGCTACTTCGTGACGCTGCTCTTCTTCTCGCTGTCGACGCCCGAGCAGGCTGTCCAGCGCGTGGCCAAGCGCGTAAGCCAGGGCGGCCACAACATCCCCACCGACGTTGTTTACCGCAGGTTCGACAGCGGCCTGTCGAACCTCTTCAACCTCTACATGCCCATCGTCGACTACTGGGCACTCTACGATAATTCAAACATCCCCACCCTTCACATTGCCAGCGGCGAGCGCGACAAGGAGCCCGTCATCCTGGAACCAAAGCGTTGGGAGGAAATAAGGACTAAATACCAGACCCAAGATGAGCAGCAAAAAGAATAGCAACCAGCGCGATGTGGTGCTCATGCAGCAGCGCATCGACGAGGGCATACTCCTTGCCCAGCGTCGCCTGCTCAACCGTGGTCTTCACGACGACCTCTCGTTCATCCTATTCCAGGGGGGCGTCGTAGCCGAAGTGCCGGCACGCGACATTAAGTGGTAATAAGTATCAAAGACAAGTACACACATAACATTTATTTATTTTATGGGAATTAAGTATATCGGAGTCGACGACCTCGACCTCGACCTTTTTGAGAGTCAATACAAGGTGCCCGAGGGCATGAGTTATAACAGCTACGTCATCATGGACGAGCGCGTGGCCGTGCTCGACACTGCCGACGCCCGGCGCAAGGTTGAGTGGCAGAAGGGCCTGCTCGACACGCTCGAGGGCCGTGAGGTCGACTACCTCGTTGTCCATCACATGGAGCCCGACCACGCTGCCTGCATCGCAGGCCTTGCTGCGGCCTATCCCGCAATGAAGATTGTCCTATCGGCCGCTGCCGCCAAGATGGTGCCCAACTTCTTCCCCGAGGCCGACCTGGCCAGCCGCCTGATGATTATGAAGGAGGGCGACACGCTTGAGCTGGGCGCCCACACACTGCAGTTCATCGCCGCCCCGATGGTTCACTGGCCCGAGGTGCTGATGAGCTACGAACAGAGCGAGGGCGTGCTCTTTGCGGCCGACGCCTTCGGCAAGTTCGGAGCGCTCGCCAACGAGCAGCGCAACGCCGACGGCACACTCTCCGACTGGGCCTGCGAGGCACGCCGCTACTACTTCAACATCTGCGGCAAGTACGGCATTGAGGTGCAAAACGTGCTGAAGAAAGTTGCCGCGCTCGACGTGCGCGCCGTTGCACCGCTCCACGGCCCATGGCTCGAGGGCAAGGACCTGGCCGAGGCACTTCGCCTCTACGACACGTGGAGCCGCTACGACGTGGAAACCGAGGGCGTTTTTGTGGCCTACGCCAGCATTCACGGCGGCACGCGCGCCGCTGCCGAGCGCATGGTTGAGATTCTGAAGGCAAAGGGCTGCCCCAAGGTGGCCGTGGCTGACCTTACGCGCGACGACCAGGCCGAGGCCATCGAGGATGCCTTCCGCTACGGACGCCTGGTGCTGCTCGCAGCGTCGTACGACGCCGGTCTCTTCCCGCCCATGCACGACTTCCTGTGGCACCTTCAACTCAAGAACTTCCAGCGCCGCCGCTTTGCCTTGGTGGAGAACGGTTCGTGGGCTCCGTCGGCGGGTCGCGTCATGACGAAGATGATTGGCCAGATGAAGGATTGCGAGATTGTGGCCCCCGTGGTAACCATCCGCAGCCGCATGAAGGCTGCCGACGTGCCCCAGCTCGAGGCCCTGGCCGATGCTATTCTAGCTGACCGATAATTTCAGTGACAGAACTGAATCCGTGACGTGCGAGGTATTCATCAATGCCTCGCACTATTTTTGTGCTCACGGCGGGGTCGATGAAGTTGGCCGTGCCCACCTCTACGGCCGTGGCGCCAGCCAGGAGGAACTCCACGGCGTCGCTGGCCGTCATGATGCCGCCGAGCCCCACCACGGGGATACCGACGGCCTGGGCCACCTGGTACACCATCCTCAGGGCAACGGGCTTCACGGCAGGACCTGAGAGCCCACCCGTGCCGATGCTCAGCACGCGGCGGCGGCGCTCGGCGTCGATGGCCATGCCCATGAGCGTATTGATGAGCGATACGGCGTCGGCGCCCTCACCCTCCGCGGCACGGGCAATCTCGGTGATGTCGGTCACGTTGGGCGAGAGCTTCACGATGAGCGTCTTGGGGTAGGCTGCCCTTACGGCCTTCACCACGGTGGCTGCGCCCTGGGCCGTCACGCCGAAGGCCATTCCACCCTGCTTGACGTTGGGGCACGAGATGTTCAGCTCGATGGCGGGAATGTCCTCGAGCTCGCCGATGCGGCGGGCACATTCGGCATAGTCCTCGGGGCTCGAGCCGCTCACGTTCACGATGACGTTGGTCGCCAGTCCGCGCAGCTCGGGATAGATGTGGTGGCAGAAGTAGTCGACACCCTTGTTCTGCAGGCCCACGCAGTTGAGCATGCCGCCCGCCGTCTCCGCCATGCGCGGATAGGGGTTGCCCTCACGCGGGGCGAGCGTGGTGCCCTTCACGATGATGCCCCCCAGCTCACTGAGGTCCACGAAGTCCTGAAACTCCAGCCCGTAGCCAAACGTTCCGCTGGCCGTCATCACGGGGTTGCGCAACTCCAGGTTGCCTATCTTTACGTTCAAGTTTGCCATAAGCGTGTCAGTCATTCATTATCAGTTCGGCAGGAAAGACGGGGCCCTCGGTGCAGACGCAACGGTTGTGGCCCTCGCGGTCGGCCGTCACGCAGCACAGGCAGGCGCCCACGCCACAGGCCATGTGGTTCTCGAGCGACACCTCGCAGGGCACGCCCCGCTGCCGCGCATATCGGGCAACGGACTTCATCATGGGCGTAGGGCCGCAGGTTTGTATGAGGCTGAATTCCTCCTGGCGCAACAGGCTGTGGTCGGTCACGAAGCCGCGCTCGCCCAGCGAACCGTCCTCGGTGGTCACCTCAACGCGCCCCACCTCACGGAAGGCGTCGAGCCGCAGCAGGTGGTCCTTCGAGCGGCCGCCAAGCAGATAAGTGGGCTCTACGCCCTGCTCCCGCCACCAGCGGCCCAGCATCAGCAGCGGGGCAACGCCCACGCCACCGCCCACGAGCAGCACGCGCTCGCCGCGCCCGAGCCCCTGGCACGTAAACCCGTGGCCCAGCGGCAAAACGGCGTTCACCACGTCGCCCGCACGCCGACGCGCCAGCCAGCGCGAACCGCGGCCCACCTCCTGCACCAGGAACAGAATCTCGCCGTCCCGGGCCTCGTGAATGCTGATGGGGCGACGCAGCAGGGTCCCCTGCTCCTCAACGCTCAACTGGGCAAACTGGCCGGGCCGGCACTCAGGCAGCGCCCCCTCGGCAGCCGCGGCTCTCAGGAGCACACTCGTCTGCGACGTGCGCTCCACCGCGGTAATCCTCAAGTCCAAAATCCTTTTCATCGTGTCACTCTTATCTTTTCCTTCATTCTTCCAACGCACATTTTCCCGCGGACTCAGCCTTTGCCTCGCCCCATGCGAATGGCGTTCGGGAGACAAAGATACTAATTTCTCGGCATAAAACAACGGTTAACAACAACTTTCCCCTACTGCGCTTGACAACAACGCGTGCGTCACCCTTCTTGTCCCACCCTTGTCGGACAAGCCAAACAATGCATCGATCGCCCGTCGACAATACGTCGCCCCGCTTGTCCGACCCTTGTGGGACAAGCACCGCCCAACCTCTCCCCTGCCCCGTCCGCACGTCGCTGAAGCCCCAACCACGCGCTGCACAAGCCCCAGCCACATGACAAAAGTATCCTGTAAATTGTTCAAAACGATTTCTGCATTATCAATATTTTGTTTACTTTTGTGCAGAATTAAAGTCAATCCAAAAATCATTCTGACATGAAAACACTTCACAAAATCCTTCTCCTTCTTGTGGCTACCGGCATTGTCGTATCGTGTAAGAAAACTGTCAACAACGGAAACGCTGAGAAAGCCCCACGTCCAGTTATATACGAGAACGACTTGTTTTCAATTAAACTACCTTCGGGCTGGGACTATGACGATAGAAATTGGGGAGGATTAGATTCCATTCTAAATGAAGTTGATTTCTATGGTCCAGAAGGATGCCCCGTCTGGCTTCACTGTGTCAAGGCATTTTTCCCCTTTCAATGGAAGAATATAGGAGAGGCCACAGAGATGGCCAAAACCGCCGAGTCACTCAGAGGTGAAGATGTCATACTGCTTACGGAAATTGACAGCCTTGAAATTGGTGGCTACCCTACTACCATTCTGCTATATGCACACTTTGAGGAGAATGACACCATCATCCAAAAGCTACATGTCACCTATCTTCATGACTCTCACATCGTGGTTTATGTGAATGAAAATTTCTATTACAATAATGCAGACGTTGCACAAGATATCGGTGATCCTATTGTCGAAACAATATTATTCAAGAAGGTTAAGAATCCTTTTGATAATAAAGAAGTGCTGGATAAAGCTATGGAAGACCTTACTGAAAGGACCAAAGATAGCGAACAGGTTAAAAAGGTAAAGGAACTTATCGAGGAAACGAAGAAGGAACAATAGTTCTACTTATCCAACTTCAAAAGAATCATGAACAAGTGCAGCCAAAGCTGCAATCTGCAATAAAATAGCATCATATGAAATGTAGACATCTTGCATCGTTATTTGCTATCGTTCTAAATTTGCACAAAAAAGGAGAATATGCCCAGCAATAAGAATGCTTTAACACGCTATATGTATTTGGATGAAATGCTGTCCGACAGACATCATTTCTATGACATTCATGACCTCACAGAGAAATGCAACGAGAAACTAATCAATGCAGGATTCCCCGAGGTGTCTCAACGCTGCATTGAAAAAGACATAAATTATTTGGAGTATGCCCCTTTCTATGCAGAAATTGAACGGTATCGAGCAAACGGTCGTCGTTGCATTAGGTACGAGAATCCATCATTTACAATTTTTAGAAAAGAACTGAGTGAAGAAGAAAGCAATCTTATACTAGAAGTTCTGAACACCATAGGGCAGTTCGATGGCTTGGCTCATTTTGAATGGCTTGACCGTTTTAAGATCGGACTAGGTTTGAAGAAACGTCCCCGTATAATTAGTTTTAGCAATAACCCATACCTGCAGAATTCCAACTTGTTGGGTGTATTGTTCGATAACATTTCAAACCAAGTTGTCGTTCGGTTGCAGTATCACACATTTGCGGACAAGGAATCTAAAGAAATAATCTTCCATCCTTTTCTGCTTAAACAATATAATAATAGGTGGTATTTGATTGGCGCAGCAGATGAGGATGGAAAAATCCTTAATTTCGCACTTGACAGAATAGATACGGTGACTTCCCTCCCTGAAATAAAATACAAGTCATGTAATGAAGACCTTTCTGATCGCTTCGAAGATATTATCGGAGTGACTTTGTATGAAGACAAAGATATTGAACATATCTTGTTTTGGGTGAGCAA
>CALZQV010000024.1 GCA_945828295.1 uncultured Prevotellaceae bacterium | reverse complement strand
TCGAAAATGAAAATGACCAAAATGACCTTGACCACTTTGACCACCTTTAATCGGTGAAGAAAAATGCCGTTTTACTTGCAAATCGACTTTTTATTTCGTATATTTGCAGTAATGTTCGCTACTGACTTTTCGGCGAGCATTTTGAGGCATTAATTCACGTAAGAAATAAGAAGACACAATGATGAAAAGAATACTGATTATGGCCGTAAGTCTGGCGCTGAGCTGCGCCGCCGGCCTGCGGGCACAGGTGGCCTACAAAGTGACCGTGAGCGGAGTGGACAGTGACACGCAGATGCTCTACCTGAGCAATGCCGAGCAAGGCGGGCTGGCCATCGACAGCGCCCGTGTGGAGGCCGGAACGGCCCGCTTCGAGGGCAGTGTGGCCGAGCCCGTGGTGGCCGTCGTCAGCCGGCAGTCGGGCCTGAAGGGCGTGCGCGACGCCCTGTTTGCGCTCGTGCTCGACGAGGTGCCCCTTGTGGCCCAGGGGCGGGAGATAACCGAGGGCAGCCCGCTGAACCTGCGCTATGCCCGCTACCAGGCCGAGCAGCGCCAGCTGACCGACGAGTCAGCCCGTGTGTATGCCGACTACCGACAGCTGGCCACAACCTACGGCCAGGCGCTCACGGAGCAGCAGGTCGAGCCGCTGGCCCGTCGCATGGAGACCCTCCGCAAGCAGGACGAAAGCCTCACGGCGCGCATCCTCGACGAGAACACCGACAACCTCATCCCCATGACAATCCTGCTCTACGGTGCCGACCAGGTGGGATATGCCCGCGTGGCCGAATACATGAAGCAATACAAGCTGGCCAGCCGCCCGACGCTTGCTCCCGTCAAGGAAGCCCTGGGGCGCGAGGCCGTGAAGCTCCCTGGCGCCAAGGTGGTGGACCTCGAGCTTCCCAACCTCGAAGGCAAAATGGTGAAGCTGACCGACTACGTGGGTCGCGGAAACTATGTGCTGGTGGACTTCTGGGCTTCGTGGTGCGGCCCCTGCCGACAGGAGATGCCCACCGTGAAGGCCGCCTACGAGAAGTACCACGCCAAGGGATTCGAGGTCGTTGGCATCAGTCTCGACCGCACGCAGGAGGCCTGGCAGAAGGGCGTCGAGAGCCTGGGCATCACGTGGCCACAGATGAGCGACCTGAAATACTGGCAGTCGGAGGCTGCCGCACGATATAATATACGGGCCATTCCCGCCACCATCCTCTACGGTCCCGACGGCACGGTCGTGGCAACCGACCTGCGCGGCGAGGCCCTCACACGCAAACTTGCAGAAATTTATGAGCAGAAATAAAGAAGAATTGCAGGCCCTGGGACACCACACCGAGTATAGCCAGGACTACGCACCCGAGGTGCTCGAAACCTTTGAGAACCAGCACCCCGACAACGATTACTGGGTCAGATTCAACTGCCCCGAGTTCACCACACTTTGTCCCATCACCGGGCAGCCCGACTTTGCCGAGATTCGCATCGCCTACATCCCCGACAGGCGCATGGTGGAGTCGAAGAGCCTCAAGCTCTACCTCTTCAGCTTCCGCAGCCACGGCGACTTCCATGAGGACTGCATCAACACCATCATGAAGGACCTCGTGAAGCTCATGGAGCCCCGATACATCGAGGTGACGGGCCTGTTCACGCCCCGCGGCGGCATCAGCATCTACCCCTATGCCAACTACGGCCGTCCGGGCACCAAGTACGCTGAAATGGCCGAGCACCGACTGCTCAACCACGACCTCTGAGCCCGTGATGTATACCGACCTCTTCATCGACTTCGACGACACGCTCTACGACACCCACGGCAACGCCGAACTGGCCCTGGCCGAGCTCTACGACCACTTCAGCCTCGGCCGCTACTTCAGCAGCCTGAGTGACTTCACCGAGCCCTACTGGGAAGCCAACGTCGTCCTGTGGAGCCAGTACGCCAAGGGGGAAATCACGCGCGACTATCTCATCGTCGAGCGCTTCCGTCGGCCACTGAGCAAAGGCATGGGCGACGGGGCAACAAGGCAGTTCTGCCTCCAGGTGAGCGATTGGTTCCTCGACTGCTGTGCCGACAAGCCCGGGCTCATCGATGGCGCGCGCGACCTCCTCGACTACCTGCGCCAGCGGGGCTATCGCATGCACATCACCAGCAACGGGTTCCACGAAGTGCAGTATCGCAAACTGCGCGCCAGCCAAACGCTCGACTACTTCGACACCATCATCCTCAGCGAAGACGCAGGAGCCAACAAACCCTCGCTCCAGTTCTTCGAATACGCCCTGCAGCACAGTGGGGCACGGCCCGAGACAACACTCATGATTGGCGACAACTTCGTCACCGACATCATGGGCGCAAAGGCTGCGGGGCTCGACGTGCTGTTCTTCAACCAACACCCCTCGCAATTCTGTGCCACTGAGCCCGTTAACTACGAGGTCAACGCACTGCGAGAGGTGAAATACATCCTCTGAAACCAAGAACCCTATGTCAGCAATCCTGAGATTCAAACTCGTCGAAGAGGCTTTCAAGAAAAAGCCGCTCGAGATTCCCAACCGCGAAGACCGACCCAGCGAATTCTTTGCCAAGTACGTCTTCAACCGCCAAAAAATGGCCGAATACCTGCCGGCCGACGTCTATGAGAAAATGTGCGACGTCATCGACAACGGCACGAAACTTGACCTGGAGACTGCCGACAAGGTGGCCGAGGGCATGAAGCGCTGGGCAATGGAGCTGGGCGTTACACACTGCACCCACTGGTTCCAACCCCTCACCGAAGGAACGGCCGAGAAGCACGACGGCTTCGTCGAGCACGACCAAAAGGGTGGAATGGTTGAGGAATTCACAGGCAAGTCGCTCGTGCAGCAGGAACCCGACGCATCGTCTTTCCCCTCGGGAGGCATACGCTCCACATTCGAGGCACGAGGCTATTCGGCATGGGACCCTGCAAGCCCCGTCTTCGTCGTGAGCGACACACTCATGATTCCAACCGTATTCATCTCATACACAGGCGAAGCCCTCGACTATAAGGCTCCCCTGAAGAAATCCATCAAGGCCGTCACACAAGCTGCTGCCGAGGTGGCGCGATACTTCTACAACGACGTCAACCGCGTGACCTCAAACCTCGGGTGGGAACAGGAGTACTTCCTCGTCGACGAGGGACTCTACGCCGCTCGCCCCGACCTGCTCATGACAGGCCGCACCCTGATGGGTCACGATTCTGCCAAGAACCAGCAGATGGACGACCACTACTTTGGTTCCATACCCCTGCGCGTGAGCTACTTCATGAAGGACCTCGAGATGCAAGCCCTCGAGCTGGGCATCCCCTGCAAGACCCGACACAACGAGGTGGCACCCAACCAGTTCGAGCTCGCGCCCATCTTCGAAGAAACCAATCTGGCCGTCGACCACAACATGCTCATCATGTCACTCATGAAGCGCGTGGCGCGCAAGCACGGATTCCGTTGCCTCCTCCACGAAAAGCCCTTTGCCGGCATCAACGGAAGCGGAAAGCACTGCAACTGGAGCCTTTCGGCCGACAACGGAGTGCTGCTCCACGCACCAGGGAAAACACCCATCGAAAACCTCCGCTTCATCACCTTCATCGTTGAAACGCTCATGGGCGTCTACAAGCACAACGGACTGCTCAAGGGCAGCATCATATCGGCCACCAACGCCCACCGCCTGGGAGCAAACGAGGCACCGCCAGCCATCATCTCGTCCTTCCTTGGCAAACAGCTCACCGACCTGCTCACCGCCCTCGAGGAAAGCGACGACGACAGCCTCTTCAACCTATCGGGTAAGAAGGCTTTGACGCTCGACATTCCTCAGGTGCCTGAACTTCTGCTTGACAACACCGACCGCAACCGCACGAGCCCATTCGCCTTCACGGGTAATCGATTCGAGTTTCGTGCCGTCGGCTCGTCGGCCAACTGCGCAGCAGCCCTCATCGTGCTCAATACGGCCGTAGCCGAGGCTCTGTGTGACTTCAAGCAGCGCGTCGACCAACTCGTTGCCCAAGGCACCAACCCCATGAAGGCCATCGTCAGCGTCGTTCGGCAGGACATCAAAACCTGCAAGCCCATTCACTTCGAGGGCAACGGATACACCGACAGCTGGAAGGAGGAAGCCCAACGAAGAGGGCTTGACGTGGAGCAGAGTGCACCCATGATGTTCCTCCAATACCTCGCACCCGAGAGCATCAAGATGTTCGAGAGCATGGGCGTACTGAGCGAAGCCGAACTCAAGGCGCGCACCGACATCAAGCTCGAAACCTACACCAAGAAGATACAAATCGAAGCAAGAATCTTTGGCGACCTTTGCCTCAACCACATCATCCCCGTGGCCACGCGATACCAGAGCCAGCTCATCGACAACGTGCACAAGATGACCGACATCTTCTCGCCCGAGGAGGCGCGACAGCTGAGTGCCAACAACATAAAGCTCATCCGACAAATCTCAGACCACACGACCTTCATCACGGAGCACGTCGACCAGCTCATCAACGCGCGACGCGTGGCCAACCGCATCACCGATGAAACGGAGAAGGCAATTGCCTATCACGACAACGTGGCGCCCCTCATCGAAAGCATCCGCTACCACGTGGACAAGCTCGAGCTCATCGTCGACGACGAGCTTTGGCCCCTGCCCAAGTATCGCGAGATGCTCTTCATCCGATAGTTTTCCCGGGCCCCCGGAAATTCCAGAAACTCCGGATATTCCGGTAAAAAAATAAAAAAGCAGCCGTGCGATTGTCGCATGGCTGCTCTTTTTTATCCTAAGCCCAACGGGCTGGCGGATTATTCCTCACACAGCTCAGTGAGAATGCCGCAGGTCGATTTGGGATGCAGGAAGGCAATGTTCAGGCCATCGGCACCCTTGCGGGGAGCTTTGTCGATAAGGCGGATGCCCTTCTCGTCGCACATGGCCAGAGCCTCGCTCACGCCATCCTCAACCTTGAAGGCTATGTGATGGATACCGCGACCACCGTTGTCGAGATACTTCTGGACGGTGCTCTCGGGGCACGTGGGCTCCAGCAGCTCCAGCTTCACCTCACCAACCTTCATGAAGGCGGTCTTCACTTTCTGGTCCTCAACAACTTCGGTCTTGTAAACTTCCAGGCCCAATACGTCGCGGAAGTAGGGCACAACGGCGTCAATCGACTGAACGGCGATGCCCAGATGCTCGATTCTTGAAATCTTCATAATGTTTAGTTCTTATGGGTTAATAGTTTGTTGAAATGTTTCGTCTCACAAAGTTACTCTTTTTTTTGTCATGCGACAAGCGCCGCTCGCCATTTATTTTTCTTCGCTGCGTGGTCAGCCCTCAGCCTCGCTGGGCTGCTCGTTGCTGAGCGAGTGCTGCAGGTAGAGCAGGATGAGTTGGTGGAGCCCGTAGGCTTTCATGTTATCGTGGAAGAGAACGTCGCGGCAAAGGCCCAGCAGGCGGGCGTCGTCGCTGTGGTGCTCAAGCAGGGCGCGCGCGTTGAGACGCAGCTTCGTCAGCACGCTCTCGTCAACGATGCCGTTGCTGTCGAGCAAGTCGCTGAGCAGGGCATAGCGGTTCAGGGTCTCCAGGTGTTCGTCGGATATCTCGATGCTTCGAGATCCTTTTTCGTTGGTCGTGATGGTATACATATCTGTGTTGTTTATTTGTTAAGCAGGAAGGATAGCGAGGCACCCATTACGGCGCGACGCGTCTGGGGCTCTCGGATGCATTCGAGGGGGAAGCCAAAGACAAGCGTACGCTGGCGCACGCCGCTGTGGGCAACGGCCACCGACGAGGGTTGCGTGGCTCCCACAACGAGTGAGAAGGCATCGACCGACGGAGCAATGGCACTGATGCGGCGCATCGAGTAGCACTCCTCGTTGGGTTCGTTTGCAATGCTGAATTCAGTGTTCAGTCCCCTGAACTGCGAGCCGTTGGCCAGGGAGTGAGTGCCGTCGGGGATGAAGTGAAGCGTGCTGGCGGCAAACGCGGGGTCGATTTCCTCGCTGAGATAGGCACCGCTGACGAGCAGTGCGCCGCCCCCTTGGGCAAAGGCCTGAAGGCAACTGTAGAGCTCTGGTGCAAAGGTTGGGCGCGTTCTCAGGCTATAGCCGTCGTTGCGCTGCGCCCCCACGATGAGGTCGATGAGGTGATAGCCGCCCGTCACCTTTCCCTTTTCCAGCGCTGAATGGGAGGCCGAGGCGATGCTGAGCGTCGTGTCGCTCAGGAGGAAATCCTCGGCGTGGCGTGTGGTGAAGTCGAACGTGTTGCCGGCAATGAGCATTCCCGACAGTTCGTTGCCGCTATATCCCAGTTCGTTGGCATCGCTGCCGCCAAAGCCACTCTTGCTGAAATTTAGCTGCCGGCCGCAGTAGCTTGCGCTGCGCTGATAGACGACACCTGGGTCGATGTTGAAGTCGAAGCCGCGCGTCGAGTCCGTATCAATGGGCTGTGGGCCGGCCAGACGGGTGAAGTTGTTGACGATGAGTGCACGATGGCGTTCGCTTCGGGCTGCGTAGGCACATAGTTCTTCGCTGGGCAGACTGACGCCTCCCTCGTTGAAGGCGCGCACGACGAAGCGGGTCAGCACACCGCGATGAAGGGGCAGCCGCAGCTGTGTTCCGTAGGTCTTCGTGCCGTTGTCGTATCCCCTTGTGCCCTCGCTGACGTACACCACATAGCCTCGCGGACGGGCAGAGTAGTCGGAGGGGTCGTCTGTGGGGCTCCACGAGAGCAAAACCGAGTCGCCGTTGGCCGTCAGGCAGGCTGCAAAGTCCCTCACGGGCAGCGGCTGCGTGATGAAGCCCTCGCGCTGGTGCACGGTGGCCGAGTATTTGAGCACGCCCTTGTAGATGGCCCTCGAGAGCAGCATCTTGAAGATGGGGTCGTGACCACGCATGAGGTCGGCAAAGTTCTGGTGGGAGAGCGTCTCGAGGATGATGCCAGGCACCTCGGGCACGCGCGTCTCGCTGTAGTTGCGGTCGTAGATTTGTCGCCGTGTCCACTGTCCGCACGCCGAGCGCAAGTCCTCGCACACCTGCGTCATCACCATATCGCACAAGTCGCGCGACATGAGTCGCGAGCGGCGGCTGGGCAGCATGCCTTCGGCCAGCAGACCCTCGTATTCGCCCTGTGTGTATCGTCCTGTGGTGTAGATGCCCAGGGTGCCGATTTGGCTGCTGTCGGTGCGGAAGCCAGCGTCGCTGTGGATGGCCAGCGTCATCTCGATGGGCACGCAGAGCCCGCTGTCGCCAGGCAGGTAGGCAGAGCCGCGCGCCAGGTGGTTGGTCATCAGCGAGCGTGTGTTGATGTCCTCGGCGTAGTCGGCCACGCCTTCCTTATTCTTATATAGCGCGTAGGGCATGCCGGCCCACTGGGCGTAGTAGCGGCTTGCCTCGAGATAGCGGGGGAGTCCGCTGCGCACTGGGCTGCGAAGTGAGTCGCCGCGCGAGATGTTGCCCATTCCACCGCCAAAGCGTACGGCGTCGGCCGTCACGGCTCCGCGATAGTTGCTGAAGTTGGTGAGCGTCACGCAGTTGTCGGCCGTGTTGCCTGCAGCAAAGTCGAAGGTGCCGAGATAGACCCACGTGCCGCCGCCCATCTGCTGGTTGACGCGAAACTTTGTGGCAACGCCGCGATGGCGCACGGTGTATTCGGCGTCGCTGACGCTTGTGGGCAGCGTGGCGTAGCTGACGTAGACGGCATAGCGCCCATCGGCCGGCAGTGTGGGCTGCCACACGATTTGGCTGAGCTGTCGCCTGCGGGGTTGCGCTTCGGCCCTGCGGAAGGTGCCTGAGGCAAAGGGGTTCTCGCCGTCGAAGTAGATGTCCTGTTGCTTGCTGAAGCCCGTGCCGCCGTAGCCCCATTCTTGGGTGCCGTTGGTTTCCGTGTAGGTCCCCGACGGGGTGTCGATGTCGTTGTCGACAATCACTTCGTGGCGCTGCCAGTCGCGCTCGCGAGGGCTGAAGACGATGGCGCCTGCGTTCTCGAGCATGGGCATGAGGAATGGCACGACGAACGACTGGGTGAAGATGTCCTCGTTGGTGCAGTAGAGCTGTGGGCGTTGCCATTTCCAGAGGCTCTTGTTTGTGTCGTAGTAGCGGCCGTGGCTGGCCCACAGGCTGAGGTGGGTTCCCTGCAGTCCGTGCGTGATTTCGTAGGGATGGGATAGGGGAGTGACCCAGGCGTTGCCCGCGTGGCGCGTTTCGCCCCAGCGGCGGTTGTCGATGGTCGTGTCGCTGAGGGCCAGCGGGATGAGTTCCTCGATGGGTGTGCCGTTGGCCAGGATGGTGAGGCGATAGGTGTTGTAGGGCGGGGGCAGTTGCCGGCCGACGTCTTGCTTGATTTTGCGCACGACATCGGGCGTGAAGGGTTGTGCGGCAAAGTTCGCGTTGGTGGTGAGTTGCAGGGTGCGCTGCTTCGTGTCGACGGCCACGTCGGTCAGCCGTATGGGGTCGTTGCTGTTGTAGGCTGCCGTGCGATAGTTGGCAAAGTAGTCGGCCAGCCGTGTCTTGATGACTGTGGGCTGGGCAGACAGAGGTTGAGAGAATGAGAGGATGAGAAAATGAGAAAATGAGAGAATGAGAAAATGAGAAAGTAGGATTAACTGCTTTCTCACTACACAAAATTTATATAGAATGTCTTTTATCTCCTTTCTCATTCTCTCAATCTCTCAATTTCTCATTCTCTCAATTTCTCCAGTCCCGTTGTGAACTTGTCGGCGTGCTTTCCCTGGAAGCCTTCGAAGTATTGCTTGATTTCAATCATCTCGCGCTCTACGTCGCCCGTGGGCACAACCTGTTTGGTGCACTGTATGAGGCGTCGCTTGTAGTCGAGGCCGTAGAGCAGGATGGGCAGTTCGGCCTTCAGGGCAATGTAGTAGAAGCCGCGCTTCCACTCGGGCTGCAGCCGCCGCGTGCCTTCGGGCGTGATGCAAAGGTGGAAGTCTTCGGCCTCGCGCGCCTTTTGGGCCAGTATGTCGGTCACGCTGCGGTTCTTGTCGCGATATACGGGTATGCCGCCCATGTGCCGAAAGATGGGGCCCAGTGGCCAGAAGAACCATTCTTTCTTCATCATGAAGCCGCACTGGAACTTCTCGGCCCCCATGAAGAGGAGGGCCACGATGAAGTCCCAATTAGAGGTGTGAGGAGCCAGTGCGATGATGTATTTGCGCGGGCGCTTCACTGTCTCCTCGAATCGGTAGCCCATACGCTTGTACAGCAGCCACCGGCATAGGGATTGTATCATAGGAGTGCCTTGATGTGCTCGACGATTTCGTCACTGTGCTGAACCATATCGTCCCGCAGTTTCTTAAAGTAATCCTTGGCTTTCATGCCTGGCTCGACGTGGCTCACGCGGCTGAGCATGTCGTCCTGCAATTTCAGGATGCTCGTCATCACGTTATCAATATCGGCCTGTGGCGTGGGCTTTTGGTAGTGCATAATTGCCACGCACTCAGCAAACAACTCCCCGCAGAGGAAGTTGATTGCCTTCTTCAGATTTCGTCTTTTTGCCATGATAAAAAGCGGTGTTTAAGGTTTCTAATCGCCCAAAGATAGCGTTTTTATCCCAAACTTCCAAGAATGTGGCTGCTTTTCTTCCTTATTCCTATAATAATAGACAAGCATCGCGCGGACAGGAACAAAGCGTCGCGGCGGCCGGAGCGATAGCGTGCTTTTACGAAAACGTTGCGACGCGAGGGCACGCGTCACGCGTTGCGTGCGCACGCACGTTGCAACGACGGGCCCTCGTCGATGCGTTGACGAGGCTCCGTCGATGCGTCGGCGAGGCTCCGTCAATGCATCGATGGTTCCCCGTCGATGCGTCGACCCCTCGACGGCCTCATTGTGATGCTGGCTGAATGTTGAATAAAAAACGAAGGTTCATTTTGAGTTTCGCTCACTATTTCGTATCTTTGCAAGCAGTTTTTGATAACCCCTAATTAAAGAAGAAACATGGAAAAAAGTGCATTGCAGATAGCACGTGCTGCCTATCAGCCAAAGTTGCCCAAAGCGTTGCAGGGCCCGGTGAAGGTAAAGGAGGGTGCTCCGACCCAGAGTGTAGGAAACCAGGACGAAATCAAGGCCCTGTTCCCCAACACCTATGGAATGCCCGTTGTTGAGTTCGTCCCCGCCGAGAGCGAGAACAAGGAAGCCATCAACGTGGGCATCATCCTCAGCGGTGGCCAGGCCCCTGGCGGTCACAACGTCATCAGCGGCCTGTACGACGGCGTGAAGTCGCTCAACAAGGCATCGAAGCTCTACGGCTTCCTCATGGGCCCCGGCGGCCTTGTCGACCATAAGTACGTTGAGTTCACCGACGAATTCATCGACGAATATCGCAACACCGGCGGCTTCGACATCATCGGCAGCGGTCGCACGAAGCTCGAGAAGGAAGCCCAGTTCGAGAGTGGCATCGAAATCCTGCGCAAACTTGGCATCAAGGCCCTCGTAATCATTGGTGGCGACGACTCGAACACCAACGCATGCGTGCTGGCCGAGTACTATGCCGCCAAGCAGTACGGCGTGCAGGTTATCGGCTGCCCCAAGACCATCGACGGCGACCTGAAGAACGAGCAGATTGAAACCTCGTTCGGCTTCGACACTGCCTGCAAGACATACTCAGAACTCATCGGTAACATCCAGCGCGACTGCAACTCAGCCCGCAAGTACTGGCACTTCATCAAGCTCATGGGCCGCTCGGCAAGCCACATCGCCCTGGAGTGCGCCCTGCAGACACAGCCCAACGTCTGCCTCATCAGCGAGGAAGTAGAGGCTAAGCAAATGTCGCTCGACGACGTGGTGACCTACATCGCCACAGCCGTTGCCAACCGCGCTGCCGACGGCAACAACTTCGGCACCGTCCTCATCCCCGAAGGCCTCATCGAGTTCATCCCCGCCATCAAGAAGCTCATCGCACAGCTCAACGAGGTGCTCACCGACCCGCAGACGGGCGAGCCCCGCGAGTTTGCAAGCGCTGACGAGCAGATTGCCTTCGTGAAGGGTAACATCACCAAGGAGAACCTGGCCGTGCTCGAGAGCCTGCCCGCCGACGTAGCGCGCCAGCTCTGCCTCGACCGCGACCCCCACGGAAACGTGCAGGTGAGCCTCATCGAGACCGAGAAGCTGCTCAGCCGCATGGTTTCCACCAAGCTGGCCGAGTGGAAGAAGGAAGGAAAATACAACGGTAAGTTCGGCACGCAGCACCACTTCTTCGGCTACGAAGGCCGCTGCGCTGCTCCCTCGAACTACGACGCCGACTACTGCTACAGCCTGGGTTACAACGCCAGCCGTCTGATTTCCAATGGCAAGACGGGCTACATGAGCGTCATCAAGAACACCACTGCCCCCGCAGCCGAGTGGGTTGCCGGCGGTGTGCCCATCACCATGATGATGAACATCGAGCGCCGCAACGGTGCCAACAAACCCGTAATCCGCAAGGCTCTGGTCGAGCTCGACGGCGCCCCCTTCAAGTACTTCGCTTCGAAGCGCGACGAGTGGGCACGCCAGACACGCTACGTCTATCCTGGTCCCATCCAGTACTTCGGTCCCACCGAGGTTTGCGACCAGTGCACCAAGACGCTGGCTCTGGAGCAGGGTAAATAATCGACCATAGCCCCCTTGAATAAGACAACAAACAAGACACGAAGAAGAAGCCGCCCGAGTGGAAGACGCTCGGGTGGCTCTCGCTCTTTCCGCTCCTGGCCCGCACTGCTGCTGGGCGGGGTGCTGATTGTCGTAATCTATGTTGCCATATTCTACCACTTCTTCGTAAGCCCCCTCTCTTTCCGCTGGCGCGCCATCTACGGCGAACCCGACTACCCCTCGGGCTACGACATCATGGGCATCGACATTAGCCACCACCAGGACAACGTCGATTGGGACCGACTGCGCAATGCCAGCATAGGGAACCTGCCTGTTCAGTTCGTTGTCATCAAGGCCACAGAAGGCGAAACACTCATCGACCAGAACTTCAATGATAACTTCTACCGTGCGGGCCAAAATGACATAATACGAGGAGCTTATCACTATTTTAAATCAAACAAGAACTCGACCCGTCAGGCCGAATTCTTCCTCAAGCAGGTCCACCTGCAAGAAGGCGACTTGCCCCCCATCCTGGACGTCGAAGAACGAGGCAACAAACCCTTGCCCGAGTTTCAGCGCGACGTGCTGAACTGGCTCGAAATCGTGCAAAGCATCTATGGCGTTGCACCCATAATCTACACGGGGTATAAGTTTAAAGTCGACTACCTCAACACTAAAGCCTTCGACGACTATCCTCTCTGGATAGCCCATTACTACGAAAAGGAACTGAAATATCAGGGACGCTGGATGATGTGGCAATACACCGACTGCGGCCGCGTCGATGGCGTGAAAGGCAGCGTCGACCTGAACATCTTCAACGGTTCTATGAAGGATCTTGTGGCTTCGACCCTGCAACCCGACTTAGACGAGCCTGAGGAGTAGCATGGCCCAACCGTCGGCCTCGCGCTCCGTCTCAATCTCCATTCCCAATTCCTTCCCCTTGTCGGCCAGCAGGGCAATGTCGGCAACGTAGAACCCGCTCAGCAGCAATCGGCCTTCTGGCTTCAGGGCACGCACGAACCGAGGCATGTCGTTGAGCAAAATGTTACGATTGATGTTGGCCACCACCAGGTCGAAGTCGCCGTCCTGCGGCAGCACGTTCGCGTCGCCCTCGCGCACGATAATATTCTTTATTTCATTCAACTCGGCATTGATGCGCGTGTTCTCCACGCTCCATTCATCAATGTCGTAGGCGAAAACCTCGCTGGCGCCACATTGTGCTGCCAGAATGCTCAGCACCCCAGTGCCGCAGCCTGCGTCGACAACGCGTTTTCCCCGCAGGTCCATCGAACACAGTTGGGTGAGAATCTGTCGCGTCGTGGCGTGGGTTCCTGTCCCGAAGGCCATGCGCGGATTGATGATGATGTCGTGGCGACAGTGGGGAACGTCGCTGTGGTTGGCATCGTGCACGCACAACAGGTCGTCCACCACCACGGGCTCGAACCCTTCGTTTTCCCACGTCTGGTTCCAATCCTCGTCAGGCGCTTCCTCTCTCCTTGCAGAAATCTCTACGTCGGGCAGGATGAAATCACTGACAACATGGTTGAGCTGCTCCTCGTCGAAAAGGGATTGCTGGACGTAACCCATGAGGCCTCCCTCCACGGGGACGAATGCCTCGAAGCCAATGTCGGCCAACAGGGAGGAAAGAACATCGCAAGCCTCTTCGCTGTGCGGCTTGAGCTTGAATTCTACTTGATAGTACTTCATAACGGAAGCGAAATTACATAAAAAAGTTTAAAGCGTAGGGATATTCCCCAACAAAATGGGGATTTTCCTCTTGTCGTAACGCAAAAAGGTGGTAAATTTGCATCATAGAACCTTTAAATGTTGGAAAGTATGAAGGCTAAAGTTATAATATGGGTAATGGCGGCAATGCTGCCGGTTATCGCTTCGGCGCAGGACGACATGTATTTTGTTCCCAAGAAGAAAGCCAAGCAAGAGAAGACGAAAAACACGTCGAAAACCGTAAAGGAGGATGTCTACGGCCAGACTCAGGAGCCTGCCGAGTACTACTCCGGCACGTTGCGCGACGTTGATGAGTACAACCGTCGTGGAAACACGGGGCGCAATGTCACCATCATGACAGAGACCGACACTTTCGATATCGACGAAAGTCGTCTGGTGCTGGATGAGAAGGGAAACTACGTACTCACGCCCGAGAACGATAGAAAGCAGAATCGCAGCTATTACGACGAGGACTATGACGACTATCTCTATTCGACGCGTCTCTCGCGCTTCCACGGTGTGGGATATCCCTACTATGGTTGGTACGACCCCTGGTATTACGATCCCTGGTATTACGATCCCTGGTACTACGATCCTTGGTACTACAATAGCTACTGGGGCTGGTATGGCGGCTGGCACGGTTATTATGGATGGCACAGCCCTTGGTACTATCACAACTACTGGGGATGGGGAGTATATTTCTCCTGGTACTGTCCACACTACTATCCTCATGGCGGATGGTGGGGCAGCACTCTGTACGGACGAGGCGGCAGTCGCGGTCGTGGCTATGCAATGGCCGGAATGAGAGGACACGGGTCAGCAACAGGCTCGTCGCGCACCTCAACCCGATACGGCTCGTCGACAGGCACGTACAGCGGACACGGATACGGACTCGGAGCACGCGGCACGGTTTCTTCCCGCACGTCAGGCAGCCGTAGCACCCTGAGCGGTCGTGGCATCAATTCCAGCTCGTCGCGCACGACAGTATCGAACAACAGATTTTCCACATCGCGCACCAATACATACACTGGCACCAGCCGCAGCGGCGCTGTAAACTCCAGCAGCACCTCTCGTAGCAGTGGTTCCTCTCGCGGCAGTAGCATTTCGCGTGGAAGCATCCGGAGCAGCAACTTCTCCAGCGGCAGCAGTCGAAGCAGCAGCTTCTCAGGTGGTAGCAGCTTCTCAGGTGGCAGTAGCCGAGGTGGTGGCTTCTCTGGCGGCAGCAGCCGAGGTGGAGGCTTCTCCGGCGGTGGTAGCCGAGGTGGCGGCGGTCGTGGCCGATAATTAGCGGACACATAAACCTATGTATGATAAATGTATATTCGTATGAAGAAAAGATATCTCATGATGGTGGCATTGCTGGGTGCATTGCCCATCGCAAAGGCACAAGACACATTCATCAACGACAGGATTACGGCTACCGACGACCTGAACGGAACGGCACGATATGTCGGTATGGGCGGAGCGCTGGGCGCACTGGGTGCCGACCTCTCGGTCATCAGTTCTAATCCTGCAGGTATTGGCTTGTACCGCAAGTGTGACGTAGCACTGACTTTCGGCGTCGTTGCTCCCCAAAAGTCAAATGGCTGGAACACCAACGACACCCGCACCTATGGCGAGAAACTGGCGCGTGCCAGCTTCGACCAGATGGGACTCGTGTGGAGCCTCAAGACCGATGGAAAGCTGAATTTCGTTAACTTTGCCTTTAATTATCAGAAAAAGGCTAACTACAACCAAGGCTTCTATGCCGACAACATGAACCTCGGAGGCCTCTCGCAGTTGGACCAGATAGCTGAGATGGTTACAGACAACTTTGTGTCGGACTACAACCTTGCAGGACTGGTCAAGACTCCCGACCTTAATGATGCAACGTTGGATAACTATTATCTGACCAAGGATGCCAACAATGTATACCGTAACACTTACAGCTCGGTTGAAAATGCCTTTAACCGCCACCAAAGCGGTTACATGGGGGCCTTTGACTTCAATGTTGCGTTCAACGTGAGCGACCGCTTCTACACGGGAGCAACGCTCGGCTTCGACCATGCTCATTACAACGCATGGAGCGAATATGGTGAATGGGCGTCCGATGGCGGCCTGAACCACAGCCTGTATAATGAAACTGAAATTCGTGGCTATGGTGTAAACGCTAAGCTGGGATTTATTGTTCGCCCCATTGAGGAGAATCCCTTCCGCATAGGCCTTACGGTGGAGACGCCCACATGGTATCGACTGGATAACGAAACTTTCTATCACCTGGATAAAGGCCAAAACGTAACCAACTATATAGAATACACCGTCCGCACGCCCTGGAAGGCTCGCGTAAGCCTGGGCGCAACGGTAGACAAGGTCTTGGCCTGGGGTGTAGAGTATGAGTATGCCAATATGGCAAAGACCAGCATGGGCTATCCCAAATGGGCCGACGACGGTTATCACAGATCGTTTGCCAGCGACAAGGACCTCTTTATGAATGAACACACCAGGAATACCCTCAGAGGACAACACACCATAAAGGCCGGCGTCGAGGTGAAGCCCATCGATAAGCTTGCAGTAAGGTTTGGCTACAACTTCATCAGTAAGCGCTATAAGGACAACGTTTCCTTTGACCAATATAAGCTGGCTGACGGCAATGGCTCTGGGAACTTCTATTCCGACGCGATGGATTATGCCACAAGCACCGACTACATGAGTCTTGGCGCAGCCAATATCGCCACCTTTGGTTTGGGCTTCAACCATAAGCGGTTCTATGCCGACTTGACATATAAGTACCGTGCACAGAAGGCTGACTTCTATGCTTTCGACACCAACTTCACTACATCGGGAAGCCAGTTTGCCAACGACAACCCTGCTTTGGCCGACATGACCATACAGCCAGTGAGCGTTCCCCTTAATAGGCATCAAATACTATTATCTCTCGGTTTCAAGTTCTGAAGCCGAGAGATAATCTTGAGTCGTCGCGAATAGACGCTCCGGTTTGTCTTACTTGTTCTTTCCTGAGTAATATTTCCACAGAGGTGCTGCCATCATGGCTTGGTGCACCTCTCCTCGAAGTAGCAGGTCGTAAACGTCTTCACGACCGACTTCGTAGATAGCAATGTCCTCTGTGGCCTCCAAGTGTTGCGTGTCGGTTTGCTCGACACCAACTGCCAAATAGGTGTGGCTGACGTTTGTGCAGGCACCCGCATTGGGGCAGAGAGTCATGAAATGTTCCCATTTCCCACCCGTATAGCCTGTTTCCTCGAATAGCTCACGCTGGGCAGCTTCCAGTGGCGACTCTCCCTGTTCTATCACGCCGGCAGGCAATTCATAGGCAATAATCCCTCGTGCATGCCGGTATTGCTTTTCGAGCAGGAACTTCCCGTCTTTCGTGATGGCAATGATGTTTACCCAGTCGGGGTACTCCAGAACGTAGTATTCGGGCATGTCTGTTCCGTCGGGCAGCCGCAGGTGGTCGCGCCGAGCCGTCAGCCAAGGACGTTTTATCAGGTATTCGCTGTCGAGCAATGTCCATTTCTTGATTTCCTTCTCCTTTGTCATAGCTGTTTGATTGGGCTTCATTGTGTGTGAAGCCAGAGTCTTGTGTATTGGGGGATATTATTCCTTTTCTTCGGAATCGGCTGTCCGAAGAATGAGCGTCGTGGCGCCGATTGTTACAATGGAACCCTCTTCAAGCCGCACTCTGTCCTGGTCGCGCAGGATGTCGTTCATGTAGAATGTTCCGGTGTTGGATGGTGCATCGCGCAGTATATATTGCAACTCGCCGTGTTTGTTCCGCTGTACGCGAATGATGCAGTGCTTCGTGTCGATGCTCGGGTCAGACGTTTCTATGGGGGTGTTGATGTCCGTTCCTCTCACGTATCGCCCGATGACGTTGTCGCCCATCTTCAGAGGAATTACTTGTTTGTAGTGGAAAACATTCTCCACGACGACGATGCTTCCGCAACCTTCCTGGTTCTCCTTTTCGTCCAGGTTGCGTTCTTCATGTTTGTCGCGCAACTTACTCACGCCGATTCGAATGCCAAATTGCTTTTGGCATTGCGGACAGACAAATACTAACTGCTGGCCAGAGGTATATTGGGTTTCGTCAAAAGTGATATAATTATCGCATTTTGGACAACGAACCCGCTTCATAGAATAAGTTTAGATGATTTAAGACAAATGGAATACCCAAGCGTCGCGGTAGGCTTTAGAACGATTGCGAATCTCGCAGGATGCTTCGTTGGCTTCTGCCTCGTTGGTGTAGTGTCCTACAACAACGCGAACCATCTTTCCCGTTACCATTACACGTGCGCTTACAAAGCCGTCTTCGTTTAATTGCTTTACAAGGTTCTCGGCATTCTTCATCGATATTGCACTTGCCATAACGATGCAGTATTCGTCCTGCTGGCTCTGGATGGCGGGAGCGCTTTCTGCCGGTGAGGGCACTGCGGCCTCTTTTGATGGTGCAGGAAGGGCTTTTTCAATATGAGTAGGCTCTGCTACCTGCTGTTTTGCACCGCTGTTCCCCGCTGTCGGCATCAGTAATTCTTTGATGCTACTCAGTTGCTCCGTGTGGTTGAGGTCGGGTATCGGACTGTTGGCAAACACGAAGAACATGATGATGGCGCATGCAGCAGCTACAAAATTGGCCACGCGTCGGTTGATTCGGATGGTGATGGCGCTGTCGTCAGCTTCCATCGTTGCAGCCAAAGGTACGACTCTTGCTTTCTGCTCCGTCTCGATTACGCTCATGTGGAATGCATCGAGCCCATAGAATTCAGGTGTGGTAACACCAGCTTCCTGAGGCGCAAACAGCAGCGTGCCGTCGTCTTCTTTCGAGAATACGCCAATTGCACCAAACTCAAGACATCCGTTGTCTTCAATGTTTTGCTTGAAGTCGTCGGTCCATGTGTCGAGGAGCTTGTGTGCTTCCTGTAGCGTTATGTTGTAGATTGCTGCTATGGAGTTGACCAAAAGGTCGTCGGAATGAATCAACTCTGTGTTGAATCGTACGGAACGGATGGGAGGCAGGAAAGCCTCTTCAGCTTCGTTCCTACGAGCATCCTGCAACTGAACGATAAACGTTCCCAAGTCGGGTATAACTACGTAATCGTGATTAAGTAGCAGGTATTCTATTAATGTAGGTAGTTGATTCATATTGCAAAGATACAGCAAAAAACTTAAACACGCCAACAATAAGTAGGATTATTTTTAAATTTTTAAAGAAATTACACGCTTCTTGCCTAATCCGATAATATTCAGTATCTTTGTGCTAAATTGATTACACGAAGCAATAAGTATGGAGTACATAATGACACCTATCGAAGGGGTGTGGATACTTGAACCACAGGTCTTTGGGGATTCGCGCGGTTATTTCATGGAGGTATATCAACAGGCTGATTTTGAAAGACATATTGGAAAGGTTACTTTCATTCAAGACAACGAATCGAAGTCGTCGTACGGCGTCCTCCGTGGGTTGCATTATCAGGGAGGCGAGTATAGTCAGGCAAAGCTGGTTCGTGTCATGAAAGGCCGTGTGCTCGATGTTGCTGTCGACTTGAGAAAGAGCTCGCCCACGTTTGGTCAGCACTTCATGGTAGAACTAAACGAGGATAATAAAAGACAGTTGTTCATACCCCGTGGTTTTGCCCATGGCTTTCTTGTATTGAGTGACGAAGCCGTGTTCTGTTATAAGGTGGACAATGCTTATGCTCCCGAGCACGAACATTCGATATGCTATGACGACCCGACGTTGGCCATCAAATGGCCTATCGATAGTGCGGATATTAAGCTATCGCAGAAAGACATTGCTGGACTTCCGTTCAGCAATGCCGTTCTGTTCGAATAGTGGTTACTTTATGTTTTTGCGTATTTTCTCGAGGTACTTGCTAAGCGCCTTCTCGTCTTTGTTGTCGATAATCTGAATGAGTTCCTTTAGTTCGGAGCGAATGCCCTCGACGTGTGTTTTGGTCCGTGGGTTGAACAGTATCTCGCGCAGGAGGGTCTCGTCTTCGCTCAGCACGCCTCTGGCAATCTTCAGGTGACGCTTGAAGGTTGTTCCGGGCGCATCCTGCTTCTTCATTACGGCCGAGAAGACGAACGTGCTTACGAAAGGCACGCTTAGCGAGTATGCCATGGCTTCATCATGCTCCTCAAAGCTGTATTCGTGTACGTTTAATCCCAGTCTCCGATAAATATCCAGGAAGAATACGCGCCCGAGATAGTCGCCTTCGTTGATAACAATGGCATTCTCGCTTGAGAGGGCACCAAGGTTGGCAAAGGTGGGGCCAAACATGGGGTGCGTGCTGACGTAGTGCATGCCGGTTGATTCGTAGAATTCTTTGAGGCCGGTCTTCACGCTGGCAATGTCGCTAATGATGCAGTCTTGTGACAGATAGGGTATTACCTGACGGAATACGTCAATCGTGTTGTTCAGGGAGACACAGTTGATAACCAAGTCGGGGCGGAAGTCTTTTATTTCCTCCGGCTTAGTAAAGCGGAGCGTATTGTAGAGGAAGCGCATGCGCTTGCTGTCCACTTCGTATACGGCCGTTTCATGGTCGAAGCTCAATACATCCGTAAAGAAGCTTCCCATCTTTCCTGCACCCAGAATCAGTATTTTCATGCTTTCCTATTTATTTATTATTTCCATTTGCTGACGAACACTCTCCTCGTGAATGGCTTCGTAGACGCGTCTTACGAAGTCGGCGTTCATGCCGCAAAGCGTACCTTGTGCCCCGCGCTTGTCCAGGATTTCGTTGTATCGGACGGCCTGCACCACAGCCATATTGTGCTCTTTCTTATAGATGGCGATTTCGCGTGACACACGCATGCGCTTGGTCAGGAGATCCATGAGGGCGGTGTCCATTTCGTCGATTTGTTTGCGAAGGCTGGCCAGCGACTCTGTCATTTCTGCATTGTCGCGGATGACGAGTCGGTCGATGATGAAGTCAAGCACGTCTGGCAATACCTGTTGCGAGGCGTCGCTCCAGGCTTCGTCCGGCGAGCAGTGGCTCTCCACCAGAAGACCTTCGAATCCCATGTCCATAGCCTGTTGGCAGAGCGGTGCGATGAGGTCGCGTCGGCCTCCCATGTGGCTGGGGTCGCATACGATGGGCAGATTGGGATAGCGGCGATGCAGCTCGATGGGAATGTGCCACATGGGTGTGTTGCGGTAAATGCGTTGGTCTATGCTGGTAAATCCGCGGTGAATGGCTCCCAGTCGTTTGACGCCTGCCTTGTTAATTCGCAGTAGGGCTCCAATCCACAGTTCAAGGTCCGGGCTTACGGGGTTCTTAACCAGCACGGGAACGTCGCTTACGCCCTTCAGGCTGTCGGCAATCTCCTGCACGGCAAAGGGGTTGACTGTGGTGCGTGCTCCAATCCAGAGGATGTCGATGCCGTATTTCAAGGCCAGCTCAACGTGCTCGGGCTTGGCAACTTCTGTAGCCGTGAGCATGCCCGTCTCTTCCTTTATGCGCTGCAGCCACTTCAGGGCAGGTTCGCCGTGCCCCTCGAAACCTCCGGGCTTCGTGCGTGGTTTCCATATTCCGGCTCGGAATATGTGGCAGCCCTTGTCTGCCAGCTGGTGGGCAGTTTTCATTACTTGTTCTTCCGTTTCTGCCGAACAGGGGCCGGCAATCACGAATGGACGTTTCTTATCGCTGGGTAGTTCTAATGGTAGTAAATCCAGTTCCATATTATATATTTGTTTTGATTCTTTCTAATGCGGTTTTGATGGTCTCTTCCTTTGCGCACAGGGATATACGGACATATCGCTTGCCGTTTGTCCCGAAGATGAAGCCTGGCGTAATGAACACGCGCGCCTTGTGCAACACGCGTTCCGTCAGTTCTTCTGCGTCGGAATAGTTTTCCGGAATGCGTCCCCAAAGGAACATGCCCACTTGGTTCGGGTCGAACTCACAGCCTATCTGGGTCATAATCTCCTCGGCCAAATCTCGGCGACGGGCGTAGGTCTCGATGTTTGCCTGATGGTGCCATTCGTCAGAGTTCTGGTAAGCCTGGGCTGCTGCCAGCTGCAGGGGGCGGAAGGTTCCGCTGTCGATGTTCGACTTTACCTTTATTATCCATTTGATAAACTCGGCATTGGTGGCAAGCATGCCCACGCGCCAGCCGGGCATGTTGTGTGACTTCGACATCGAGTTGAACTCTATGCAACAATCTTTGGCTCCCGGGACTTGAAGTATGCTGAGTCTTTCATCGCAATTCAGGATTAAAGAGTAGGGGTTGTCGTTTACGATGACAATGTTGTGCCGGCGGGCAAACTCCACGAGCTTCTCGTATGTCTCGCGACGTGCATTTGCCCCTGTAGGCATATTGGGATAGTTCGTCCACATCAACTTGACGTTGCTGAGGTCCATGCCCTCGAGAGCCTCGAAGTCGGGCTGCCACCCTTTTTGGGCCGACAGGTCGTAGTTGATGATGTTTGCGCCAAGCAGTTTGCTCAGAGCCGTATAGGTGGGGTAGCCGGGATTGGGTACCAAGACGCTGTCGCCCGGGTTGACAAAAGCAAGTGTGACGTGCAGTATGCCTTCCTTTGAGCCGATGAGGGGCTGAATCTCTGTTGCGGGGTCAAGTTCGACGTTGTACCAACGTTTGTAGAAACCAGCCATTGCCTGTCTTAGTTCGGGTGTGCCGATGGTGGGCTGGTAGCCGTGGGTATCGGCTTTGCGTGCCTCGCGACACAAAACGTCGATTGTGGCCTCCGAGGGGGGCATGTCGGGACTGCCGATGGCCAGGGATATCACGTCTTTGCCTTCAGCGTTCATCCGTGCCACTTCCTTCAACTTGCGGCTGAAGTAGTATTCTGACACGTTGCTCAGGCGGTCGGCCGGCTTTATGTTAAATACTTTGCTTTCCATCTTTGTATTCTCCTAATAGTTTAAGTCCGTTGGTCAGGGGGCTAATTGCGTTTATGGCCTGCCGGTAGCGTGTGTAGTCGGTAAAGGACAGGTCGATATAGAACATGTATTGCCATTCTTTGCCAATGATGGGCAGTGATTGAATCTTTGTCAGGTTCAGTTTGTAGAAGCTGAGCACGCTGAGTATGGCCGAAAGGCTTCCTTCCTCGTGGGGCAGCATGAAAACCATGCTTGACTTGTTGACGTCTTGCAGGTTGCGCATCAGGATGGCTTGTTGCTGATTGGCCAGAACGAGGAAGCGCGTGAAGTTGTGCTTGTTTGTCTCGATGCCTTCCTGCAGGACTTTCATGCCGTAGATTTCTGCGGCATCCTTGTGGCAGATGGCGGCATGCCCCCTCAGGTTCCCGCGACTGATGTCGGCTGCTGCTCCTGCCGTGTCCGACACTTCCACGACCTTCAACGTGCGGTGTTGCGACAGGAAGTCGCGGCATTGCATCAGTGCCACGGGGTGGGAGTTCACTTCACTCAGATCGCCCCAGTCCTCGTCGGGCAGACACATGATGCTGTGGCTGATGCGCAGCTTGTGTTCGCCCACGATGGTTGCGCCACTGTCGCGCATCAGTTCGTAGTTGTGAAGTAGGCTGCCCGCTATGGTGTTCTCAATTGCCACAAGGCCCAAAACCTGTGGGTCGCGACTCATCTCCACAAACACCTGCTCGAATGTTTCGCAGCACAGCAGCTCCACCTCCTCGCCCTCGAAGTATCGGTGGGCGGCAATATCGTGGAAACTTCCTTTTATGCCCTGTATGGCTACTCGGTGTGTCATCTTCTGTCCTTTATCTTTATAAAGAAAACCCGCTTCTTTTCATGGAAGCGGGTTTCTTGTTTATTTTCCTTGTTCTCTTTCGTCTGTTTGCTTAAAACATTGTACACATCAGACCCGCTTCACTTTGTTGCTAAAGTAAAAGTAATAAAAGTAGGCCTCAAACTGTACGTTATGTAACATATCTGCTGGTGTTTTGTTACTTATTCGATTGCAAAGATATTAATTTGTTACGAAATAGCCAAATATTTTGTCAATTTATTTATTTGTAATGGCGTATCCGATACTTTCCACGGCTTCTCGCACGGCTGCATCGTCGGCATGGCCGCTCACTGTGGCCGATTTCTCGCTGAGGCTCACGCTGCACGACTCCACGCCCTCCACGCTGCTGATGGCCTTTTCTACGTTTGCCGCGCAGTGAGAACAATGCATGCCCTCGATATAGTATGTCTTGCTCTCTTCCTGTTCAGCGTGACAGCAGCAACATTCTTCCTCACAGCAACATCCGTCGTGGTGATGGTGGCGATGGAGGAATAGTGCATAGACCAGCATCAGGATGAGCGCCACGGCGCAAATGGTGTTGAACAGGCTGAAGCCTTCCTCGGCGC
>CALZQV010000023.1 GCA_945828295.1 uncultured Prevotellaceae bacterium | reverse complement strand
AACTACTATATTTTTGTAAGATTATTTGGTCAAATTGTGTAAAATTGTTACCTTTGCACTCGAAAAGGTAAAAGATTGACACTTAACATTAGTTTTTATGGACGCAAAGAAAGTTTTAGACGACCTGAAACGTCGTTTCCCCAACGAGCCCGAGTATCATCAGGCCGTGGAGGAGGTGCTGGGAACCATTGAGGAAGAATACAACAAGCACCCCGAGTTTGACAAGGTAAACCTCATCGAGCGCCTGTGCATTCCCGATCGTGTTTACCAATTCCGCGTGACTTGGATGGATGACAAGGGCCAGATTCAAACCAACATGGGCTATCGCATTCAGCATAACAATGCCATTGGTCCCTATAAGGGTGGCATTCGCTTCCATAGCTCGGTGAATCTGGGAATACTGAAGTTCCTGGCTTTTGAACAGACGTTTAAGAACTCCCTGACCACGTTGCCCATGGGCGGTGGCAAGGGCGGTAGTGACTTCAGCCCCCGTGGCAAGTCGAATGCCGAGGTTATGCGTTTCTGCCAGGCTTTCATGCTCGAGCTCACTCGTCACATCGGACCTAACATCGACGTACCTGCCGGCGACATCGGCGTGGGCGGTCGTGAGGTAGGCTACATGTTCGGCATGTATAAGAAGTTGACGCGCGACTTTTCAGGTGTGCTCACTGGAAAGGGTCTGGAGTTTGGCGGAAGCCTCATCCGTCCCGAGGCTACCGGCTACGGCACCGTGTACTTCCTGCGCGCCATGCTAAAGACCAAGGGCGACACCATAGAGGGTAAGAAGGTGCTTATCTCCGGCGCGGGCAATGTGGCACAATACGCTGCCGAGAAGGTGCTGCAGCTTGGTGGTAAGGTGATGACCATGAGTGATTCCGACGGCTACATCTACGATCCCGATGGCATCGACCGTGAGAAGCTCGACTACATCATGGAGCTGAAGAACCTCTATCGTGGTCGTATCCGCGAGTATGTCGACCAGTATCCCTCGGCCAAGTACGTCGGCGACGGTGCAAAGCCCTGGTTTGAGAAGGCCGACATCGCCTTGCCTTGTGCAACACAGAACGAACTCAACGAGGAGCAGGCCAAAGCTCTTGTGGCCAACGGCGTTATTGCTGTGGCCGAGGGAGCTAACATGCCCTCAACGCCCGGTGCAATCCGCGTGTTCCAGGAAGCTAAGATTCTCTACTCGCCTGGTAAGGCATCGAACGCTGGTGGCGTGAGTGTCAGCGGTCTGGAGATGTCTCAGAATTCCGAGCGTCTCAGCTGGTCGGCCGAGGAGGTTGATGCCAAGCTGCTCTGGATTATGGAGAACATCCACGAGAACTGTGTCAAGTATGGCACTGAGCCCGACGGCTATGTCAACTACGTGAAGGGTGCCAACGTTGCCGGCTTCATGAAGGTTGCCAAGGCTATGATGTCACAGGGCATCGTATAGCGGCAAAGCTCGGCGTAGCGTAAGCGATGTCAAGGAAATAGGTACGATTGAATTGCTTTATAATGTGTGTGTGAAAGGTGGAGCGCCGGTTGGCCTCCATCTTTCTTTTTATGTGGCCTGTGGCTTGGTTTCCCATGGGTGCGGACCCGGCAACGTGTAGCCCCGTGCGCCGCAAGGCGAAGGAGCGCAGGGAGATAAAGTTAACCTTCCGCCATAGGTTAACTTAACTTATGAGGGAAGGTTAACTTAACTTACGGCGAGGGGTTAACTTAACCATCCCGCGCGGCTACCGCTTATTGGGGAATGGCTCCCTGGGCGGTTGGGGGAATGGGCAGTAAATTTTGCTATATCCTTATGTGATTGCCTTAACAAGTTGCCAAAGTTGTGGTTTGATATAGGAACAGAATAAGATACAACCCTTTTTACGCCGACAGTCGTTGGTATTAAGTTGTGGCTTGATATATAATGAAGCACCCCTTTAATGGGGTAAAGGGGGCTCCTCTGCTAATAACCTAAATAACAGGAGAACGGTGACTTGGGCGGTCGGGTGGGGCGGATGACGCGGACACAAGGCTGCCGAGACTCTGGTTAGTGTTTACCTTGACGATAATTTAGGCGGAAAATGACAATAATGGGCATGTAAATTTGGCGGGAAATGACATTTCGGCAAGAAAAATTTGGCGGGACTTAATAAAAAGAGTAATTTTGCGGCAAAAGATCTGTCTGGAAATGGAAGAAAAGGCCATTATATTTAAAAGAAAGATGTATGAACGGATGCTCAGATGGAAGACTGAGCGCAATGGTTCTTCAGCCTTGCTCATTCAGGGTGCAAGACGCATTGGAAAGTCTACATTGGCAGAAGAGTTCGCTCGCAACGAATACAAATCTTATATCCTAATTGATTTCGCCTCATGCCCGCAGGAAGTACATGACTTGTTCAAAGATGTGTCTGATTTGAATTTCATCTTCTTCCGTCTTCAGATAGTATATCATGTACAACTCTATGAACGTGAGTCAGTCATTATCTTGGATGAAGTACAGAAAGAGCCGTTGGCACGACAGGCAATCAAGCAGCTGGTAAAGGACCATCGCTATGATTACATTGAGACAGGCTCGTTGATTTCTGTGCGAAAAACCAGTGAAGACATCCTCATACCAAGCGAAGAGACAAAGGTAGATATGTTTCCGATGGACTATGAGGAATTTCGCTGGGCAATGGGCGATACCGCTACTATTCCGCTACTTCGGACAGCTTTTGTGCAGAAGATGTCGCTGGGCGATGCCGTGCATCGTAGGATGATGCGTGATTTTCGTCTCTATATGTTAGTTGGTGGAATGCCACAAGCTGTGGCAGAATATATCAAAACAAACAACCTGAGTGCGGTGGATTTAGTCAAGCGAGATATTATTTCGTTATATGAGGATGATTTCTATAAAATAGACTCGTCAGGAAGAGCCGCAGCTATCTATGATGCTATTCCTGCCCAACTCAGTAAAAATGCCTCTCGCTATCAGATTGCGACCTCTCTTCCCGGAGAACATGCAGACCGTTTGGAGGATTTAGTTAAAATCATGGATGATTCAATGACCACCAATGTCTGCTATCATTCCAATGACCCAAATGCTGGATTGGCTTTAACGAAAAATCCAGGGAAGTTCAAGATGTATGCCTCCGATACCGGGCTGTTTATCACACTTGCGTTCAAGGACAAGGATTTTACAGAAAATGTCATCTACCAGAAATTATTAAATGACAAGCTCAATACAAACCTTGGCTATGTGTATGAAAATGTGATAGCCCAGATGCTACGGGCTACGGGAAAGAAACTGTTCTACCACACGATCCCCTTCAACGGAGGTAAAAATTATTATGAGATAGATTTCCTGCTCCCAGACCAGCATAAAGTTTCACCTATCGAAGTTAAATCCTCCGGCTATAAAACCCACGCCTCTTTGGATATGTTTTGTCAGAAATTCTCAGATCGCATCCTTAATAAGTATATTATCTACACCAAGGATTATAAAAGAGAGAAGGACGTCGACTACATTCCTATATATATGACGATGTTTCTATAAGATATGTCCGCCATAGGAACGTCTTATAGTATGATGTTCGCAATAAATGAATCCACTAAGCTACTACTGGGGAATGGCTCCCTGGGCGGTTGGGGGAATGGGCAGTATGGCACCGCTGGCGTCGTAGCGAAGCGGTTCGACGATGATGCTGCGGCTGTAGCTGGTGCCTTGCGGAAGGCCGCCGTTGTGGCTGAAGAAGAGCCACTGCCCACGATGCTCGACGATGGCGGGGTGGGTGGTGTTGGAGTTGCCGGCGATTTCGCTGATGATGCCCATGGGGAGGTAGGGGCCTCCGATTTGGTCGGCCACGGCATAGGCTATCTTCTCGGGCCACTGCGAGGCGTAGGTAAGGTAGTAGCGGCCTTGGTATTTGTGGAGCCAGGCGGCTTCCGTGAAGTCGGGGACGTGGATACGACGGATGGGGCCGTCGATTTCAACCATGTTGTCCTTCAGCCGTGCGTAGTAGCACTCGCGGTTGCCCCATATGATGTAGGGCGTTCCGTCGTCGTCGACGAAGATGGCCGGGTCGATGCATGCCCAGCTGTGATGCGAGTCGAAGCAGTCCTGGTTGGTGAGCAGGGGCTTGCCCAGGGCGTCGCGGTAGGGGCCGCGAATGTTGTCGCTGACGGCCACGCCGATGCCGCACCAGTTTGTCGACACATACCAGTAGTAGCGCCCGTCCTTGCCTCGGGCCACGTGGCCGGCGTAGGCCTGTCGGCTGCGGGCCCATGTAAACTCTTCGATGCGCAGTGGCGAGGGGTGTTCCGTCCAGTGGCGCAGGTCGGTGGTGGAGTAGAGGAGCCAGTCGTGCATGACGTAGTTCGACTGGTTGCCTGCGGCATCGTGGCCGGCAAAGAGCCAAAGGGTGTCACCCTCGACGAGGACGGCCGGGTCGGCGGTATGCTTGTCGCGGATGATGGGGTTGCCTGTGGCCTCGAATTCGTGCGTGAGCACCCAGCCCCAACGTTGCTGAAGCCGGTTGAGCTCGTCGCGCGTGACGGAGATGACCGAGCCGTGGCGCGGGAAGAAGTTCTTGCGGAACGACTGTGGGGTCTTCGTCCAGTTGACGAGGTCCTTCGAGGTCTGGTATTCGTAGCGCCCGCTACCGTAGAGGTCGTACATCAACACCCATTCGTTGCTGCCGTCGTGGAGTGGGAACACGGTTGAGCCTTCGACGTGGGTGGGTGTTCCGGCGTAGGCGTCGAGGTATTGGAAATGCTCGCGCCAAGGTCCTGTGAGGTGCTTTGAGGTGGCTTGCTGTATGCCGTTCTTCACTTCCTTTCCGTTTTGGTCCTTCGTATTGCCCTTGTAGAAGAGGTGATAGGTGCCGTTGCTGAGGACGATGTCGTTGTCGATGCTGCCGTAGCGTGCGGCAAAGAGTTTGCGGGGCTCGCTCTCGAAAGCCGTGAACGTGTCGTTGGCGTAGGCATAATAGGTGACAAGGCTCTGGCGGTTGTCGCCCGTGCGCTGCAGGGTGAAGTAGATCATGTACTTGCGAGCCTTGCGGTCGTAGATGGTCTGCGGAGCCCACACCCAGTAGGCATCGCTGAAGTTAGGCCAGTCGCGGCCAAGGTTGATTTTCGCGTGCGTCCAGTTGACGAGGTCGCTCGACTTCATGAGCACGATGCCGGGGTTTTCCTTCCAGCCGTTGCGAGCCGTCATCATGTCGGTAGCCACGATGTAGTAGCAGCCGTCCTCGCCGCGAAGGATGTGTGGGTCACGTATGCCGCCCGACTCGCTGATGCTGTCGCTGCCAACTACGGGCCGTCCCTCGTTGAGGGCATACCAGTTGCGTGCGTCCTCGCTGATGGCAAAGCGCAGTTGCTCCTGCAGGTTACTGTCGCCGCCCCCTTCGAAGTAGGCAAAGAGGTATCCGGCGTAGGGCGTCGGCTTGGTGGCTGTTGGTCGGGACTGGGCCTGGGGCAGCAGGCCGAAGACTAATAACAAGGGTAAAATGATACGTTTCATGGTGTCGGTGTGGGATATGCGTTTTACTTAATCACGATTTTCTTTCCGTCGCGCACGAAGATGCCTTTGCGGGGCTGGCGTGTGCGGATGCCCTGCAAGTTGTAGGTCGCGCTCGTGGTCGTGGCAGCGTGTAAGGCAGCGACGGGTGTGGCAGTAGCGATGTAATCGTCGAGGTTGCTCACGAAGTTGATGTCGTAGATGGTGCTGGTGCCAGTTGATGACGTGAGGCCGAAGATGGTCTGTCCCATGCACACGTTGTTGCGCTCCTGCATAAAGTTGTCATACAGGCCGCTGGTCTTCATGTTGAAGGCTATGACCTGTTGCTTCGCGCCGTCGATGGTCACTTCCTCGCAGCGCTCGGGCGCCACCTGCGAGCCGCGGTTTGTGCCGTTGAGCCACCACAGGTAGCTGGCGCCGCTGGTGGTCTTGAGCCCCGTGCCGCGAACGACGAGGTAGATTTGCTGACTGCTGATGTCGTAGTCAAGTTCTTGCCACTTCATCATCAGGGCCACGTTGTTGGCGCCAGTGCCGGCGTTGACGGTGATGGTGTTTTTCTCCGTGTTGTAGCTAAACTTACTGGCAGCCACGCGCTTTGCGTCGCCCGTAGTCCAGTCGGTGCACACGAAGCGGTAGGCTTTGGCTTCGGCGTTATAGTCCTTCATGAGTCTTATGTAGTAGACACCCGGACACAGGGTGGAGCTGCTCGCGGTGAGGCGTACCACGAATTGTGTCTTGCCCTTCGCCCATTCGTTGGGGATGGGGAATTCCACATTGTAGAAACCGTTGGCGTCACTGCCCTTAAAGGCGGTGGGGATGGTGATGTCGGCCAGCAGCTGACCGTCGACGGTGAGCTTGGCCTTGCGACCGTGGTCGGCCAGGTTAAAGCGCATCATGATGCTGAGGTTCTCTTCCACACCGCTATTATTATATAAGGTATACTGGATGTGTCCGTTGGCCTTGGCGTCGCGATAGCGCTCGGAGTTGTAGAGGCCAGTGCTCGAGTCGCTGCTGTAGTTATATTCGTGTCCTGCCTCGCTCTGCTGCTCGCCGGGAGCCACGAAGTCGAGCGTGCGTGCGGCCAGTGCCTCGCGTTTGGCCTCGGTCTGTGCCATCGAACTGTTGGCAAAGTTTTCCTCGGTCTGCTGGTACCAGTAGCACATGTAGCGTGCGTGGTGAATCTGGTAGAAGGGCACCAGCTTCAGCGACTTCCAGGTGTAGGAACTAATGCCCGGGCGGCTCACGTCGATGGTGAAGTTGCCATCGTCGGCTCGCGTGATGCGCGACAGCACGTCGGCCCGGTTGCCAATGAGCAGGGGAGCGTCGATGAGGCTTTTGCTCGAGGCCATCGAGCCCGGGGCGTGGTCCATGCGACCCTCGCCGCCGTATTCGTTCTGCAGTGCCTCGTAGGCGAGACCCGTCTCGGCAGCTTCGGCTTCGCTGCTGGCCGTGGTCTGGGCAGCAAGCAGGATGGGGCCAAACTTGAAGGCAATGTAGTCGGTGTAGTTGGGACACTCCTCGTAGCGCAACTCCATGGGCAGCCATACGCTAATCTTATCGCCCACGGCCCATGTGCGGTTGATGCTCACGTAGCTGGCAACGCCTTTGGTGACGGTCTGGTTTACGGCCGCTCCGTTCACCATGACGGCGTATTGCTCTCCAGCCCACGACGGGTGGCGGACGGCAATGGTGTAGGTGCCGGCCTTCTCAACGGTAATCTCTGTGGTGACCGTGTTCGGCGTGGGGACATTGCTGGCCGTGAGGTCGATGGCGGGGAACGTCGTCTGCTGGGTTACTGCGAAATGCTCGCTCTCGAGCTTCGACGGGGTGAAGAGGTTCACGTAGAGCGTCTCTGTGCCATCGTGGGTGTAGATGAAGTGGCCATACTTTGAGTGGTTCTCCATGCCCGTGCCCACACAGCACCACATGCCCTTGTTCGTCTGCGAATAGATGCGATAGCCCTGGGGGCGCAACGTGGTGAAGTAGACGTAGCCGCCCGTCGTGGGGTCTTGGGTGGAGAGGATGTGGTTCCACATCGTACTTTCGTAGAAGTCGGCATACTTGGCGTCGCCCGTGCGGTCAGCCATCATCTCCGACAGTTTGAGCATATTGTTGGAGTTGCATGATTCGGGACCGTCCAGATTATCGATGTAGCGGTTGCTGTTGGCCGCCGCGAGGAAGTGCTCGCCAACCGAGTTACCGCCGATGCACACGGTGCGGTTCTTGGCAACATCCGTCCAGAAGTTCTCGGCGGCCTTTCGGTAGGACGTTGCAGAGGCGTCGGCCTCGAAGATGCGTTCCATACCGATATACTTGGGTACCTGGGTGTTGGCGTGCTTGTTGTCGAGGAAGGTGGTGGAGAGCGACTGCATGCCGTTGAGCATGGCCTTATGGGTGAACTTCTTTGCGGCGTCGAGGTATTTCTTGTCGCCAAAGAGTTGATAGGCATCGAGCAACGATTCGTTCATGCCGCCGTGTTCGCAGTTCAGAAAGTCCTCGAAGGATGCATCGGTCGAGCTGGCAATGACATTCGTGCTCCAGTCGGCCAACTTGCGGAAAAGTTCCTTGGCTTGGTCGCTGCCGCCGTAGAGGTAGGCGTCGCGCAGTCCGGCCAATATCTTGTGCTGGACATAGAACGGCACCCAACCCCAGTTGCCGCGAATCTTCGAGAGGTCGCCCTTATAGAGCGCTTCCCACGAGTCGTTGATGGGCTGTCCGCCAATGAAACCATAGAGACCGGTAGTGTTAGTGTCGTAGGCATCCTGGCAATCCTTCATCACGGCCAACATGTAATCCATGCGCTCCTTGAGTTTACTGCGCTGGGCCTCGTCGTGACTGGCGGCATAGGCCAAGGCCAGCGCCGAGAGATAGTGACCGCCCACGTGGCCGCTAAGGTCGAAGCCCGAACCTCCCCAGTTCGGGAAATTGGGGTGCTTGGAAAGCCATTGGTAGTAGGGCGACGATGTGTCGGAAGTATTGGCAAGGCCGGCTTGGCGCACGAAGGGCGTGAGCAAGCGGTCGACGTCGTATTGTAGCAGGGTCTGGATGTTCAGGTCCATTGCCTTCTTCATCGGCCCGTCGAGAAGGGTGACGTCGTGCAGGTCGAAGTGCTTGGGATAAAGTTCACTTTGTGCACTCGTGTGGCTTACGTTGCAGAAGAGTGCCAGCAGAGCGATAAGGATACATTGCTTTTTCATGAGATGTCGTATTTGGGTTTTAGTCAGACGATTATTTAATGAGCACCTTGCGTCCATTGATGATGTAGACGCCCTTTGCCGATGGGCGACCGCTCAGCCGCTGGCCTTGCAGGTTGTAGATTGCGCCGGTCTTGTTGCCGTCGGCCGTGAGGGCACTGACGACGGTGTGGTCGCTGAGCGGAATGAGCTCGAAGGGGAAGCTGGTGAGCGACGTGGTGGCTGACGTGAGGATTGCACCGTCGGTCGTGATGTCCCAATATTTGGTGGTTGAACCCGCCTTGACGTAAATGGCAAAGCGCATGGTCTCTCGTGCTCCCTGAAGGTAGAAGGGGTATGACGACACTGCGGTGGTCTTGGCCTGGTTATTCATCTTCAGACTGTCTGTGTCGGCCAGACTAATCAGGTTGTACTTGGCTGTTGTTTCGTCCTTGGACACGACGTACCACTTCTGGGCGTCGAGGGGTGAATCGGCATTACCCTTTTCGAAGGTGGCCAGTTGGTTTTTCCCGTTCGAGGTCAAAAGCAAGCCTGTGGTCACGTGACGGATAACATAGTTGCCTGGCGTGATGAGGCGGCTGGGCTCCTCGTCGCTTACGAGAAGGGTGAAGGTAATGGTGTACTCCACACTGCGAAGGGTGAATGTTGCGGTCACCTTCTGCGTGGTCTGGATGTCGCTAATGGTTATCGATGCCCCCGTTTCGCCTGTGCTCCACGTTACGTTGCTGGCACGCACGGCACTGGGCAGCGTCAGGCCCAGCACGGCGGAACTTCCCACCGTGACCAGAGTATCGGCCCTTTCGCTCCTATTCTCGCCCACCATGATGTAGGGCAAGGCGGGAAGCATGTGAAGGTGGAACGTCTGCGTGGTTTGGGCTCCACCTTGGTTGGTGTAGACGACGCTAATCTCGCTGTCGGCATTGATGGCCGACGTGGTGATGGATTGCGTCGTGGCGCTGGTGCTCCACTTGTAGGTACCCCAATCGCAGGTGGGAGCAACGGATAGCGTTGCCGTCTTGCCGTAGAGGATGTCGATGGTGTCGCTCTCTATCGTCACGTTGTCGTAGGTAATGGACGGGCGCAAGGGTGTGGGCGTGCAGTCGCCACGGGCGGCAATGGCGAAGGTGAGCTCGCTCTCGACGCCGCGCGAGTTGGTGTAGTGTACGCGGTAGATGTGGCTCGAGTCGGTGCTAACCACAATGTCGCGACTGGTCTCTCCTGTTTCCCATTTCCACTGGCCCGTGTCTTCCTCGCCTTCGGGCAATTGAGGCATAAGCTTTATGGTCTGTCCCGTGGGCACACAGGTGTTGACGTTCGTCGTGTAGGTGTTCACCAGTCCGCCCAGTTCGTTGTGCAGGGTAACCTTGCCGTCCACGTTGCCGCGACTGCGTTCCTTTGCCAGGCTGGGGATGAGATTGGTTGACAACGTGCCGCTGTACTCCATGCGGGGACTCAGCTCGGTGGGCACCTTTTCGGCAGGACACAGTTGCTCGTCGCGGGTGTTCATCAGCACGGAATAGCCCAGGTGGTCGTAGCCGCCGCTCGTGCTGCCCTGGCCTCCCTCGTCGATGCCCATCTTGCTGTACGCCGTCTCGGAGAAGGGCATCTTTACGCCCTTCACACCCTCATAGATGCCAATGACGGTTCCCCAGTAGGGGCGCATCTGTGCGCCCAGGGCGGGCTCGGTCATCAACCATGCTCGTCCGTCGGAATAGTAGTAACCGCTGGAACCCCACATGTAGTTGGTCCAAGGGAGGTTCGCGATGCTCTGGGTCTGAGCCGCCAGATACTCGATGCCGGAGGCCAGGCGATGGTCCATGTAGGCAAAGAGGTCGTCGCCCTGGTTCCACCCGATCTTGGCGAGGTCAATGGCCAGGCCGAGTGACATTGACGAGTGGCCCACGTCGCGCCCGCTCTCATTAAGTTGGCCCAGCTTGCCGTAGGCTCCAGTCTCGAGTTCCGACTCAACGTTCGTGACAACCAGATTGCCCAGGAATTCTGTCAGTCCGTCATTAAAGATACATTTCGTGCCATCGGCATCGCCGTGGCCTGTCACCTCGTGCAGCGCGGCTGGGTCGGTGAAGTTACCCACTTGGTCGTACTTGAAGTATGACATTCCCTGGTTGTAGATGTACACGTCGTCGCACAACACGCCAATGCTGACCAAGCAGAGGGCATTGCATAGCCCCCAGTTCGACCAGTAGTGGCCTGGCGACTGCCACCATTTGCCGCTGTTCTGCCATGTGCCGTTGCGCCCTCGCATGAAACCGATGCTCGAGGGGTACCAAACTTCCAGCATCCACTTGCGGAAGGTTTCGAAGTCCTCGCGGCTCCATCCCTCGTAGTCGCGCATCAGCTCGGCAGCCTGGGCAAATTGGTAACCATAGAGGCCGGCGGCCAGTGCATAGTTGGAATCTCCGCTAATAGTCTTTGTCGTATTGGCCCATGCCATGAGCACCCGCACGGCTGCGTCGGCACATTTCTTGTTGTCCTCAATCTTCCATCGCAGGGCGTTCTGGTAGGCAATGGTGGCTCCGCGTGCAGCTTTGATATAGTTCTCGCCTGAACCGCCTCCGCGTACGATGGTTTCCACCGGCGAGGTGCTCGCCGTGGGCTGAGCGTAGGCTGCGGCCTTCAGTTTGTTGTAGGCTGACGTTACTTTTGTGTTGCCTGCGGCTATCTGAGCACGCACGCGGTCGAAGTCGGCCTGTGTGTGAAGTCCGCCCGGATGGCGGAAACCGCGGTTGCCCTGTGCCATGACGGAAATAGATGCCGCCACGGCCAGAAGTGTGATGAGGAATTGTCTTTTCATTATAAAATATGTTTAAGGATTATTCATTTATTTTTTCGGCGGGACTTTGGTGAAGCGGGCGGCGGACCAATGTAGCTGGGCCGCAGGCCGCCCCAGTCGATGATTACCTTTTCCACCATCATGCCCGGGTCGCCACAGATGAGGGCGAGGGTGTGGTGGGAGAGGGACTTGTCGACGGCAAAGGACAGGCGCGCGACGTCGCCGTTTTGCAACACTTGATCGTTCCACTCGGGCGAGTTCTCGCGAAAGGTGTTATTGTAGACTTGTGGCTGGGAACCATCAACGGAGATGCCGATGCGTGTGCCCCGTCCCTTGAAGATGGGCCAGAAGGGGACTGTGTGTAGCTCAACAGTCAACGAGTCGCGGTAGACTGCCGGGAAGGTGTATTCCACACGTGCGCCCTTGATATTCGTGGGGTCGGCCACGGGGGCTGTGGGCTCTCCCAGTTGTATCACTTGCCAGTCGTAGCCCAGGCCGCTTACGAGTTGTATTTTGTGCTCGTTGCTTTCAGCGAGACGACTGTATTTCTCGAGGCGTATGACGTGATAGTCCTCCTCGTCGTGGCGTTGTGCAACATCGAGCGAGTGGGGTGCGTCGGCGGCACAGACGGGGTGGCGGACCAGTTGGGGCATCTCCTGATAGCGCGCCCTCAAACCGGGCGGGATGGTCATCATGTGGCGCCACTTTCCGTCGAGCTGGTTGTTGTAGGCGGCTGTGAGGGAGCGGATGCTGTCGAAGGCCGATACCGACTGCCGGGCGGCCCATTCGGCATGAGCGCTATCGCCCTGTGCTGCCAGTTCGTGATTGAGCTGTGCCATGAGGAACTTGCGATTCATCTGATAGGCCCCTCTGACGGGATATCCCAAGAGTTCGAAGAAGGCGGGCCGGAGATTGACGGGCAGCGTGGCTTCGATGCGGGCCACTCGGTCCGACAGAGCCTGATATTGCTGCAAGCGTAGTTGGGCTTCGCCGTAATTCTGGAAGGAGAATTGGGTGTCGATGATGTAGTCGGGATAGTTCTTTGTCCACTCGCGTTCCCATCCCATGAATTCGGGCTTGCGAATCCAGGCCAGTCGGTAATACTCGTCGAGGATGTCCTGGAAGCCGTGGCGGCCAAAGATGTTGGTGAGGAAGCGGGCCTGATGCTCGTGGGCGTGCCTGAAGTTGAACCTGTCGATGTCCCATGCCAGGTCGAAGAATGTCTGCATGCCCAACTCCATGGGTTTGATGTCGCCAACGTTTAAGAGCCAGTAGCGATTGGCTCCGGTGTCGTAGGCCTTGCGCAGTTCCTCGTACATGAGCACGGGTGGGGCGGTGCTTATCCAAAGGTAGTCGTGGGGAGCTCCCAGGTAGGAGATGTGGTAGTATACGCCAGAGCCACCGCTGCGCTGCTGCTCCTGGGGGTTGCTCACGCGCTTCATGTAGCCGTAGTTGTCGTCTACCCAAACGAGCGTGATGTCGTCGGGGACCTTCAGGCCGGCTTCGTAGATGGCCATCGTTTCCTTGTAGGGCACAAAAATCTGCGGTATCTCTTCGGGGGCCTTTTTCTTGTGTTGCGAGAGGAGTTTGCGCTGGTCGACGATGAGTTGACTAATCAGCTCCACCTGTTCGTTGAGAGGGAGGTTGCCACGCAGGCGGGCATCGTGGAGTCCGCGCATGGCGGTGGTGTAGATGTTCTCGAATTGTGAGGCTTCGGTCAGACGGGCGTCCCATTTGCGGCGTATGGCCTCGGGGTTGGTCTTGTAGTTCCAGTCGCCGTCGCGGTCGATGTCCCATTCCGTTTTCGCAGCCGTATTGATGAGCAGGGGCTCGCAGTGCGACGTGGTGATGATGATGCCCAACGAATCGGCCACGAGCTTGCTTTCGGGATGAGAGTAGAAGGCTCCCGTGCAGCTGTGCATGGCGGGGCCGAGCATGTTGCCCTTTAGTCGCAGGATGAGTTCACAGACGCGGGCATAGGTGCGAGGCCCGATGTCGCCCAATTCACGCTCGTAGTTCTTGCTGGCCCATGGTTTCAGTCCCCAGTCTTCGTCGTTGATGAAGATGCCGCGATACTTCACACTCGGGGGGGATGAGGTGAAGTTCTCCACGTAGTTGAGCTTCTTGCGGTGGGGGATGGGCACGTCGGCCCACCAGTACCATGGGCTGACGCCAATCTTCTCACTCACATGCAGCGCGCCGTAGGCCAGACCGCGAGGGTCACTGCCCACGATGAGGAGCTGCTGCCCCAGTGTCATGATTTTGTAGCATTCCCATTTGCCCTCGAGCGTTTTGAATTGAGCCGCGATGGCGGCGTCGGGACAGATGTCGGCCAAATGCTCCAACGTTGCCAGTGCGACAATGCATCGATTGGCGTCCATCGATGCATCGATGGACGGCCGACAATGCGTCACCCGTTCAATGTCGTCGCTAAGTAGTGTTGCAATTTTCTTTACCTGTAGCACGTCGTTCTCGGAGATAACGATGTGGCAACGTGCCAGGTCGACAGCCCGTGCGGCAAGTGCCAGCGTGAGCAATACGAGAGTGAGAATGTGTTTCTTCATGCGAAGGGGCTGTCTTTTCTGATGCAAAGATACTAAATATCAGATAATAATGACGAATGCCAAGCGAAAAAGTTGCAAATCCTTGTGGTTGGTACACCTTTGCCTTTACGATTGCCCCTTACCTTCGATGGGTTCAACGATGGGTGGCGCGAGGTAAAGCGAAAACTCGCGCAGCAGAGGAACGTCCTTGCTGTCGGTCACCGTGAGGCGGAAGCGCCGACTGCAGATGGTGGGGAAACAGATGATGCGCTTGTAGCCAATGGTGGTCAGTGCCTCACCTTCGGGCAGCAGCTCATCCTTCAACTCTATCCACTCCCCACCGACTTCCGCCTCGAGCCGGAAAGCCTTGACGCGCTGGCCCTGCTCGATGCGTTCGCCCAAAAGAATCCGGTTGACTGCCGTAGGGCGTTTCAGCGTGAGGGTGGTGGTGTTGCCCTTTGTCTGCGTCTTGCCCTCCTTGGCCAGATTATGGGCATAAAGTTGCTTAATGTACTTTCCGAAGGCGACTGCCGTGATGCTGTCCGGACGGTCGATGAGTCCCTCGGGCGTGATGGGGAAGTTGAGAAGCAGTGCTGCGTTGCGACCCACCGACTTGTAGTAGATGTCCATGAGGCGTGCAAGTGTCTTCACCTGATTGTTTTCGCGCTCGTGCCAGAACCAGCCCGGGCGGATGCTGGTGTCAACCTCAGCCGGCACCCAGCGGTCGCCTGTCTCCACACCATGGTTAAGTTGCTTGCGCGATACGTCACCCTCCGAGTTGAGCATGCTCCAGTTGGGCTGCCCCGCAAATCCGGCTTCGTTGCCCACCCAACGCAGGTCGCCGCGCTGGCCTCCGTCGTTCCATATCACGCAGTTGGGCTGCCATTGGCGTACGAGACGGTAGGTCTCGCCCCAGTCGTAATACGTGCGTCGGTCGATTTCTCGGCGTGAGCTTGCACCTCCATACCATCCCGTTCCGCCGTTGGCCCCGTCGAACCACACCTCGAATATATCACCATACTGGGTGAGAAGTTCGTGGAGTTGCTCGCGAAACATGGTGATGTAATCTTTACTGCCATAGGAAGCAGCATTGCGGTCCCAAGGCGAGACGTAGACGGCAAACTTCAGTCCTTCCTTCCTGCAGGCGTCAGCCAGTTCGCGCACAACGTCGCCCTTCCCTCCTCGCCAGGGCGAGTTCTTCACGGAATATTCGGTCGTGCGGGTCGGCCACAGGCAGAATCCACAATGGTGCTTTGCTGTCAGGATGATGCCCTTGAGGCCTGCTGCCTTGCACGTTCTTGCCCATTGGCCGGCATCGAGTTTCTGCGGATTAAAGAGTGTGGCCGGCTCATTGCCGAAGCCCCATTCCTGGTCGGTGAAGGTGTTGATGCTGAAGTGCAGAAAGGCATATTGCTCCATTTGCTGCCAGGCTAATTGCTGAGGAGTGGGTCTCGGAAACGTGTCGGTGCTGGCTTCGTCCCAACCCCATTCGCCTTTCAGTATGCCGTTGAGCAGGGCGTCGTTGATGCGTTCTTCCAGCGGAGCATCATTGTCCAGATACGCTGCTTTCTGTGCCCAGCCAGGGGCGTGACAGAAGAGAATTGCGATAAAGAAGAAATGGAAAATTGTCTTTTTCATGGTGCTTGGGAACTTAAGGCCATCACTTTGGCCGAGTTTGCAAAGTAAATACATCGCAAATATACAAAACTTTTATATATTATATTAAGGAATAGGAAGTATTTGTCATGTGGTGTTTGCAAAAGAAACATTTTTATCTTATATTTGCTGCCGTTATGGAGTCATTCTTTCGCACGCATGATTATTTGGTTCGCCACGTCCACGCTCCGGTAAGACGTAGGCTGATGGACGAAATCCATTGGGGCGACCGCCTGATAGGTATCAAAGGCAGTCGTGGGGTAGGGAAGACTTCATTCTTGCTCTCTTATGCGAAGGAATATTTTGATACGGATGACCGCAAGTGTCTCTATATCAACATGAATAATTTCTTCTTTCAGGGTTGCACCATATCCGAGTTTGCACGTCAGTTTTATGAAAGCGGCGGCCGTGTGCTGCTCATCGACCAGGTGTATAAGGTACCGGATTGGAGCCATGAGTTGCGCCTCACTTATGACACCTTGCCGGGGCTTCGTGTGGTTTTCACAGGCTCCAGCGTGATGCGCCTCAAGGAGGAAAACCCGGAACTGAACGGCATCGTGAAAAGCTACAACCTGCGAGGCTTTTCGTTTCGCGAATACCTGAACATGAAGGCGGGGCTCAATTTGAAACCCTACACGCTGGACGAGATACTGGCGCAACACGGACAATTGGCAGCCGAGGTGTGCCGATTGGTGAATCCCCTCGACCACTTCCCTGCCTACATTCATCACGGATATTATCCCTTCTTCCTCGAACAACGTAACTTCTCGGAAAACCTCGTGAAGACGATGAACATGATGATAGAAGTGGACATACTGCACATTAAGCAGATTGAACTGAAATACCTGTCGAAGATAAAGAAACTGCTCTATCTGCTTGCCAACGACCCCACGCAGACTCCCAACGTGAGCCAGCTGGCTGCCGACATACAAACCAGTCGTGCCACCATCACCAACTATATCAAATACTTGGCCGACGCACGTCTGGTCAACGTGCTCTACCGCCTGGGTGAGAAGTCACCCAAGAAGCCAGCACGCGTGATGATGCATAATCCTAACCTCATACACGCCATCCGTCCCCATCAGGTGGTACAGCAGGAGGCAATCGAGACCTTCTTCCAAAACGCCTTGTGGGGAAGGCACGTCGTGAACGTGGGCGACCGATCGTGTGATTTTGTGGTTGATGGCAAGCACCGTTTCCGCATCCTCTCCGAACAACCACGACGTCAGCTCAGCAACATCTGCTATGCACTCGACGGCATTCGGCGCAGCGACGGCCCCCAAATCCCCCTCTGGCTCTTTGGTTTCCTCTATTGACTGTCGTCATCTTTTTTTAACCTGAATTTCCGAGGTTACGATTCGGAATGGACGGCCAACAGATCTTACGGTATGTCTGTTAGACTGGTGAAATAGGGCGTGAATACTCACTTTTTGGCAACTCTGTTTTGCAAATTCAGGGTTTTTCGCTATCTTTGCGCCCGTATCATAAGTGATTAATCCCCAATTATAATTATTATGGCAAAAGAAAAGAAGTTTATTACCTGTGATGGTAACGAAGCTGCTGCTCATGTGAGTTACATGTTTTCCGAGGTAGCTGCTATCTATCCCATCACTCCCAGCTCGCCTATGGCCGAGCATGTCGATGAGTGGGCCGCCCGTGGTCGCAAGAACCTTTGGGGCCAGAACGTATCGGTGCAGGAGATGCAGTCGGAGGCCGGTGCTGCCGGTGCCGTTCACGGATCGCTGCAGGCTGGTGCTCTCACCACCACCTTCACCGCTTCTCAGGGTCTGCTGCTCATGATTCCCAATATGTACAAGATTGCAGGTGAGCTCATCCCCTGCGTGTTCGACGTCAGCGCTCGCACCCTGGCCAGCCACTCGCTCTGTATCTTTGGTGACCATCAGGACGTGATGGCTTGCCGCCAGACGGGTTTCGCCATGTTCTGCGAGGGCTCTGTCCAGGAGGTTATGGACCTCACTGCAGTTGCCCACCTTGCATCCCTGGAGACCTGCGTGCCCTTCGTTAATTTCTTCGACGGCTTCCGCACCTCTCATGAGTACCACAAGATTGAGGTTATGGACCAGGAGGACATCCGTCCCCTCGTAAAGGAAGAGTTCATCCAGCGCTTCCGCGATCGTGCCATGTCGCCCGAACGCCCCATCACCCGCGGTACTGCCGAGAATCCCGAGACTTTCTTCACCCATCGCGAGGCTTGCAACCCCTACTACGATGCAGTGCCTGAGGTTGTTGAGAAGTATCTGGGCGAGATTTCGAAGATTACCGGTCGTGAGTATCACCTGTTCTCGTATTATGGCGCCCAGGATGCCGATCGCATGATTATCCTCATGGGTTCTGCCACCGACGCTGCCCGCGAGGCCATCGACTATCTGAATGCCAATGGCCAGAAGGTGGGTATGATAAGCGTTCATCTTTATCGTCCCTTCTCTGTTAAGCACTTGCTGGCCAGCGTGCCCAAGACGGTTAAGCGCATCGCCGTGCTCGACCGCACGAAGGAGCCCGGTGCCAACGGCGAGCCTCTGTATCTCGACGTGAAGGATGCTTACTACGATGTAGAGGACCGTCCGCTCATCGTGGGTGGCCGCTATGGTCTGGGAAGCCGCGACACAACTCCTGCTCAGATTATCAGCGTATTCAACAATCTCGCTATGCCCGAGCCCAAGAACCACTTCACCGTGGGTATTGTGGATGACGTAACCTTCACCTCTCTTCCCGAGGTTGAGGAGATTGCGCTTGGCGGCGCCGGCATGTTCCAGGCCAAGTTCTTCGGCTTGGGTGCTGACGGTACTGTGGGTGCCAATAAGAACTCCGTTAAGATTATCGGTGACAACACCGACAAGTATTGCCAGGCATACTTCTCTTATGACTCAAAGAAGTCTGGTGGCTTCACCTGCTCTCACCTGCGCTTCGGCGATACCCCCATCCGTTCTACCTATCTGGTAACTACGCCTAACTTCGTGGCTTGCCACGTTCAGGCTTACCTCCACATGTACGACGTGACTCGCGGTCTGCAGAAGAATGGCCAGTTCCTCTTGAACACCATCTTCGACGCCGACGAGCTGGAGAAGTTCATGCCTAACAAGGTTAAGCGCTACTTCGCCCAAAACAATATCACCGTTTATACTATCAACGCTACCAAGATTGCACAGGAGATTGGTCTGGGCAACCGCACCAACACCATCCTGCAGTCGGCCTTCTTCCGCATCACCGAGGTGATTCCCGTTGAACTGGCTGTCGAGAAGATGAAGGCTGCCGCCCTGAAGTCTTACGGTGCCAAGGGTCAGGACGTTGTCGACAAAAACTACGCTGCCATCGACCGCGGTGGTGAATACCAGAAGCTGGTTGTGAAGCCCGAGTGGGCCAACCTGCCCGACGATGAGGAGAAGCAGGACAATGCTCCCGCATTCGTTAAGGAACTCGTTCGTCCCATCAACGCTCAGGCCGGCGACCTGCTGAAGGTCAGCGACTTCGTGAAGCACGGCACCGTCGATGGTTCTTGGGAGGTTGGTACTGCCGCCTACGAGAAGCGTGGCGTTGAGGCCTTCGTTCCCGTCTGGAACAAGGACAACTGTATCCAGTGTAACCAGTGCGCCTACATCTGTCCCCACGCTGCCATCCGTCCGTTCGTACTGACCGACGACGAACTGGCCAAGTTCGACGGTCTGGACAACATCGAGATGAAGGCTCCTGCCGCCATGAAGGGCATGCACTTCGTCATCGAGCCCAGCGTGCTCGACTGTCTGGGTTGCGGCAACTGCGCCGACATCTGCCCGGGTAACCCCAAGCTGGGCAAGGCCCTCACGATGGTTCCCTTCAACCCCGATGCAGCCGACATGAAGAAGAGGGCTGCCGACTGGGACAAACTGGTTAAGGTTCCCTCGAAGCAGAACCTCGTTGATATCAAGCAGAGCGTTAAGAACAGCCAGTTCGCACAGCCTCTGTTCGAGTTCTCCGGCGCCTGCTCGGGTTGCGGTGAGACTCCTTACGTGAAGCTCATCAGCCAGCTCTTCGGCGACCGTCAGATGATTGCCAACGCTACCGGTTGCTCCAGCATCTACTCCGCTTCTATTCCCTCTACTCCTTATACTAAGAACGAGAAGGGCCAGGGCCCAGTCTTCAACAACTCCCTGTTCGAGGACTTCTGCGAGTTCGGTCTCGGTATGGCTCTCGGTAACAAGAAGATGAAGGAGCGCGTGGCTAAGCTGCTCCAGGAGGCTTGCGAGGCTCCCCAGGCCAGCGACGAGTACAAGGCTCTGGCTCAGGAGTGGATTGCCAACAAGGAAGATGCCGACAAGACCAAGGAGATTGCTCCGAAGCTGCGCGAGCTCATCCGTGCCGCTGCCGCTGCCGGCTGCCCCGTTAACCAGGAACTGCAGACGCTCGACCACTATCTGGTTAAGCGCTCACAGTGGATTATCGGTGGCGACGGTGCCTCTTACGACATCGGTTACGGCGGTCTCGACCACGTGATTGCCAGCGGCGAGGACGTCAACATCCTCGTGCTCGATACCGAGGTTTACTCTAACACTGGTGGTCAGGCCTCTAAGGCAACGCCTCTGGGCGCCATCGCTCAGTTCGCTGCCCAGGGTAAGCGCATCCGCAAGAAGGACCTCGGCATGATTGCCACCACCTACGGCTACGTCTATGTGGCTCAGATTGCCATGGGCGCCGACCACGCCCAGACGCTGAAGGCCATCCGCGAGGCCGAGGCTTGGCACGGACCCAGCATCGTCATCGCCTACGCTCCCTGTATCAACCACGGTCTGAAGGCCAAGGGCGGTATGGGCAAGAGCCAGGCCGAGGAGAAGAAGGCCGTCGAGTGTGGCTACTGGCACCTGTGGCGCTTCAATCCCGCCCTGGCCGAGGAAGGCAAGAACCCCTTCTCGCTCGACTCTAAGGAGCCCGAGTGGGACAAGTTCCACGACTTCCTGCTGGGCGAGGTTCGCTACCTCAGCGTGAAGAAGGCCTACCCCAACGAGGCCGAGGAACTCTTTGCCGAGGCACAGCGCATGGCACAGCTGCGCTACAAGACCTACGTTCGCAAGACGCAAGAGAACTGGGAGGATTAGTGAGCGTAATGCCAAGCTTGCTTGAGCATCGCCGAACGTACGACCAGTCATGACATAGTCATAATTGGGAAGAGTAATACACCTCCGTTCCATCATAAAGCAAGCGAGGCATCCCTTTGACGGGGTGCCTCGCTTCGTTGTTGTTGGTTTCCCGGATATTCCGGATATTCCGGATATTCCGGAAAGCCCGGATTGGCCGGATTGCCCGGAAAGGCCGGAAAGCCCGGATTGGCCGGATTGCCCGGAAGGGCAGGATGGGCAGGAAGGGCCGGAGCAGCCCGGACTAATCGCGGGCCAGGAGCGCCCTCAGGCGGGCTAGCTCTCTTTTCAGTTCTTCGTTTTCCTTTGTGAGGCGGCTTATGGCCTCTCTTTGCGTCTCGCGCTGGCCCAGGCGGGCCGCTGTCATGCGTTCGCGAATTCCGCCTTCGGTGGTGAATTCGCGGTCTTTCCTTTCGATGTACTTTGTTAGTGCGGCGTCCACTTGGTGGCAGAGGCAAATGGCCATGTTGGCCAGTTCCTCGTCGTTCATCTTCGGCAAGACGTCCTTGTAGTCATCATATTTGCAGTGCTCCTTACAGAAGTTATGTAGGCTCTCAAAGCGTTCGTTTTTGCCGAACCATTCCTCCAGCCCTTTGCGCTTCAGGTAGTCTTGATAGTCCTCCTGCAGTTCCTTGTTGCTGCCCCGCGCAATGCCCAATAGCTTCAATTCGGTTTCCGTGGAGGTTTGCCCGTCGCTGCTGCCCTCGGCAATGTTCTGCTTCGTGCTCCTTGCGGCCTGCACCATCTGGTCAACCGTGCGGTCGCCATACTTGGGCAGATAGCGCTGACAGAACATCTGTGTCAGCTGGTAGAGCACATCGCTGCGCTGGTAGAATCGCAGTTCCGTGTATACCACCGCCTTTCGCAGTACGCTCGCTGTCCCGTCGTCGTAGTGCCGTATCTTGGGCTCCTTCTGTTGTTCCATAGCATGCTCTTTTCCCACAAAGGTAATAAAACCCTATGATTATCGCATAGCCTCCCCCCTCAGAATTTCCCGTTTTCCCTGAAATTCCGCTGAGAGTATAAGATTGGCTTGCTTTTGTTGACCTTATCTACATACAAGGATATGTCCTAAGCACTACCAGAAGTCACTGCTTTATGGCTTCATATTTTTCCATTAAAGCAATTGTACTCTCATCTGGGAATTTTTCCATTCTCTGCTTAACCCAGTTAATGAAATCCGGTTCGCTGGTAAACTGGATGTTGAAGATCTTTGTTGAGCTTGCGTTATATTGTTCTTCTATGTCGGTTATGACTTCATCCTTAGCCCCTTGCTCCAGTAGTTGCAATGTATTGGCACTCAGCATGACGACATTCGTTTCATCGAAGTATTTTGTATTAGCGTAGCCTCCAAAGTTACCGATAATTTGACGTAAAATACTCATATCAGTGTTTGGCCTGTCGGGAACGAATATCTCCATTCCATAAATCGGATTGTCTTCGCCATAGAAAAGGGGCGAGGAACAGCGAATACCCGTTTCCTCGTCTTCGTCATCATCTTCTCCTGTGAAAGTGGGCGGCGTCCAATTATAATATGACATGTCTATGCTTATGTGCTTTTGGGGAACGGGGGACGTCTCAAATCCAGCATAATGGCCCCTGAATATTTCCTCAAGTTCGGCCTCGGTTATCTTCAATGGTTTCCAGCCATCATGTTCATAGCATATCAGACGATTCAAATCCTCTTGCTTAATATCAGTCCCCATAACAAGAATCTGAGTATCACGAGTCAATCCTTCTTTGCTTTTTGGGGAGGCTCCGAAAGTTTTTACCTTACGAACAAGTTCTGCACGATTTTTAAACTTTCCTATAAAACCGACACGACGGGCAGATAGAGGATTCTGCGTGTAAATTTCGCTATCGCCAAATAAATCTTGTTGTATCATAATTCTTTAAGTATCAGCTTGCAGGTTTTTTGTTTATGGTAAGATGCAAAGTTTTAGTCCTATTATCTTTATATTCCTTGAAGTCTACTCCCAATTCTGTTAAAACACATGATTTTGCCTTGAATTGGAGACCGTATTTAGTAAAGACTTCTTGCATGCGTCCGCATGCGGTCTCCTTAGATATAGTCTCCCCTTCAGAGAAACATTCAAGTATTTCTCTTTTGAAGTTACATTCATCTGAGTCGTCCAGATTGCGCAAGTTGGACAGTATCGTTTCTTTTGTCGTGGCGATTTTTTGCTGTTGCTTGTAATAAAGCTCTAACAGACGATAATCTTCACTTCCCAGTTCCTTCTCGGAGAACTCGATATTTTCGCCATCCACATATTGCTTGAACTTTTTAACTAAATTGGGCCATGTAGTCTTCCTTTCATGCGAAATAACCGCTTTAGAGTTAGATACGGGTTGCTCTGTTCGATACTTTTCATAACATTTACCAGAAAGAATCAAATATAGGTCCTCTTGGTATATCTTACGAACGTCTTTTCCTGACTTTATCAGTTCATCAACCTTTCTCATTTTTGAGGGGCCAGGTTCTTCACCAATAAGAAGATAATTTGTTTTATTGCCCACTCCCGTATCGATGTCTGCCCCCATTCCTTTAAGGGTCTTGGCCAGTTCCTGCCTATCAATGTCGAATACTCCCGTGATAACTACTTTCCTGTCATAAAAGGGATTGGCCGGATCTGCACATGTCAGGTCCTTCTGAAGAATATCACCCCTAAACGAGGTGTGCCCTCTTGCTTCCAATGTTTGGTATGGGAGTTTGAACACTTGTTTTGGTTTGGTGGAATATTCAGAAACAAGCCTCCATGCATTTTCACCAAGTGTTCGTTCACCCGTTAGATATTTGGGAAATGTAAGCAAAAGATTGCCACACATCTCTGCATCATCGCATGCATGGTGATGGCGCAGAACTTCAACCCCATATCTTTGGCATACAACATTTAGTGAATGGAATCCTCCTCCTTTTATTGTAATTCCCATTTTTTCATCTATATATTTGGATAGAAGGTAGGTGTCTATAATGTCTTCATATGGGATTGATGTCTTAATCTTGTAATAGGCGCAGCAATCATGAATACATGCTCTTTCTACGCATGCATTATGAGCAACAAGTGGAATCTCAGGAGTTTGATTTATAAATGGCATAACAAGTGAATCCCAAACTTCTGGAAAATAAGGTTTATTACGAACATCATCATAAGAAATATGATGAATAGTTTCGGTCCATTCTGGAATGAA
>CALZQV010000022.1 GCA_945828295.1 uncultured Prevotellaceae bacterium | reverse complement strand
GTCGGATAGAGGAGACTCGAACTCCCGACCCCCACGTCCCGAACGTGGTACGCTACCAACTGCGCTACTATCCGAGAGCCTCGAAAGGCTTTTGCGGGTGCAAAGTTACGAAATATTTATGAATTATGGATAATTTTTTCGTAAAATATTTGGCCGTATCGGATTTAGTTCGTACCTTTGCAACCGCAAACAAGCGATGGTGTCATAGCTCAGTTGGTAGAGCAAAGGACTGAAAATCCTTGTGTCCCCGGTTCGATTCCTGGTGACACCACATGAAAGAGACGAAGATTCAGCAGAATCTCCGTCTCTTTTTTCTTATGTTCTGGCATGGATATCCGGTTGCTTTGGAAGCAGGCTTCCAAGGGCCAGATTTAGCCGATGCATCGACGGGGCTTCGTCGACGCATCGACGGAGGCTCGACAATGCGTCGACGGAGGCCCGACAATGCATCGACGGTCAACGGGCGTGCGTGCGCGTACGCGTATGCGTTCCTTTTTATATGCCCCGGAGAGGCATGACAGAATATATGCACTGGCGAGGTGTGACAGAAAAGATTCCTTCGATGTGGTAATTTTTATTCACAGCATTTGCATATATTCACATTATATGCTAACTTTGTGACCGCTAAATGAATATTTTTTGAATATATGGGAAAAAAGGAAACCCGCCTCGAGGTCATAAAGATGCTCATTTCGAGTCAGGAACTCTCGAAACAAGAGGAACTGATGGCGGAACTGGAGAAGGCAGGCTATGCCACCGCGCAGGCCACGCTGAGCCGCGACCTGCGGCTGCTGGGCGTTGTGAAGGTGCAGAATGATTCCGGCCGCTACGTGTATATGATGCCCAACAGCCGGGCCTACCGTAGCGTGAGCGACAATCACATGACGGTGATGGCCATGCACCGCCTGGGCGCCCTGGGCGTGAAGTTTTCGGGCAACATCGCCGTGGTGAAGACACTTCCCGGCCACGCTTCGCACGTGGCCTACGACATTGACCGGGCCGGTCTCGACTGTGTGGTGGGGACTGTGGCCGGCGACGACACCGTGCTGGTTGTCATCGAGGAAGGCACCGACCACGCAAGGGCCCTGGATGCCTTGTCACAAGTTTCACCAATGACCAAATAAATAATGGAACAGGAATATAACGACGGGATAGCGGTTATGGTGGCCGACATCAGTCATGAAAAGTATGTCGACACCATTCTGCAGACGATTGCCGACGCAGCCAAAGTGCGCGGAACGGGTATTGCCAAGCGCACCCATGAGTATCTTACCGTGAAGATGAGGGAGGCAAAGGCCGTAATCGCCCTTGAGGGTGACCGCTTTGCCGGATTCAGCTACATCGAAACCTGGGGCAACAAACAGTACGTGACCACATCGGGACTTATCGTCCACCCCGATTTCAGAGGCAGGGGAGTGGCCAAGCGAATCAAGGACCTCACCTTCTCGCTGGCTCGCACGCGCTGGCCGCATGCCAAGATATTCTCGCTGACCAGCGGGGCGGCAGTGATGAAGATGAACACCGAGCTGGGCTATCAGCCGGTGACCTTTGCCGACCTGACCGACGACGAGGCCTTCTGGCGCGGCTGTGAGGGCTGCGTGAATGTCGACGTGCTGCATCGCACCGAGCGCAAATACTGCATCTGCACGGCCATGCTCTACGATCCCGAAGAGCACCTGCCCGCACGTATTCCCGAGGAAGTCATCGAACGCATCCGCAAAATCGACGCAACAGAAAATAATTAAAACAGACAAAGATATGGAAGAGAAAAAGAAAGTAGTGGTGGCCTTCAGCGGTGGACTCGACACCAGCTATACGGTGATGTACCTGGCCAAGGAAAAGGGATACGAAGTGCACGCTGCCTGTGCAAACACGGGTGGCTTCAGTGCCGAACAGCTGAAGACGAACGAGGAGAACGCCTACAAACTTGGGGCCACAAAATACGTAACACTCGACGTTACCCAGGAATACTACGAAAAGTCGCTGAAGTACATGGTCTTCGGCAACGTGCTGCGCAACAACTGCTATCCCATCTCCGTCAGTTCGGAGCGCATCTTCCAGGCGCTGGCCATTGCCCGCTATGCCAAGGAGATTGGCGCCTCGGCCATAGCCCACGGCAGCACTGGGGCTGGCAACGACCAGATACGCTTCGATATGACCTTCCTCGTGATGGCGCCCGGCGTGGAGATTATCACCCTCACCCGCGACTATAACCTCAGTCGACAGGAGGAAGTGGATTACCTGAACAAGAACGGCTTCAATGCCGACTTCGCCAAACTGAAGTATTCCTACAACGTGGGCATATGGGGCACCAGCATCTGCGGCGGCGAGATTCTCGACTCGAAGCAGGGACTGCCCGAAAGCGCTTACCTGAAACATCCCACAAAGGACGGGAGCGAATTACTCCGCCTGGGCTTCGAGAAAGGCGAACTTTGCTCGGTCAATGGGGTGAAATACGACGATAAAATCAAGGCCATCCAGGCCGTCGAGGCCATCGGTGCCCAGTATGCCATCGGGCGCGACTGCCACGTGGGCGACACCATCGTGGGTATCAAGGGCCGCGTGGGATTCGAGGCTGCTGCCCCCATGCTCATCATCGGCGCCCACCGCTTCTTGGAGAAATACACCCTCAGCAAATGGCAACAGTACTGGAAAGAGCAGGTGGCCAACTGGTACGGCATGTTCCTCCACGAGAGCCAGTACCTTGAGCCCGTGATGCCCGACATCGAGGCCATGCTCACCAGCAGCCAGCGCCACGTCAACGGTGAAGTCACCCTCGAACTGCGGCCCTATTCGTTCCAGACCGTCGGATGCGACACGCCCGACGACCTCGTGAAGAACAAACTGGGCGAGTACGGCGAGGGCGCCAAGGGCTGGACCAGCGACGAGGCCAAGGGCTTCATCAAGGTAACCTCGACACCTCTGCGTGCCTACTATCTGGCTCACCCCGACGAAGAGAGATAAGCCTATGATACGTGTTGGAATATTAGGCGCAGCCGGATACACGGGAGGCGAACTCATCCGTCTGTTGCTGAATCACCCCGAGGCGCAGATTGTCTTTGCCAACTCCGAGTCGAATGCCGGGAATCCCGTCAGCGACGTCCACGAAGGACTGATTGGAGACACCGATTTGCTCTTCACCGACCAAATGCCCTTCGACAAGGTCGACGTCGTGTTTTTCTGCTTTGGGCATGGCAAGAGCCAGCAGTTCCTTGCCGAGCACAAGATTCCCGAGGGCGTGAAGATTATCGACCTGGCCCAGGACTTCCGCATCAAGGGCGCCCACGACTACGTCTATGGTTTGCCGGAGATTAACAAGTCGGCCATCGAGCAGGCCAAGCATCTGGCCAACCCCGGTTGCTTTGCCACTGCCATCCAGCTGGCCCTGTTGCCGGCGGCCGCTATGGGACTGCTGACCGAGGACGTCAGCGTGAATGCCATCACCGGCTCTACGGGCGCCGGCCAGAAGCCATCGTCGACCACCCACTTCTCGTGGCGCATGGGCAACCTCAGTATCTACAAGCCCTTCACCCACCAGCACCTGGCCGAGATTCGTCAAAGCATCCAGCAGGTGCAGGGCCACCTTGAGGCCAGCATCGACTTTATTCCCTACCGCGGCGACTTCGCACGAGGCATCTTCTGTACCTCCGTCATCAAGACCCAGGCTCCGGCCGAGGACGTCATCAGCGGATATAAGGAGTTCTATCGCGACGCCGCCTTTACCCACTATTGCGACAAGGCGCTCGACCTCAAGCAGGTGGTGAACACCAACAAGGCCTTGGTGCACGCCGATGCCTTCGAGGGTAAAATCCTTGTAACCTCCTGCATCGACAATCTGCTGAAGGGCGCCGTCGGGCAGGCTGTGCAAAACATGAACCTCATGTTCGGAATCGACGAAAAGGCGGGCCTGCTCCTTAAAGCCAGCGCCTTCTGAATGAGTTAAGTCTTGAAAAACAATATCGTCATGAAACGGATTCTTGCCATTCTCCTTGCCTGTGTGCTCTGTCTCGGCGCGTTCGCCCAAGAGCTGACGGTCGGGAGCTACAATATCCGGTACAAGAACAAGGGCGATAGCATAAAGGGCAATGCGTGGGCTCGCCGTTGCCAGTCGATGTGCAACCAGATAAAGTGGGAACGCCCCGACATCTTCGGTGCCCAGGAAGTCCTGCACGCTCAGCTTATGAACCTCGAGGCCGGACTGGGCGGATACCGCTGGATTGGCGTGGGCCGCGACGACGGCAAGCAGACAGGCGAGTATGCTGCCATCTTCTACAACCCCCGGCGGGTGGAACTGCTCGACCAGGGACACTTCTGGCTGAACGAGACGCCCGACAGACCGGCGCTGGGATGGGATGCAGCCTGCATCCGCATCTGCACGTGGGGACACTTCCGAGACAGGCAAGCCCAGAAGGACTTCTATTTCCTGAACCTGCATATGGACCACGTTGGGGTGAAGGCCCGCAGCGAGTCGGCACGGCTGGTCATGCAGCGCATCACGCAAATGACGCAGGGTGGCAAGAAACTGGCAGTGCTCACGGGCGACTTCAACGTGCCCCAAACCGATGAGCTCTACCGCCTGTTTGCCGATTCGGGCGTGCTGAAGGACTGTTACACAAGTGCCGAATGGCGCTTTGCCGAGAATGGGACCTTTAATGCCTTCGACACCCAGCGCTATATCCCCGAGCGCATCGACCATATCTTTGTCACTCCCACTACGGCTGTCGAGGCATATGCCGTGCGCACCGATGGCTATTGGCAGCCGGACAAAAGCGGAACCATGCAGCGACGAAACATATCCGACCATTATCCCGTCTTTGCCCGTATCCACTTTTAATATATTAGTTGTATATAATAAGATTACAATATGAAACTATTCGACGTTTATCCACTTTTTAATATCGCCATAACGCGCGGACAAGGGTGCAATGTGTGGGACGAGAAGGACCAACAGTATCTCGACCTCTATGGCGGACATGCCGTCATCAGTATTGGACACGCCCATCCCCACTATGTTGAGGCCCTTTCGAGCCAGGCTGCCAAGTTGGGCTTCTACTCCAACTCGGTCATAAATCCCTTGCAGCAGCAACTGGCAGCCCGCCTGGGTCGGGCCTGTGGTTATGATGATTATCAGCTTTTCCTCATCAACAGCGGTGCCGAGGCCAACGAGAATGCACTGAAGCTGGCCTCGTTCCACACTGGGCGCAAACGCATCCTGGCCATGCAGAAAGCCTTCCACGGGCGCACCTCGTTGGCAGTGGAGGCAACGGATAACCCCAAGATAATCGCTCCCGTCAATGCCAATGGTCATGTGACTTACCTGCCTTTGAACGACCTGCCGGCCTGGGAGGCTGAACTGTCGAAGGGCGATGTGTGTGCCGTCATCCTGGAGTGCATTCAGGGCGTTGGTGGCATACGCATGGTTGAAAAGGACTTTGCCCAAGGCCTTTCGGCTGCTTGCAAAAAATACGGCACCGTGCTGATATGCGACGAAATCCAGTGCGGCTATGGGCGCAGCGGAAAGTTCTTTGCCCACCAGTGGCTCGACATTCGTCCCGACATTATCACGGTGGCAAAGGGCATTGCCAATGGCTTCCCCATGGGCGCCGTACTCATTTCCCCCGAGTTCCAGCCCGTCTACGGCCAGCTCGGCACAACCTTTGGCGGCAACCATCTGGCCTGCGCCGCGGCTCTGGCTGTGCTCGACGTTATGGAGCGTGAGAAACTGGTCGAGAACGCCCATGAGGTGGGCGAATACCTGATTTCCCAGCTGAAGCAGATGCAGGCCGAGGGTAATCACATCGTTGACGTGCGTGGTCGCGGCCTGATGATAGGTATCGAGCTCAATGTGCCGCATAAGGCGGTTCGTGAGCCGCTGATTTATGAGGAGCACGTGTTCACGGGCTGCTCGGGCACGAATATGCTGCGCTTGCTCCCGCCTCTGTGCCTGAGCCGCCAGCAGGCTGACGAATTCCTTGGTAAACTGAAAAAGATATTAAGTCATGTGTGAAGAAAAGATTGCCATCATTGGTGCCGGTGCAATGGGTGGTGCCATTGCTGAGGGCATACTGAAGTCGGGCGTGGTTCCCGCGGCGAATCTCGTGGTTACCAATCGCTCGAAAGAAAAGTTGGAACGCTTCGCTTCGCGCGGGGCTAAGGTTACGACCAATAACCGAGAGGCGGTGGAGTCGGCCGACATCGTCGTTCTTGCCGTAAAGCCTTGGTTGGTGGAGAGCGTGTTGGGAGAGTTTTCCGATATCTTGAGCGACGAGAAGACGCTCGTATCCGTCGCTGCCGGGGTGGATAGCACGTCCCTTCGCACGTGGGCCGGCGACGAGTGCTCCTTGTTTATGGCCATCCCCAACATTGCGATTGCCCAGCTGACCTCAATGACGTTCCTGACCCCTGTCGACGTGATAGACGAAAAGACGCAGGTGGTAAAGAATATCTTCGATGAAATGGGCAAAACATACGTTTGCGAGGAACAGCAGCTGAGTGTCGGCATGGCGCTCGCCTCGTGCGGCATAGCGTACGCTTTCCGTTACATCCGTGCCGCAGCCGAGGGTGGTGTGGAACTGGGCTTCAGGGCCAGCCAATCACAGGAAATTGTCATGCAGACGCTGAAAGGGGCTGTGACTTTGCTCGAGTCCGAAGGGCTGCATCCGGAACAAGCCATTGACCAGGTGACGACCCCCGGTGGTTTCACCATACGCGGCCTGAATGCGATGGAACAGGCAGGTTTCACCAGTTCCGTCATACAAGGTCTCAGGGCAAGTGTACATCAATAATCTAATAATCTAATAATCATGAAACGGTTTATTTTACTATCTATCAGCGTATTGTGCATTGCACTCAACGCTTTGGCACAGGCACCAGGAAAAGGTGGACGCAAAACACTGGAGACAACCTACTTTTACTTCGATGATGTAGATGGAACCATCGAGGCCTATCCTGAATATGTCTATAAAGGACTCGAACAACGCATGATGCAGGTGTCGTCAAGTAAATATGTGCTGGGTAATACCAACGTTAAGGGCCTGACACCCGATATGCAATATTACACCGACTTATTCTTTGCACGCAGAACACGTACCACTGTGTTTGTCTTCGACGGAAAAGCGTCGGCACAGGGAGCACTGATGACTGGTGCCACCTATGCGGCCAAGCAGATAGGAGTCTGGGCTGCCATGTGGGAAGGTCTGCGTGACATGGTAGGCAGTGCACTCGACGAAGCCCATATCGCCAATTCCAAGCACGGCAGCTATAAGGACTACATCAGTCAGTCGGAACCCGAAGAGCTCATGTTCAACGGTCATGAGGGTGGGCACATCACATGGAAGATGGACATGAGTAATTCGCTACTGACCATGATGTGCGGTGTCAACATTGAGGAGGTCTTTGATCTCTACAGCTACTACGACGAAGCGTACGACAAGATTGTAGTGGTGATATTCTCCTATTCCGAAGCCAAGGAGCCGGCGGGCCTGGATGTTGCCGCAATCGGAAAGGTGCTGGGTGCGCTGACTGAGATTCAGAACTTCGGTTCGCCCGACGAGAAACTGGCCAATGCCACCGAATATCAGAAGGTGGCCGCCGAGCGCTTCAAGCGTGTTGACATGATAGACTATTTCAAGAAACACTTCCACCTGAAAAAGACGCCTAATGGCTGTATTGCCACCACGACGGGAAAGGGAGCGGACATGAAATTGCACCTTTGCGACTCGATTATATCGATTATTGAGCCAGGTCCACCAGAGCTCCCCATAGATTCGATAGGAGATATTTCGATTGGTGATCCAGGGCCACCACAGCTCCCCCCAGATACCATAACAAAAAGGCCCGAAACTCCAAAGCAGAGAAAACCTACAGGCGTGCTGAACCATTCGCGCTATGCCATCATTGAACACGGTGCCTATTTCGACTATCCTTTCGCTGAGGATGATAGAAATGTCTACATGATACAGGACCCCGCTGGCGAGAATGCAGTCATCGCTGTTGACAAGGCGTCGGGCACAATGCGTGCCGTTGTTAAGGGCAAAGGGGGGAGCAACCGGCCCAACGTCAAGGCCTTCAATGTACATAAAGATACACTCTATCTGGATATTGCCGACAGGGGCATCGTAAGATACGACGGAAAGAGCGTGGAGTCTTCACCCCTCATCGCCGAGGTGGAGCACGGATGGCTGTCAACAGGCATCGCCAAGCCCTTTGTGCTCTCGCCCAACGGCCGTTATCTGGTCTACGGCGATGAACAAATCACGGTCTATGACCTGAGGGATGGTAACAAGGTAGTAAAGAAATGTGGCAATGACCTGCTACGGTATGTTGTGACGGACAAGGGCGACCTCTATGGTGTCAGTGCCTACCAGATTGGCTTGAGGAAAAACAATGGTGACGATGACGGCTACACCATGCAGGGCGAAACGTCGCTTTCCGAACTCATCAAGGGTAATGTCCTGGATATGCAGCAGATAGGCGATAGCGTTTACCTTGTAGGAGAGAACAAGATTGCCCGGACGGCCATCGACAAGTTCGAATGGACCTCGGCCCCCGCGCTTGGCAATATCACGATGAACGCCTCCGGACTGTCTCAGAGCAAGGGCGGCTTTGCATGGATAAGGACGGATGGTGCCGGCAACCAGTTTGCCCTGTTCAATGCCAACGGTAGCAAGCCGACGCTGATGAAGCAGATGCAGACAGGCATCAAGATACCGCGCTACATGGGCGGATATATCGTGCAGAAAGCCGACAACATCCACTTCGACAGTATGGGTAACATTTGGATGCGGTGTGAAGAGGCTGGCCGCTGCCTCGTTGTAGTGTATAACCCGAATGGTATCGCCGGCCTGACATCGCTTGCCGGGAAATATACCGAGTTTAAGCCATAAACAAGAACCCAATGAAAAGAGTCGTTGTCAAGATTGGCTCCAATGCGCTAACCCTTCCCGAGGGGAAGCTCGATGTAACGCGCATATCCGCCATTGTCGATCAAGTGGCGTGGCTTCGCAGCCATGGCTACGAGGTAATCCTGGTGTCGTCGGGTGCCGTAGCGTCGGGCCGTGGGGAACTCAGGGTTACGCACAACCTTGACTCCGTGGAGCAACGGCAGCTCTTCTCGGCTGTCGGCCAGGTGAAGCTCGTGGGGCTATATTACGACCTTTTCCGTGAGTACCACATCCACGTGGGGCAGGTGCTCACCACGAGGGAGAACTTCCACTCGGGCGTTCAGTATGAGAACCAGCGTGCCTGTGTGCAGGTAATGTTGGAGAACGGTGTGCTGCCCATCGTGAACGAGAACGACACGGTGAGCGTGACGGAGTTGATGTTTACGGATAACGACGAACTCTCGGGGCTCATCGCGCAAATGATGAAGGCCGACACGCTGGTGCTCCTCTCCAATATCGACGGCATCTACTCGGGACACCCCGACGACGCCCGCTCGCGGCTCATAGAGCGTGTGGAGCCCGAAACCGACCTGACGCAGTATATACAGGACGAGAAGTCGGCGGCCGGTCGTGGCGGGATGCAGTCGAAATACGCCACAGCCACCAAGATACAGCAGTCGGGCATTCGGGTCATCATCGCCAACGGAAAGCGCGAGCACATACTGACCGACCTGATGGAGCGCCCCGACGAAGTGCCTCACACTGAATTTATACCCCGATGAACCTGACAGATACTTTTGAACGTACAAAGAAGGCCAGCCGACAGTTGGCATTGCTCACCGACGAGCAGCGAAATGCCGTGCTCAGGGCTGTGGCCGATGCAATTGAAGCCTCGACCGACGAATTGCTTGCCGGTAATGCAGAAGACCTGGAGCGGATGGACGAGTCCAACCCGCTCTACGACCGGCTGAAACTCACTCCCGAACGCCTTCGTGCCATCGCTTCCGACATGCGCAATGTGGCCCATCTGCCTTCTCCCTTAGGCATCGAGACCCAGAAACGCACACTGGCCAACGGGCTCCGCCTGCGTCGCGTGAGTGTGCCTTTCGGTGTGGTGGGCGTTGTGTACGAGGCTCGCCCCAATGTGACCTTCGACGTGTTTGCCCTGTGCCTGAAAAGCGGGAATGCCTGTGTGCTGAAGGGCGGGCGCGACGCTTCGGCCTCCAACGAGAAAGCGGTGGAGGTCATCAAGCGCGTGCTGCGGACGATGGGCGTGTGCGAGGATGTGCTGACCCTCCTGCCTGCCACCCACGAGGCCACGGCCGAGATGCTCTCGGCGGTGGGGTATATCGACGTGTGCATACCGCGAGGCGGGCGCCGGCTCATTGATTTCGTTCGCGACACGGCTCGCGTGCCGGTCATCGAGACGGGAGCAGGCGTGGTTCACGTCTATTTTGACAGGGACGGCGACCTGGAGAAGGGGCGCAGGATTGTGTGCAACGCCAAGACGCGCCGCGTTTCGGTGTGCAATGCGCTCGATACGCTGCTCGTCCACAAGGACCGCACGGCCGACCTGCCGGCACTGCTCGCCCCGATGGAGGGGAAGGTGGACTTCTTCTACAACGACGAGAGCCGCTACGACACGGAGTTCATGGACTATAAGATGAACGTCGTGACGGTGGATTCGCTCGACGAGGCCTTGGCGCATATCGCCAGCCACGGCTCGGGCCACAGCGAGGCCATCGTCACCGAGAACGCCGATGCGGCCCGCCGCTTCCAGGCAGAAGTTGATGCGGCCTGCGTCTATTGGAATGCTCCCACCTCGTTTACCGACGGAGCGCAGTTCGGGCTTGGAGCCGAGATTGGCATATCGACGCAGAAGCTCGGGCCGCGCGGTCCTATGGGCCTCGAGGAACTCACTACCTACAAGTGGCTCATCGACGGCGATGGACAGGTGAGGGGGAAGTTGAAAATTGGAAATTGAAATATGAAGACATTTATCAACGTTGAAGACCTTGGCAACCTGAATCAGGCGCTGGCCGAGGCACAGGAAATCAAGCAAGACCGATTCAAATATCAGCACCTGGGGCGGAACAAGACCCTGCTGATGATATTCTTCAATAATTCGTTGCGCACGCGCCTGTCGACACAGAAGGCTGCCATGAACCTGGGCATGAACGTCATCGTGCTCGACGTGAACGCCGGAGCCTGGAAACTGGAGACGGAGCGAGGCGTCATCATGAACGGCGACAAGAGCGAGCACCTGCTCGAGGCCATTCCCGTCATGGGCTGCTATTGCGACATCATCGGCGTGCGTTCGTTTGCCAACTTGAAGGATCGCGACTACGACTATGCCGAGATGGTGCTCAATCAGTTTATCAAGTACTCGGGCAAACCCGTCTTTGCGATGGAGACGGCCACCGTGCATCCCTTGCAGGCCTTTGCCGACCTGATTACCATCGAGGAGTACAAGAAGGTGGAGCGCCCGAAGGTGGTGCTCACGTGGGCGCCCCATTGCCGCGCACTGCCGCAGGCCGTGCCCAACTCCTTTGCCCAGTGGATGACGGCTGCCCCCGATGTCGACTTGGTGATTACCCATCCCCGTGGCTACGAGCTCGACCCCAAGTTTACACAGGGCGCGCGCATTGAGTACGACCAGCGCAAGGCCTTCGAGGGTGCCGACTTTGTCTATGCCAAGAACTGGAGCAATCCAGGCATTACCACGCCGGCCGACTACGGCAAGATTACGTGTGAGGACATGACGTGGACGGTGGACACCGAGCACATGTCGTGGACCAACGACGGCAAGTTCATGCACTGCCTGCCCGTGCGCCGCGGTCTCATCGTGACGGACGACGTCATCGAGAGCCCCAACTCGATAGTCATCCCCGAGGCTGCCAACCGCGAAATCTCCTGCTCCGTCGTGCTGAAGCGCATGCTCGAGGCCTTGTAGGCCAAGCGCGATACGAAACGAAAGAGGCCCGAAATTCTCGGGCCTCTTTTCTTATTTGTTGTTGTTCTGGATGATGTCGCGGGCTTTCTCCAGGGCCACGTCGATGTGGGGACAGATGTGGTCGGGATTCATCTGCTTGTAGAAGTCGGCCTTCTCCAGCTGGCTGTGCACCTTGGGCGTCACGCCGGAGAGGATGACGTGGACGCCGTCCTCGTGGTTCATCTGGATGAGATTCAAGAGGTTGTGGATGCCGGTGGAGTCGATGAAGGGCACCTTGCGCATGCGGATAATCTGAACCTTTGGCTTGCGCCCGTGGTCGAGGGTGCCCATGAGGTCGTCGAACTTGTTGGCGATGCCGAAGAAGTAGGGGCCGTTGATTTCGTAGACGGCGCAGCCATCGGGGATGACGAGATGCTCGTCCTGCAGGGCCATGTCGGCCTCGTCGCTCGGGTCTATTTCGTCCTTGATGACCGAAATTTCCGTGGTCTCCATCACGCGCTTGATGAACAGGGCGCAGGCGATTATGAGGCCCATCTCGATGGCGATGGTGAGGTCGAAGATGACGGTCAGGAAGAAGGTGGCGAGGAGCACGGTGACGTCGCTCTTGGGGTTGCGCAGCAGTCCGCGGAAGGTGCGCCATCCGCTCATGTTGTAGCTGACGATGACCAGCACGGCGGCCAGCGATGCCATGGGGATGTACTCGGCATAGGGCATGAGCAGGAGCAGGATGAGCAGCAGGACGACGGCGTGGATGAGTCCGGCAATGGGGGTGCGCCCGCCGTTGTTGATGTTAGTCATCGTGCGGGCAATGGCGCCCGTGGCGGGGATGCCTCCGAAGATGGGGGTGACGAGGTTGGCCACGCCCTGGGCCACCAGCTCCATGTTAGAGTCGTGGCGGTCGGAGATGGCACCGTCGGCCACCGTGGCCGAGAGCAGACTCTCTATGGCTCCCAGGATGGCGATGGTGAAGGCCACGGGCATGAGCGTCTGCACCATCTCGAACGTGATTGAGGGAACCTGCATCGGGGGTAGCTGCGACTGGATGTGGAAGCGGTCGCCAATGGTGTCGATGCCCGTGATGCCGTATTGCTTGAGCAGCATCACGCCGAGGGTGCCGATGATGATGCACCACAGCGAGCCGGGTATCTTGGACAGCACGGGCACAGAGCGCAGCAGGCGGGGCGACAGGACGATGACGAGCACGCCCACGATGGCCACCAGGAAGTTCCACGGGTTGAACGACTGGATGTTCTGGGCGTAGCACACCCACTTGCCAATGAAGTCGCCGGGCGTCTTCAGCGGTACGCGAATCACCTCGCCGGCCTCCGTCACGGCCTCCTGCGTCAGGCCCAGCACGTCGCCCATCTGCGTGGTGAAGATGGTGACGGCGATGCCCGCCGTGAAGCCGATGATGATGGGGTAGGGGATAAACTTGATGACGGCTCCCAGTCGGAACACGCCCAGGGCAATGAGGATGAGGCCGGCCAGCATGGTGGCCACCAGCAGGCCCTGGAGCCCGTACTGGGGATTGTTGACGATGCCGTAGATGATGACGATGAAAGCGCCCGTGGGGCCGCCTATCTGCACGCGGGTGCCGCCCAGCAGTGAGATGATGAAGCCGGCCACGATTGCCGTAACGATGCCCTTTTCGGGCGTCACGCCCGATGCAATGCCGAATGCGATGGCAAGCGGCAGGGCCACAATGCCCACGATGATGCCGGCCAGCAGGTCTTTCATGAAGGTCTCGCGGTTGTAGCCTTTAAGGCAGTCCAGCAGTCGTGGTTTCAGTGTCAGTCGGTTATTCATATAGAGTCTGTTTTGAAATTTGGCTGCAAAGATACAATAATTTGGCCACATATCCCTCACGACTGCAAGGAAAAAGTGCAGACGCTGCAGCGACTTCTTCGTCCGTCGCCCGACGGATGTGCGTACGCCGCCGATGGCTGTACGTTCATCGGCGATGGCTGTCCGTCCGTCGGCGATGAATACAGTTTCCGACGCGGCGGCTGCATGAAAGGTTGCCGTTGCTTTGGGAAAAATGTCGCAAAGATGACGCGAAATTCCGCGGTTTTTCGTACCTTTACGCCTCGTAACAGGTTCATGACAACCATAAATCTCTAAAATATTATGTTCGAAGGACAACCCAAGGGCCTCTATGCACTGGCCCTGGCCAACACCGGCGAGCGGTTTGGCTACTACACGATGCTTGCTGTCTTTGCCCTGTTCTTGAGGGCTAATTTCGGTCTCGACCCAGCCTGGGCCGGCGAAATCTACAGCGATTTTCTCATGTTGGTTTATTTCTTGCCCGTCGTCGGCGGTATGGCTGCCGACCGCTGGGGCTACGGAAAGATGGTGACCATCGGTATCATCATCATGTTCCTGGGCTACCTGCTGCTGTCGTTCCCCTTCGGCGGCGACATGTTTGCCCTTGTGGTCATGCTGCTTGCCCTGGTGCTCATCAGCCTGGGAACCGGCCTGTTCAAGGGTAACCTGCAGGTGATGGTGGGCAATCTCTACGACGACCCCAAGTACGCCTCGAAGCGCGACGCTGGTTTCTCACTCTTCTACATGGCCATCAACCTGGGCGCCCTGTTTGCCCCCACGGCTGCCGTCATGATTAAGGAGTGGGCCGAGAAGTCGCTGGGCTATTCGTCGAACGACGCTTACCACTTCTCCTTTGCTGTCGCCTGCGCCTCGCTGGTGCTGTCGATTGCCATCTACTACGCTACGCGCAGCACCTTCCGCCACACCGAGGGCGGCAAGGTGAAGGTCAAGAGCGAAGAGAATGAGACTGCCGAAGCGGAGGCTGCTCCTGCCGTTCAGGAACTGTCGAAAGAGGAGACGAAGCAGCGCATCGTTGCCCTGTGCCTGGTGTTTGCCGTGGTTATCTTCTTCTGGATGGCCTTCCACCAGAACGGCCTCTCGCTGACGTACTTTGCCGATGAGTTCACGGCCAGCACGGCTGTGGCCGGCGTCCAGAGCATGATGTTCGACGTGCTCAACCTCGTGGCCGTCATCGTCATCGTCTATGCTGCCTTCTCTGTGTTCCAGAGCAAGACGTCGCGCGCCAAGGGCATTTCGGCCGTTGTGGTGCTGGCTGCCCTGGGCTTCCTGGGATGGCAGTACACGCGTGCCACGGAGGACATTGCCATCAGCGCCCCCATCTTCCAGCAGTTCAACCCCTTCTACGTTGTTGCCCTGACCCCCTTCTCGATGCTCATCTTCAGCACCCTTGCGGCCAAGGGCAAGGAACCCTCGGCACCCCGCAAGATTGCTTACGGCATGCTGGTGGCAGCTGCTGCTTTCCTGCTCATGATGGTGGCATCGCAGGGCCTGCTCACGCCCAACGCCCAGAAGGCTGCCGGCGACGCTGCAACGTTCGTCTCGCCCTACTGGCTCATCAGCACCTACCTCATCCTCACCTTTGGCGAGCTGCTCCTTTCGCCCATGGGCATTTCCTTTGTCTCGAAGGTTGCACCTCCAAAGTACAAGGGCCTGATGATGGGCGGTTGGTTCGTGGCTACGGCCATCGGTAACAAGCTCGTCGGCGTGGGCGGATACCTCTGGGGCGACATCTCCCTGACCGTCGTCTGGGGCGTCTTCATCGCCGTCTGCGTCGTGGCTGCCCTGTTCATGTTTGCCATGATGAAGCGACTCGAGAAAGTCTGCTAAATGACCCCGCGAGTCAAGGGCTTCACCATGGGCAGTATTGCCGCTGCCTCCTACGGACTGAATCCACTCTTCGCCCTTCCGCTCTACAGCGAAGGGATGAGCGTGGATTCCGTCCTCTTCTTTCGCTATGCCTTCGCCATCGTGATGATGGCCATACTGCTGCGCCACCAGAAGGCCGACATGCGCGTGCGGCGCAGGGAGTGGCCCCTGCTGGCCGTCTACGGACTGCTCTTCTCGGCCAGTAGCCTCTTCCTCTTCCTGAGCTACAATTACATGGACGCCGGCATTGCATCCACCATCCTCTTCATGTACCCCGTGATGGTGGCCCTCATCATGGCCCTCTTCTTCGGTGAACGGGCGTCGTGGCTCACGTGGCTCTGCATCCTGATGGCCGTGAGCGGCGTCTCGCTGCTGACAAAGACCAGTGACGGGTCCACCGTGTCGATCCTCGGCGTCACCTTCGTCCTGCTCTCCTCGCTGTCGTATGCCATATACATCGTCGGCGTCAACCGCTCGTCCATCGCCCGCATGCCTTCGGCAAAGCTCACCTTCTATGCCCTTTGTTTCGGTATACTGATATATATTGTGCGTACGCGCGGACTGACAGAGCTGCAGCTGCCCCAGTCGGTACTCGGCTGGACGTGCGCCTTCTGCCTGGCCCTGTTCCCGACCATCATCTCACTCGTGACGATGACCATCAGCATTCGCAACATCGGCTCCACGCCGGCTGCCATTCTGGGCGCCCTCGAGCCCATCACGGCGCTGCTCGTCGGCACGTTGGTCTTCGGCGAGCGCCTCACCCCTCGCCTTTGCCTGGGCATTGCGCTGGTCCTGACTGCCGTCACCCTGCTCATTGCCGGCAAGAAGATTTTCTACATGCTCCGTTCCCGTTTTGCCCGTACTGCCTAACCCGTTTGCCCTTCAGCCCATGTATTCCCAATCAGCCGAATATCGCCGCGAAGAATTGCTGCGTGCCATAGAGCGCGCCATCAATAGCCTCACCCTTCAGGAACTGGAGGCTCTGTACTACGACATGTCGACCAAGAACTACATCAACACACCCTGACGTAGCGGCCGATATTTCCCCCGAAGTGTTAAATTATTGTTAAAATCATGCATCCTTGCATGAGATTACGTTCAACGTGCCTACATTTGCAGTGTACTATTGAACTATTACACTATAAAACCTGCAAGGATTATGATTAGCATTAAGAATGTCACGTTCGGCTACACGCCTTCGGTATGTGTGTTGGACGCCTTCTCCCTCGACTTTGCCGACGGGGGAGTGTATGGGTTGCTGGGTAAGAACGGCACGGGCAAGAGCACGCTCCTTTATCTCATCTCCGGTCTGCTTCGTCCGCAGAAGGGTTTGGTGGAGATTGACGGCGTGGAGGCGTCGATTCGCAAGGCCGACATGCTGGCCGACATGTTCATCGTGACCGAGGAGTACGACCTGCCATCCATTTCATTGAAAAACTACGTCAAGGCCCTGAAACCCTTCTATCCCCGCTTCAGCGATGAGTTGCTGGAGAAGTGCCTGCGCGAGTTCGAGATGGACACCGACGTGAATCTTGGCGCGCTCAGCATGGGACAGAAGAAGAAGGTATACATCTGCATCGCCCTGGCAGCCAACACGAAGTATCTGCTCCTCGACGAGCCCACCAACGGACTGGACATAGTCTCGAAGAGCCTCTTCCGCAAGGTGGTTGTGGCCGGCATGTCGGAGGATAAGACCGTCATCATCAGTACCCACCAGGTGCACGACGTGGAGCATCTGCTCGACCACGTGGTCATCGTAGACCGCAACCGCGTGTTGCTCGACCGGAAGCTGGAAGAGACTGACGACGCCCCTGTAGACATTGAGAAACTGTCCATCGAAACCCTAACCACTAAAGCATGACTGTTATGAAACTCGATAGATTCATGAACGTGGCGCGTTGGAACTTTGCCATCAACCGCTCGCATTACCTCAAGTTGGCCCTCGGCCTTTTCTTTGCCATGAGCCTGCCCCTCTTGCTCTTCATCCTGACGACCATGTGGATGTCGGCCGTTACGGGCAACGCCGAGTATGCCTTGGCCAGCCTTCCCGGCACCGGGCTGGGCTCCTGGATGTGCGGATGCTTCTACTTTGCCCTGCCCCTTATGGCTGGCTACACATTCCATAACCTCCTGACCAAACAAACGCGCATCAAGGAACTCACCCTGCCTGCGTCGAACGGCGAGAAGTTCCTCTTCCACGCCCTTGTCACCATCGGCGGAGCCCTGTTGACCTACATCGTCAGCTTCTTCCTGCTGGCTGCGCTGCAATATGTCTTTGTCGGTGTCTTCTATGGCTTCTCCCATGCCCAGTGGGTGCCGTATTGCAGCATCTTCTTTAATACTACGGTAGAAGCCTTTTGGGAGTATCTTGATGGCTACTCAAACACCACGATGCAGGTGGTTATTGGGGACCTGGCACTGATGGCCTTTGTCTCCACCTTTGTGCTGGGCAATGCCATCAAGTACAAGCACGGCGTTCTCTGGACCCTGCTCTTCCATTGGACACTGAGTTTCTTCATCTTCTTCTGTGTTGGACTGAGCCTGCCCCTGCTTGCCGAGGTGGATTTAGAATGGCTTTTCGATTGGTTGAATGAGCTGGGCCCCGAGGCCATACTCAATGGTCTAAGGTGGCTGGCAATCATCATCCTAACGGCCATCATCGTCTTCTGCTGGTGGATGTCGTATCGCCTCTACTGCCATGCCCAGATAACCACGAAGCGTAACAAATAATTATTACGAAGATGGACTTTAAGAATCAGAAAGCCATATACCTGCAGATAGCAGAGCACATTATGGACCAAATCCTGTCGGGCCAGTACCCCGAGGACGGCAAGTTGCCCAGCGTGCGCGAATATGCCACCGATGTGGAGGTGAACGTCAACACCGTAGCCCGTTCCTTCGAATGGCTGCAGAACCAAAACATCGTGGTGAAGCGTCGCGGACTGGGAAACTTTGTCAGCCCGGGCGCCCGCGAGATGGTGATGGACCTGCGTAAGCGCGAGTTCTTCAGCGAACAGGTGCCGGAGTTCTTCCGCTCCATGCAAGCCCTTGGCATAACCATGGATGAAGTAGTGAGTCAGTATAAAGTGTATAACAAACGATAAATTTACCATTATGAAAGTACGTAGTTTCCTTTTCTCTGCAGTGATGCTGGCTGCAGTTTCCTTTACGCTTTCCAGCTGTAACGACCTGGTCCAGAAGTTTGCCACGAAGGCCATAAACGAATCAGTCGTATTTGAAAAAGAAGATACCACCAAGTGGGGCAGCGTGGTGGAGCGGAACCTCGACCTGCCAGCATTCTCTGCCATCGAGACCAAGGGTGCGGTGCAGGTTGTCTTCACTCAGGATAGTGTCTTCTCAGTGCGTGTCCGCGGCAATGAGAAGTGTATCGACGAGTATTTGTTTACAGTAAAGAATGACGAACTGAAGGCCGTGGTCAAGGGCTTCAGTGGCACAGTTAACGGCAAAACGCCTGCCGTCACCCTGCTCATTGCTGCGCCCGACCTGAATGAGATTGAATTCTCCGGGACTGGCAGATTAGAGATGCCCGATAGCGTATCTTTGCCAGGTTCGCTGAAGGTGGAAATGGCAGGCGCCGGCGAGGTCTGCATTGGCGACCTTACACTCAGGTCGCTGGAAATTGAAGTCAGCGGAGCCGCGAGGTGTGACCTCGCTAAGGTGACGACGACCGACGACGTTGAAATAGAGGTGAACGGTGCCGGGGAAGTGAAGGCCAACGTGTTCTGCAACGAACTCAGCGTTGAGCTCGATGGCGCCGTCGGTGCCGTGTTGAGCGGCAATTGCAAGACGTTCACGTGCGAACAAAACGGACCAGGCGTGGTCGACACTTCAAAGTTAAATAAGTGACACTACAGCTTCTCACGTTCGGAAAATGACAAATGGATTTGCATTTTCGCTCACTTATTCGTACCTTTGCAGCCCGAAATGGACTATAATAATAAATATACGTATAAATGAACACAACTTTTGAGAAGGTCGACCAGGTGAACGGCCTCATTACCATGCAGATTGAGAAGGCAGACTATGCCGAGAACGTAGAGAAGGAACTGAAAAACTTCCGCAAGAAGGCAAATATGCCCGGATTCCGCGTTGGCCAGGTTCCCATGGGACTGATTAAGAAGCGCTTCGGAACCGAGGTGAAGGCCGAGGCTGTCGACAAGCTGATTCGCGAGAAACTGTATGGATATATTCGTGACGAGAAACTGAGCGTCCTGGGCGAACCCCTGCCGAACGAGGAGAAGACTCCCCAGGTTGATTTCGAGCATCAGGATGACTTTACCTTCGTCTTTGATGTGGCCCTGGCTCCCGAATTCGACGCCAAGCTGACCAAGAAGGACAAGGTTGACTTCTTCACCATCGAGATAAGCGACGAGATGGTTGAACAGCAGGTGCAGTCGTACGCCAGTCGCAACGGCCAGTACCAGAAGGTGGACAGCTACGAGCCCCGCGATATGGTGAAGGGCCTGCTCGCAGAACTCGACGAAGCCGGCCAGCCCAAGGATGGCGGTGTGCAGGTGGAAGGTGCAGTCATGCTGCCCGACTACATGAAGAACGACGATGAAAAGGCTAAGTTTGCTACGGCCAAGGTGAACGACGTGATTACGTTCAACCCCTCAAAAGCATATAACGACAACGAAACCGAACTGGCTTCTCTGCTTCGCCTGAAGAAAGAGGAGGTTGCCGACAAGAAAGGCGACTTCAGCTTCCAGGTTGAGGAAATCACCCGCTACCAGCCCGCTTCCGTTGACCAGAGCCTCTTCGACCATATCTTCGGCGAGGGCAAGGTGAAGAGCGAGGAAGAGTTCCGCGCCAAGATTAAGGAACTGCTTGCCGATCAGTTCCAGAAAGACAGCGAGTTCAAGTTTATGCTCGACCTGCGCAAGCACCTCATGGACCGTGTGGGCAAACTGGAGTATCCCGAAACGATGCTGAAGCGCATCATGCGCCTCAATAACCCCGATAAGGATGAGAAGTTCGTAGAGGACAACTTCGAGAAGAGCCTCGAGGAACTGACCTGGCAGCTCGTCAAGGAGCAGCTGACCGAGCAGTTCGAAATCAAGCTGGAGCAGGCTGACGTGCTGGAGGCCGCCAAGACCGTCACAAAGATGCAGTTTGCACAGTATGGCATGATGGAAGTGCCCGAGGAACTGCTTAACCAGTATGCCCAGGAAATGCTGAAGAAGAAAGACCAGACCGAAGGCCTTATCACGCGCGCCATCGAACAGAAGATTGCCGCCAAGGCTAAGGAAACGGTGAAGCTGAACGAAAAGACCGTCAGCCTCGACGAATTCAACAAAATGTTTAAGGACTAATGAACGATTTCAAGAAATACGCAACCAAGCATCTTGGGATTAACAGTATGGTTCTGGACGACGTCATCAGCGCCCAGAACCAATACCTCAACCCCTACATCTTGGAAGAGCGGCAGTTGAATGTTACCCAGATGGACGTTTTCTCGCGCCTGATGATGGACCGCATCATATTCCTTGGCACGCAGATTGACGACTACACGGCTAACACCCTGCAGGCTCAGCTCCTCTACCTGGATCAGTCCGACCCGGGCAAGGACATCAACATCTATATAAACTCGCCGGGCGGCAGCGTGCATGCAGGATTGGGCATCTACGACACGATGCAATTCATAAAGAGCGACGTTGCCACTATTTGCACGGGTATGGCCGCTTCCATGGCTGCAGTCTTGCTCGTTGCAGGCCAAGAGGGCAAGCGCTATGCCTTGCCTCATAGCCGCGTGATGATTCACCAGCCCATGGGCGGTGCACAGGGTCAAGCAAGCGACATCGAAATCACGGCTCGTGAGATTCAGAAGCTGAAGCAAGAGCTATACACTATTATTGCCGAGCACAGCCACCAGCCCTATGACAAGGTGTGGGCCGACAGCGACCGCGACTACTGGATGACAGCCCAGGAGGCCAAGGAATACGGCATGATTGACGATATTTTCACAAAACGTAATGGCTAATAGCAAGAGAACATGCTCGTTTTGCGGCCGTACCGAAAAGGAGGTTCCACTGCTCATCAATGGCATCTCGGCCCTTATCTGTAGTGACTGCGCCCGAGCTGCCTATAAGATAGTTCAGGAGGCACAGGGTGTCAGTGAAACGCGGCAGGACGACTTTAACCTTAAGTTGTCGGAACTGCCTAAGCCCTGTGACATCAAGAACTATTTGGACCAGTACGTTATAGGTCAGGACGATGCCAAGCGGTACTTGGCCGTCAGTGTCTACAACCACTATAAGCGTTTGGCCCAGGAAAGAGACGACGATGGCGTGGAGATTGAAAAATCGAACATCGTGATGGTGGGGCCTACGGGTACGGGAAAGACACTGTTGGCTCGCTCTATCGCAAAACTGTTGAAGGTGCCTTTTACGATTGTCGATGCTACGGTCTTCACCGAGGCCGGCTATGTGGGCGAAGACGTCGAGAGCATACTTTCACGCCTGCTGCAGGTAGCCAACTGGGACGTGAAGATGGCAGAGCGAGGCATCGTTTTCATCGATGAAATCGACAAAATTGCCCGTAAGAGCGATAATCCGAGCATCACGCGCGACGTAAGCGGCGAGGGTGTGCAACAAGGTTTGCTGAAGCTGCTCGAGGGCAGCATCGTGAATGTTCCACCCAAGGGCGGACGTAAGCACCCCGACCAGGATTATGTGCACGTGGACACGCACAATATCCTTTTCATCTGCGGAGGTGCCTTCGATGGCATAGAGCGGAAGATTGCCCAGCGACTGAACACTCATGTCGTCGGGTTCAATTCGATACAGAATATGCGAAGCATTGACAAAAACAACCTGATGCAGTACGTTCAGCCTCAGGACCTGAAGTCCTTTGGCCTGATTCCTGAGATTATCGGTCGTTTGCCAGTGTTGACCTATCTGAATCCCCTGGACCGTGATGCCTTGCGCCGAATCCTTCTTGAACCCAAGAACTCGCTCGTGAAACAGCAGCAGAAACTGTTTGCAATGGACGGGATAATGCTGGAGTTCAGTGATGACGTGATTGAATACATCGTTGATAAGGCAATGGAGTATAAACTGGGTGCTCGTGGCTTGCGTTCTATTATGGAAACCCTGATGATGAAACTGCAGTATGAGTCTCCCTCGACGCGTAAGGCTGGCGAACGGATTGTCATCACACGCGAATATGCCCAGCAACAACTCGAAAATTCGATTCTACAGGAAGCTTCCAGCGTCAGTTGACTCTCTTTTTAACAAAAAATAACAATAGATAATCGCCCCAAAGTTTGCATCTTTGGGGCTTTTTGTTATAACTTTGTAAAACTCAAAGAGTGTAAAAGATGGCTGTGAGAGACGTAAATCTTGCCGAGAAACTGAAGAAACATTTCGGTTTCGATACCTTCAAAGGTGACCAGGAAGCCATTATTCGTAATGTGCTTGCGCGTAGAGACACATTCGTTTTAATGCCCACCGGTGGTGGAAAGTCGTTATGCTACCAGTTGCCTGCGTTAATGATGGAGGGCACAGCCATAGTCATTTCCCCTCTGATTGCGTTGATGAAGAACCAGGTGGATGCTATCCGCATGGTAAGTGAGGACGATGGAATTGCCCATTTCATCAATTCCTCGCTGACCAAAAGTGAGATTGACCATGCCAAGGATGACATCCGGTCGGGGAGGACAAAACTATTGTATGTGGCTCCAGAGAGCTTGACGAAGGAAGATAATATTGAGTTCCTTCGCACGGTCAAGATATCATTCTACGCCGTGGATGAGGCCCACTGTATCTCGGAATGGGGTCATGACTTCCGACCTGAATACCGTAAGATTCGTCCCATCGTGCAGAATATCGGCGTGGCGCCCATCATAGCCCTGACGGCGACGGCCACGGACAAGGTGCGCGGCGATATTATGAAAAACCTGGGCATGGTGAATGCAACGGAATTCAAAAGCTCGTTCAACCGCCCCAACCTTTACTACGGAATACGTGCCAAGACAAAGGATGTAGACAAGGATATAGTTCGTTACATCCGTAGCCATGCGGGCAAGAGTGGAATCATCTACTGCTTGTCGCGAAAGAAGGTGGAGGACTTGGCTGAGTTCCTGCAAGTAAACAAGATTAAGGCGAAACCATACCACGCAGGCATGGATGCTCAACAGCGCAGCGAGACGCAGGACGACTTTATCATGGAGCGTATCGATGTTATCGTGGCCACCATAGCATTCGGCATGGGCATCGATAAGCCAGATGTCCGCTTTGTTATTCACTATGACATTCCCAAGAGTCTGGAAGGATATTATCAGGAGACTGGTCGTGCCGGCCGTGATGGCGGTGAGGGCCAGTGCATAACATTCTACACGCGTAAGGACCTGCAGAAGCTTGAGAAGTTCATGGAAGGGAAACCCCTGAGTGAACAGGATATCGGGCGCCAACTGTTGCAGGAGACAGCCGCGTATGCCGAAAGCTCGGTATGTCGTCGTAAGGTGCTACTTAACTACTTTGGCGAAGAGTATAAGGCGGAGAACTGCGGAAATTGTGATAATTGCCTCCATCCTCATGCGTCCATTGAGGCTGGGCCCCAGTTGCAAAAGGTACTGCGCGTAGTGCGCGACGTGAAGGAGAACTTTAAGATTAACCACGTCATTGATGTGCTGGTGGGACGTTCAACAGAAGAGGTGATTGCCCACAAACACAACAATCTCGTATCCTTCGGTATTGGAGGGGATTATCCCCCGCGATTCTGGAATGCAGTCATCCGTCAGGGCATGCTGGCCGGTTATCTGCGTAAAGAGGTGGAAAATTACGGTCTTATAAAAATGACGAACCGTGGCGTTACGTTTATGCGTAACCCGGTTTCGTTCAGCATTATCGAAGACCACGATTTCACCGAGGCGGAGGATGATACCGTCACTACGGCAGCTCTGGATGAGACATTGCTTGCGATGCTCAAGGACTTACGTCGCTCTATAGCCCGAAAGTTGGGTAAGGCCCCGTACCTTATCTTCCAGGACAGCACGCTTGAGGATATGGCAACTATGTATCCGGTAAATACCGAAGAATTGTTGCATGTCCAGGGCGTAAGCGAGGGCAAGGCAAAGCGGTTCGGTCGCGAGTTCTGTGAACTGATAGCACGCCATTGTGAAGAAAACGATATTGAAAGACCAGAAAATCTCAGGGTCCGTTCCTCTGCCAAAGACAGTAAGTCGAAGCTGAAGGTAATGATTATCCAAAAGATTGACTTGAAGGTAGGCCTCGAGGATATTGCTGAGGCGTGCAATTTGGAGTTCGGGGAACTTCTCGATGAAATAGAAGGTATCGTCTATAGTGGTATGAAACTGAATATCGACTACTACCTGAACGAAATCATGGATGAAGATGAACTGCAGGACATCTATGCTTACTTCGAGGAGGCGGAAAACGACGATTTAGACGAGGCGCTGGACGAACTTAGTGACTATGACGAAGATGATATTCGACTGGTGCGCATTAAGTTCTATTCCGAAATGGC
>CALZQV010000021.1 GCA_945828295.1 uncultured Prevotellaceae bacterium | reverse complement strand
TATTCCTTCCTCTCCAGCATCCCCGCCGGATTCAAGTACGGCTGGCGCACACTTGTCAACTACATCGATAGCATGAAGTATGTCGCCTCGAAGGACGGCGCCCAGGAGGTTGGTTCCTTCATTGCCATCGGCGACATGTTCCCCTCCTCGTGGGACTGGCTCCGCTTCTGGAACCTCACAGCCCTCATCAGCATCGTTCTGGCCGTCATGAACATACTGCCCATCCCGGGCCTCGACGGCGGCCACATTGTCATCCTGCTCTACGAGGCCGTCACGGGGCGCCAGCCCAGCGAGCGCGTCCTCGTCTGGCTCCAGTACATCGGCATGGCCATTCTCCTTGCCCTTATGGTGCTGGCCTTCGGTAACGACATACGTCGGTTTATCTTATGAAGAAACTATTCCTTCTTATAATAACCGTGCTGTGGGCAGCGTGCGCCTCTGAGCCTAACCCGGAGCAGCAAGGCGCTGCCATGTTGGACGAGGCACGCCAACTGTACGCCAGTGGTCAGTACGCCACGGCGCGTGACACCATCCTGAGTTTGCGCAAACGCTTCCCGATGGCCCTTGAGGCACGAAAGGCTGCAATATTGCTGATGGATAGTGTTGAGATACAGCTGGCCGAGGGCGACACGCTGAAGCAGGAATTCTATCGTCGCAAGCTGGAGCATGATTTAAAGGGATTAGGCATTAGAGATTAGGCTTTAGAGAATAGGGAATAGAGATTATGCGACAGATAACCACACGTGAGATGCAGAAACTGCTGTCGGCCCCCATTTTCCACGAGATAGGGCAGACGGCGGACGAGTCGGGCCTTGAGGTCTATCTCGTGGGTGGCTACGTGCGCGACCTTTTCCTTGAGCGTCCCTCGAAGGACATCGACTGCGTCGTGGTTCAGCCCCAAGACCCTTCCCAGCCCTCCCATGAAGGGATGGGGACTCCCGTTGTGGCACCCGGCATTAACTTGGCTAAAGCGATAAAGAAGAGACTCGGCCGTCGGGCCCACCTCTCCGTGTTCAAGAACTTCGGCACGGCACAACTAAAAGTTGAAAGTTTAAAGTTTAAAGTTGAAACTGAAATAGAGTTCGTGGGTGCAAGGCGTGAGAGTTACAGCCACAACTCGCGTAAGCCCATCGTGGAGGACGGCACGCTGGAGGACGACCTCGACCGCCGCGACTTCACCATCAATGCGTTGGCCGTTTGCCTCAATAGTGACCGCTTCGGTGAACTCATCGACCGCTTCGACGGCCTCCTGGATATGGAAGACCGCCTCATAGCCACGCCCCTCGACCCCGACATCACCTTCTCGGACGACCCGCTGCGCATGATGCGATGCGTGCGCTTCGCCACCCAACTCCGCTTCCAAATCGAAGAGGAAACGCAGGACGCCCTCGTGCGCAACGCCGAGCGCATCAAGATAATCTCGCAGGAGCGCATCATTGACGAACTTAACAAGATTATGCTCTCGCCACAGCCGTCAATAGGTTTTGTCGAGCTGTCGAGAGCCGGATTGCTGCCCCTCATCTTCCCCGAACTGGCCGCTATGGAGGGTGTGGAGGTAAGAGAGGGACGTGCCCATAAGGACAACTTCTACCACACGCTGGAGGTGCTCGACAATGTGGCTCGCAGTTCCGACAACCTGTGGCTCAGGTGGGCGGCCCTGCTCCACGACATCGGCAAGCCCCGCTCTAAGCGATGGGAGCACGGAACGGGATGGACCTTCAAGAACCACAACTACATCGGCCAGAAAATGGTTGCGCCCATCTTCCGCCGCATGAAATTGCCCCTCGACGAGCGGCTACACTACGTGGAGAAACTCGTGGGACTGCACATGCGCCCCATAGCCATTGCCGACGACGAGGTTACCGACTCGGCAGTTCGCCGTCTGCTGTTTGAGGCCGGCGAGGACATCGACGACCTGATGACCCTTTGCGAGGCCGACATAACGAGTAAAAATGCTGAGCGGAAACGCACGTTCCTCCAGAACTTCCAGTTGGTAAGGGAAAAGTTGGCCGACCTGCAGGCACGCGACAATTATCGCACCTGGACCAATCCCGTTGCGGGCGAGGAAATCATGGAAACCTTTGGCCTGGCGCCCTGCCGGGAGGTGGGCGTGCTGAAGCAGCTGATAAAGGATGCCATCTGGGAGAGCCGTATCCCCAACACCCACGAGGCCGCCCGCCAATACATGTTGGAGCAGGCCCAGGCAATGGGCCTCACTCCCGTGGAGAAGCAGTAGTTCCCCTTCCTTAATATATATAGGTTATACGTATCGTTGCATCGACCCGTATCCATCGACGTGTTGTCTCTGGCGAGGCGTTGCTATTCCTTTGTCGAGGACGATGCGTGGCGGCGCGACGAGAGAAGCTTTTTCAGGAACTTTTCGCCCTTGGGCAACATCAGCTGGTGGCCAGCGGCATTGAGGTGGGCGTAATCGTTGGGTGCCTGGAAGTAGGTGCGCCGGAAGTCGCTGTCTTCAACACGGATGGGGCAGCGGCGGGTGTCGAGCACGCGTATTCCCTGTTTCTTACACACACGATGAATGGTCTTGATGACGGGCTCGAAACCAGGCTTCGCCACGTGCCAGGGCGTCACGAAGCCGATGGCTGCATGGGGATATTTCGCCTGTAGCCGACGGCAAAGCAGCGAGAGCGAGTCGGCAAACTGGTGCAGCGAGTCACGGTTGTTGCCCAGCAGCGTGGCGTCGTTGTGGCCGGCAATCACCAGCACCACGTCGGCCGTGTCGGTCATCTCCAGGCAGCGCTGCACCATGCGTGGCCCGAAACGCTGCCGGTCCCAGGCAACCGACGACCCGTTGCGCCCATAGTTGCGGTATTCCAGACATAGGTTGCAGGCAGCCTGATAGTGCCAAGTCTCACTCTTCGGGCGACGGTGGTTGGCCACGTAGCTGTCGCCCAGTACCACCATCGTCTGTGCCCCTGCTGTCAGACTTACTGCCAGCAGGGCCAGTGCCATGAGCAGTGTCCGCCTCATTTCAGTTTATTCCAGAGGAGTAACAGGATGCTGGCGCCGACAACGGCCACCACGAGCTCGCCCGCCCAGCTGTAGGCTGCAAGTCCGAACTGCTCAAACAGCCAGCCGCCGAAGCAGCCGCCCACGAGACCCAAGAAGAGATTCACCAGACAGCCCTTGCCTTCGCCGTCGGTCAGCTTTGCTGCAATGAAACCTGCAAGAATACCTGAAATAATTCCGATAATCATGTTTGTTGTGTTTTAGGTTATATAATTATATATAATGTATTAACGTGTCAGCGAGACCTTCATGCTGAGACCGAAGTCCTGCGTGATGGTGGGGTAGGCGCTGGCCGACAGCAGCGGGGCGTTGCGCTGGCGGTCGTAGTAGAGGCTCAGTGTCACCATGCGGCTTATGGCATACGAGGCTTGGAACGAAGCCTTGATGGCCTTGTTTCCCGAGGTGGCCTCGCTCAGGCCCGTCTGAATGTCGCGGCGCAGGGCATCCTGGTTGCGGAAGGAGAAGTCGAAGGAGAGCTGCAGCGAGTGGGCAAAGTTGTTGCGTGTGTTGCGTGCGCTCTGGCTCGAATTGTTCCTGTTGTTGTCCTTGGCGTTGTCCTTGCTGCCCTTCGCCCCCTTGCCTTGCTTGCTGCTTGCCCCTTTCTTCTTGAAAAGAGAGTTGATGCGGAAGTCGTCAATCTTGTATCCCCAACCGAAGACGGCATCCCTCGACGAGGTCTCGTTCACCTGGGCCGAGGTCATGCTGAGCGTAACCACTCGCGTGGTGCGATATTCCAGTTTGAAGGTCATGTTGTTGTTCATCGTCAGGTTAATGCCTGCCAGCGGGGTAAACGACTCATTGATGCTCACGGTGGAGATGTCATACATCGACGAGGGCACGTAGGTTCCGGTGGTGGTGTTCTCAACGAAGCCCAGGTCGCTGCCCGTCATGGCCGACAGCCACGAAGAATAGCTGTTGTAGGAGCCAATGGCGTAGAGCGATTTGTAGCCGTGAGTGATGTTCACCGACTTGAAGTGGTCGCGGAAGAAGGGCAATGTGCTCAGGCCGCGATAGGTCAGTGTCCAGTTGGGCAACATGCGGAAGATGGATGGGAACAGGTCGAGTTTCGCCTTGTGAGGACTGCCCCCCGTGTAGGCGGCCAGGAAGGCCGGTATCATCACGTCGGCAGAGTACTGGTCGACGGTTCCGTTCTCGGGCTTGAATGTTCCCGTATATCCCGAGCCTTGGGGGTAGGTCACTCCCTGGTATCTTGACTCCACACGTTGCTGTATGATGGGCAGATAGCTGCGGAATTTATCGAACGTCTTCGAACGATAGCCATTGTGGGCGTTGCCGCGACCGGCAAAGGTCGATTTCAGCGATATCGTGGTCATGTTGAACGAACCCGACTCGGATGTTGGGTTGCCCTGATACATATATTGAATCGACTGGTTCTTGTTGCGGGTGTGCGACATCGATACGTCAATCTTCAGGTCGGTGAAGGGCTCCAGCGATGCCTTTATCTGCAGGTCTTCGGTGCTGGCACTGGTGGCGGGCGTGGCGATGCTGTCGGCACACAGCAGCCAGCCGTTCTCCTTGGCTTGGTCGATGAAGGAGTCATCCACCAGTCCGAAGGCATATTTCAGACCCGGCCGGAAGGCTCCGGCGTGGCGGCTTTGTCCGAGCATGCTGCCCACGTTGGGAACATAGTTGGGAAGGTTGAGGCCGTAGGTGTTGCGATAGGAGATGTTGACGTTTCTCACCATCATGGCAAAGCGAGCCATGGCCTGGGCCATCGTGTACCATTTCTCGTCTTCCAGTTTCGGCTTGGCCACCACGTTGACACGAACCTTCGTGCTGTCGAGGTTCTTAATCTCAATCTTGTTCTCATCAAGCTTCTTGTACTTGAGCTTGTAAACATGGCCTGCCGAGTCGCGAGCCGTCACGATGATGCGCTTCGACTTTTGGTTGTGGGCCAGTGTGGTGGTCGTGTCGGGGCGCAGGGTTACTTCGCCGGCAAATCCCTTCTGCTTGTTGTTGTTCTTCTGCAGGCTCTTTCCCGTGGCATTGCTCTGTTTTCCGGGGAGCTTGTTCTGCTGTGCCAGAATGCTGTCTACGGGCACACCCTTCTCCTTGGCTTCCTCCTCGGCTTTCTGCCGCGCCAGTTTCTTCTCCTCCTCGGCCTTCTTCTTGGCCTCGTCGGCTTTCTTCTTGGCATCGGCTTTCTTCTTCGACGCACTCTTGGCCTTCGACGCCGAGAACCGTTTGTTGGCTTCCTTCAGGAAGTTGGAGTGGTTATAGAGCGTCTCCATGGCCAGTTTGCCATTGAGGTTCACGGTGCGTTGTGTGTTGATGGTGTTGCCCAACGTGGTTCCGTCTTCCATCTCGGTGCCGCGGCGCCACGAGTAGTTGGAGTTGTAGGAGGCGTCGGCCGTAATCCAGTCGAACATGGGTATCTTGTTGATGGGCAGTTTGTAGGAAAGCTGAGCCGTCTGGCTGTAGTCGAGCGGTCGGCCAAAGTGGCGCAGGCTCAGTTTCACGGAGTCTTTCCAGGCATCGTATTGGTCGGCATAGAGGTCCTTGTTGACGGGCCCATAGGGCTCTTCCACCTCGGCGTGTGTTCCGCTTTGGAATGAGAAGTGGAGGGCCTTGAAGAGGTCCCACTTGAGCGAGAATTCTCGGTTCCAGAGGTACGTCTGGGAGAAGGTGACAGGGATGCTTTGGTTGTTCTGCAGATTCTCCACGTCTCGCTCTTGCAGTTCGTAGTAGGTGCGGTTGAGGTCTGTGCTGAAGGTTATGTTCTGAGGTGCAAAAGAAAGGTTCTGTTCCTTCAGCAGGGTCAGCCATTTGCTCTTCGACTTTATGGCCTTCTTAAACGGCTCCCACGCTTTCCAGTTGGGACTCCACGAGTAGTTGAGGCCGCCCTTCCACGAGCGGTTGTATTCGTAGACGGTGGTTACGCCCTCGCGCGTGGTTGAGTTGCGCGAATAGTTGAAGGTGAAGTTTGCAGGGTCGTAAGGCATGGGATGATTGCGCGTGGCAATGTTCACCTTCACGCCCGAGAACGACAGGTTGCGCTGTGTCTCCTTCGTCGTGGTGAGGGCTTTCAGTGAGTCTTTTTCGGCCTTGGTCTGAAGGGCGTCGAGGGCGTCGCTCAGCAGCATGTCGGTGTCGAGGGGATTGTATTTCGGCTTCACTTGTTCCTGGCTGTAGCTGTAGTAGACCGGCATGTTGACCTTGGCCTTCTCGGGGAATATCTTTCCCAGATTCATCTGCGTGGTTATGGCGTAGTTGTAGGTGTCCTCGTCCTTGCGGTCGGCCACGCTCTGCTCGATGCCACCGAATCCGGCGGTCTCCACGTGTCCGGTGGCGTTCACGCTTCCCAGGTCGGAGAGCTGAATGTTGAGACTTCCCTGTGCGGCCCATCCGCCGTCGTTGGTGAACTCCTGCAGTCGCAATTCATTGGCCCACACCTCGACGCTTTTCACCGTGCGCCCGTTGTTGCGCACACCAATCATGATGGTCTTCACCTCGCCCAATGTGGGGTTACCCATGATGGATATGCGGTTGTTGGGGTGGTTCTCGTCGTAGCTGTGGAAGAGCTGGTTGAAACTGATGAGCCCCAGGCTCTTCTGCTTGTTGCGCTCCTTCTTCAGTGCCGTCAGGATGTCCATGTCGATGTTTATCATGTTTTCGGCAGGCCATACGGCGCGGCAGTCGGCAGGTGAGAACCGGTCGTAGTTTCCCTCGGGCGTCAGCGTCAGGGGCACCTCATATTCGTAGAAGTTACTCTTGTAGTCACTGCCCAGTCGCAGGAAGATGCTTGTCTCGCCGTCGCGCAGGTCGGTGATGTCGTTCATAAGGGCGTTGGCGTGGACGAAGAGCTGCAGGTGCTTGTACTGGCGCATGTCGTAGTTACAGTTCTTGTAAACGGCCTTGGCATCGCCCGGCGACAGGTTTTCCACAATCATGCCCAGGGCTTGCTCGTTCTCCTCCACCATCTGGCTCTGTCCTGGGTCGGTGACGCGGCTGATGCCCGGGGGCAGTACGTAGTTGACGGGTTGCTTACTGCTGTTCTCCTCGATGTTGACGGTGCTCACCGTCATCGTGGCGCTGGTCGAGGGTGCTTCACCCGTGTAAAGCCCTTGTTCGTAGCTGCGCCAGTCGCCGTGCACGAGGTCAAGCGTGGCCAGGCGCATGATGATTGGTTCTTCGAAGTTCGTCAGGAACATGCGCATGAAACGAATGCTCGTGAAGTCGCTGATGTTGCCCACCTTCGACTCGTAGTCGTAGAGGGGCACGCGGAAGAGATACCAGTTCACCTCCTCCTTGTTGCCGTTGCGCAGGGGGGCGGTGTAGACGCGCTTGTCGACGATGTGGTTGCGGCCAACGACTAAATCCTCGGGGCGCACGGAGATGTGGTACTGGTAATACTTTTCGTACTCGTTCAGTGTGTAGTCCTGGTTCAGGTCCTCAACGTCGGGCGTGGTCTTGTAGGCCGTCTCGTAGCGCTCGGGCGAATTGTTGGAGTCGGGTGAGTTCCCTTCCGGCATGTTGATGCGCTTGTAGCGCTCGAGGATGGTGGTGCGGGCTTGGTCGTAATCGCTTCCGCGGTAGTAGTGATAGTCGTCGCCTGCGGGGTCGTTGTAGAGCGAGTCGTAAACCTGTGCGTTCACCTTTCCCTGCATCTCTTGCAGATACTGGGCATAGGGGCCGAATGTGCGCTCCTGTTCCGAGGTCAGTCCGTTGAGACCGATGTCCTGGGTTCCGCGCGACCCGCCCTCGTTGTTGAAGGCGTAGGTCACACTCGTGGTCGTGGGCACGCGTCCCCATGCCGTTTCGGTGTAGTACGACGGGTCGCCGTCGATGGGCATTCCGCTTTCGAAGTATTTCTTGCCGTCCTTCAGGATGTCCTCCGACACTTCGCCCAGGTTGATGTAGAAGTCGCCGCCGTGGTTGCCCGGCACGTCGCGGCTGTAGATGAAGGGGTCGAGCATCCAGAACTCGATGTACTGCACGTTCATCATCTCGAAGTCGGTGTTGTCCATCTTGCGCATCATGCCTCCCCACTTTTCGGTCGGGTGGAGGAACTTGCCGTTCTGGTCAACGTCGGTCGAGAGGTTGTAGGCGCCGCGCTCCTGGGGGTAGAAGGCAAGGTTCAGCACGCTGAGCGGCGTGGCCGAGGTGTAGCTGTTTTGGGCTTTCTGGGGGTAGAGCTCGCGTTCGAATACTTCTCGGACGTAGTGGTTCGAGAGCTGATCGAGGTCGCTCTTGATGTGGCTTGGGGTGAGGGTGCTGCTGCGTCGTGTGAATAGCGGGTCGATGTAATACCATGCCAAGAGGGCTCGGTTGTAGCCGTAGCGTATGTCGTTGGTGAGCCGGCTCTCGGTGAACATCGACGGTGTGCTGGCCTGTGTCCAGTAGGTTGGTGTGGCCAGCGATTCCTTGAACGACGAATTCTCGAAGTCGTCGAGATACGAGGCGTTGCCTTGTATCTTTTTGTTCTGGCCGGCCACGAGCTGGGCAAACTCGGCGTTGAAGGTGATTTGGCTGGGCTGGGTGGCATGGATGAGCGGCAGCTTGTCAATCATGTTCGTCAGCCATTGGCTCTTGCGCTTCCACGACATGTGGGCGCCCCACAGGGTGTTCTTCAGCGGTTCGTTACCCATGGAAACCTTAGTGGTCAAGGGCTGTTCGTTGAGGAACATGATGGAGCCGCCGATGGTGAAGTCCTTCGATAGTTCGTAGTCGAGGTTCACGCCCATCATGGTCTTTCGTTGCATGCCGTAGTTGTCGTTCGACTCCACCGAGGCATTGACCGTTGTTCCGGCGTCGATGATGCTTTGGTTGATGATGGTCACGATGCCCATGTTGTAGTCCACCGTGTAGTCGGAGTTCTCCGTCAGGGTGACGCCGCCGGCCGTCACGACTACCGAGCCCTGTGCAATGTTGGTTGCGCCAAGGTCAATCTGGCTTCCGTTGGTGCCTTTGTATTGTCCGGTCAGCATGAACTTGTCGTGCTCGGCAATCTGCTTGGCCACGGTCTTCGTGCTGTCGTATAGTTCGGGGAAACAGTATTTGTCGGCCGTCTGGCTGTCGCCAATCCACTGCCGCAGGTGGTTGCCGAAGGGCTCTGCCACGGGGAAGTAGATGCGTCCCTTGCGGATGGTGTAGCCCTCCACGAAGTCGAACTGGCCGTTGGAGTTTGCCTTGTTGTTATTGTCCAGGCGGTCGAGGTTCATGGCCTTCAGCAGCGTTGTGCTCTTCAGGTTTTGTTCCGGCAGGTAGGTGATATACACGCCGCTCGAGTCACTCTGGTACTTGATGTCGAGCCTGAATTTGTCTTTGCTGACGGAACTTGCCCCCAGGCTGTAGACGTTCTTCATCATCAGTCGCCATGAGGGCAGCTGAGGGCTTCCGCTCGAGGGCTTCAGGAGCTTCACGAAGAGGGCCTTGGTGTTGTCCGTCACGTCGGAACTGAACTCACCGACTTGGTAGGTCGTGCCGTTGTAGGTGTACTCGAAGGCAATACCCAGCACGTCGTCGGTCTGCAGCGTGCTGTTGAGCGAGATGTAGCCCAGCGCCGTGTTCACGTAGTACTCCGAGCTGGTGAGCAGGCGTGCGCTTTGCAGCTTCTCGTAGTCCTCGCCGCCCACCAGTCCGTAGCCGTCGAGCAGCTGTGTGGCCTGGCTGATGTCGCGTGCACCATCCAGAGTACTCACCATGGTCTGGTATTCGGTGTTGGCCTTGTTCGAGGGCACGTTGACCGAGGTCGGCGTCCACAGGCCGGGGTTTCCGATATAGGTCTGTTCGCCAAGGTCGGTCAGGGCGATGATGTTTCGGTTGTTGTTGACGTTGGCCGTCTTGTTCGTCACCCACACCTCCACGCGCTTGATGGTTATGCCGCTGGCAATGGTGGGCAGGGTCTTCATGTTCTTGTCGTACTGTAGGCGGAAGAAGTGGGAGAGGTAGAAGTGGCGGTTTTCCTCGTAGTTGGTGGCCGAGAACTCGAAGGTGTTGGTTGAGCCGCCGCCCTTTGACGATACGCTCTTCGAGGCACTCTTCTTTTGGCTGACTACGGCCTGCAGCTTGAGGCGGCCAAACTGAATGTCGGTGCGCAGGCCGAACAGGCTGCTTATGCCCGGTATGAGGCTGTTGTTGGAGGGCATGGAAATGTTGCCTGCCTCCACGAGCTTGATGATTTCGTCTTCCTTGCCGTCGTACTTCAACTTCATGCTCTGCGTGTCGAAGTCGAAGGTCGCGTCGGTGTTGTAGTTCAGTTTCAGGTTAATCTTGTCGCCGATGCTACCCGTCATGTTCAGGTTGATTTTCTCGTCGAAGTCGAATCCCGTTGTCTTGCGGCGGTTGGCGGCCAGCGAGGGGTTGTTCACCTTCTTCATGTTCATGCCCATCTTCAGCTCGGCCGAACCCTGGGTCTTGATTTGCACGCCGCCGGGGCCGAAAATCTTCTCGGCAGGTCCCAGGTCGAAGTGCATGTCGGTGAAGTCGAACTTACTCTTTCCCTTCGATTCGTAGAGTTCTGCGTTGCGGTCGCGGAAGTATCGCGACATGCTTTGCTTGAGGGTCCACTGTTGGTATTCCTCCGGGGTCATGAGCAGCGGGGCGTTGAGGTAGCTGCTTGCCAGTCCCAGTTGCGACTGCGTGCTGCTGGTGTATCCCAGTCCGCTTGCCGTGCCCGTACTGGTCACGTTGGTGGCGTTGCGGCTTTGGTTGGTGCTGGTCTTGTTGCTGCTCTTGCCGGCCGGCTTGCTGGCGGTTTGGCTGGTGGTTCTCTTGGTGTCCTTTGCCGTGCCGCCTTTCAGCGTGGTTCCCACCTGGTAGGTGTTTGTCTTTTCGTCATACGACACCTCGGTCTGCAGGTTGTCGGGGTCGCGCAGGTCGATGGCCTTGGCCTTCACTTCGTCTTCCGTGTTGGCCGATGTCTTGCGCACCGAGTAGCGTGGCTTCTTTTGCGTCGTGGTGTCCTTCGGCGCTTCAGCGAGCGAGGGGATGGGAGAATGGGAAAACGAGGATTGGCCCACTGTGAGCAGCAGGCACAAAATCCAGATGTAGCGCATTCTCTTCATTCCCGGTCTTAAAGCATCTTCAGGGCTTGCTTGATAATCTGCTCGACGGCCATGTCGGGGTCTTCGCTAAGCAGCTTTGTTACCACCTTGGCTGATGGGGCAGGGCTGAAGCCCAGCATGGTCAGGGCGGCCACGGCCTCTTGCTGTGTCTCCTGGTTGAGGGCTGTTGCCGGGGCCGATGTGTTGGTGGGCGTGATGTCGAGCCCCAGAATTTTGTCGCGCAGGTCGACGATGACGCGCTGTGCGGCCTTGGGCCCGATGCCTTTCACGCTCTTGAGGGCGCGGTCGTTGCCGCTGCTGATGACCTCCACCAGCTCGCTGGGCGAGAAGGCGGAGAGAATCATGCGGGCCATGGCTGCACCGATGCCGCTCACGCTGGTCAGTTGCAGGAACAGTTCGCGCTCGCTTCTCGTGGCGAAGCCCCAGAGCTGGTAGGCGTCTTCGCGAATCACCTCATAGACAAAGAGTTTCACCTCTTGCTTCCCCTGTATGGCAGAGAAGGTGCCCAGGCTGATGTTCAGCCCGTAGCCCACTCCCTGACAGTCTATGACGGCCATCGCCGGGGTCAGCTCTTCCAGGGTGCCACGTACGTATTCTATCATGTCTGTATCTTTGTTTTACGCGTTAATACCTATAATATAACGCGCGCGCACCCTTTTTATTATGGTAAGGCCGAAAATATTCCGCTCTTTAACCTTTGCTCGGGGGGCGGCTGATGAAAATAATCTGCCAAGTTTGTTATTTTGCGTGCTTAATCGTACCTTTGCAGGCGAAATGGACAATATGGAACAAAATGGTTTAAGGTCGGCCCTTAGTGTTGCCATACGTGCAGCATTGGCTGCGGGGCGCGACATTATGGAGATATACTCCGACCCCCAACAAGATTTCGGAATCGAGCGCAAGGCCGACAACTCGCCGCTGACGCTGGCCGACAAGGCTGCCCACCGGCGTATCGCGGAGATGCTACAGCTCACCGGGCTGCCCATCCTGAGCGAAGAGGGCAGCAAGGCTGACTACGCGACACGCAGTGCGTGGGATGCCTATTGGCTTGTCGACCCGCTCGACGGCACGAAGGAATTCATCAAGCGCAACGGAGAGTTCACGGTGAACATTGCCCTGGTGCTCGACACTCATCCCCACGTGGGCGTGGTCTACGTGCCGGCCCGTCGCGTGCTGTACTTCGGCGAGCCCCTGCTGGGTGCCTACAAGGTGACGGACATCGACTCGTGGGACGAGTTGGAGCGCCTGCCCGACCTCCTGTCGCAGGCCCAGCGTCTGCCCCTGCCGCAGCCGGAGGGGAAACCCTACACCATCGTGGCCAGTCGCAGCCACATGAGCCCCGAGACGGAGCAGTTCATCGAGGAGGCTCGCAAGGAACACGGCCAAGTGGAGACCGTGTCGAGTGGCAGCAGTCTGAAGCTGTGTCTGGTGGCCGAAGGCACGGCCGACGCCTATCCGCGCTTTGCCCCCACGATGGAGTGGGACACGGCTGCCGGACACGCCGTGGTGGCTTGTGCCGGGCGATGGGTGTACGAGGCAGGAACGACTACTCCCCTGAAATACAATAAGGAAGACTTGCACAATCCCTGGTTCCTGGTTTGCTGAGGAACGGACCGGTTACCTGGGAATCTCGATGACTTCGAGGTCGCGGAATTGACCCTCGTCGGCTGTAAGGCGGACGAGGGTTCTTATTGTGTGCCAACCCTGAAGGCCGGCGGCTCCGGGGTTGATGTGGAGCAGTTGCAGCCGTTGGTCGAACTGCACCTTCAGGATGTGGCTGTGGCCCGAAATGAAAAGGCGCGGCGGACGTTGGTAGAGCTGCTGGCGCACCGAGGCGTCGTAGTGACCGGGATAGCCGCCGATGTGGGTCATGAGCACGTCGGCCCCCTCGCAGCGCCACCGCAGGATGGTGGGGAAGAGCAGGCGCAGATCGCCGCCGTCGCAGTTGCCGCACACGGCGCGCAGCGGGCGGAATTCCTGCAGACGCATGGCCACGTCGACCGACCCGATGTCGCCTGCATGCCAGATTTCGTCGCACTGCTCGAAGTATTGCAGGTAGCGGTCGTCCCACCAACTGTGGGTGTCGCTCAGCAGTCCTATGCGCTTCATGTCGTTTTGTTCACTTTACGGATTAGCCAGAGCAGCATGCCCACAGAGACGAAGAAACTGAGTATGTCGCTCAGCGGGATGGCCAGCCACACGCCGTCGAGCCCCAGGCGTGGGGGGAGCAGGATGAGCCCGGGAACGAGGAACAGGAGCTGGCGCGTGAGGCTCTGGAAAATGCTCTTGCCGGCGTGGCCGATGCTCTGGAAGAAGTTGCCGATGACCATCTGTATGCCCACCAGGGGGAAGGCCATGACGTCGATGCGGAAGCCGTGGTCGGCCATGCGCGTGATTTCCTCGTTGTCGGTGAACAGGTGGGTGAGCGTGTGGGGGAAGAAGACTCCCATGACAAAGCCCGTGATGACCACCACCTCGGCACAAAGAATGGTTAGGCGCAGCGTGTGCCACACACGGCTGTTCAGCTTTGCGCCCCAGTTGTAGCCCACAATGGGCTGCATGCCCTGGTTGAGGCCCATGACCATCATGAGGAAGAGGAACACCACGCGGTTGTCGATGCCGTAGGCCGCAATGGCCGAATCGCCGCCGTACTGCTTCATGCCCTTGTTGATGAGCAATACCACCAGGCAGGCGCACAGGTTCATCAGGAAGGGGCTCATGCCCACGGCGATGATTTGGCGGATGATGGTGGGGCGCAGTCCGTAGATGCCGCGGTGCAGGTGGAGCATCTCGTTGGGGTTGCTCAGCAACTTGAACTGCCAGACGAGCGACACCAGCTGCGACAGCACGGTGGCCAGCGCTGCGCCCTGAATGCCCATGCGGAAGGCGAAGATGAAGATGGGGTCGAGCAGGGCGTTGATGACCACGGTGAGTATGGTGCAGTACATGGCCTTCTCGGGGTGGCCGGCCGAGCGCAGTACGCCGTTCAGTCCGAAGTAGCTGTGGGAGATGATGTTGCCCAGCAGGATGACCGTCATGTAGTCGTGGGCATAGGGCAGGGTGGCCTCCGAGGCCCCGAAAAGCACCAGGATGGGGTCGAGCCAGTAGAGGCAGACGGCCATGAAAAGGGCGCCGAGAAGGATGTTCAGCACGACGGTGTTGCCCAGCACGTGCTGCGCCGTCTCGTATTCCTTCTGGCCAAGGCGCACGCTGATGACCGTCGAGGCGCCCACGCCCACCATTGCCCCCAAGGCGATGGCGATGTTCATGAGCGGGAAGGTGAGCGCCAGACCCGAGATGGCCATGCCGTCGGAGTTTCCCCAAGAGCCGTCGGGCCCGATGTGGCCGATGAAGATGCTGTCCACGATGTTGTAGAGCGAAGCGGCCGTCATGGCAATGATGGCGGGCAGGGCGTATTGGAAAAGCAGGCGGGGGATGCTGCGTGTGCCCAGTTCGGTGGGTATGTATTGTGCCATAGCGGGGCAAAAGTACGAAAAAAAACTGACATTCCCGCCATCTTCCCACCACATTCTCAACAGCCCTGCAAGGGAAAGTATATTCATCGCCCGACGGCTATATAATCATCGCCGACGAATATATGCGCATCGCACGATGAATGTATAACCGTCGGCCGATGAATATAGAATGTCGTGGAGGGCTTTCATTTTTGTCTTGAAAAAATGTAGGGTTTGCCGTGCGCTTGTCGCAGAAATTTGTTATCTTTGTCACGCATTTTCGTAAAAAACGCCACAGGTAGTCCCTGCGACAGACAAAAGTAAACCAAATATATAATCACTTCAAAACAAAATGAGTACTCAAAAGGAAAAAGTTAACGAGCTTGTAGAGCTCCGTGCCAAGGCCCGTCTGGGCGGCGGCGAGAAAGCCATCGAGAAGCAGCACCAGAAGGGCAAGTACACGGCCCGCGAGCGCATAGCCATGCTGCTCGACGAGGGTTCGTTCGAGGAAATGGACATGTTTGTCCAGCATCGTTGCACCAACTTCGGAATGGAGAAGAAGCACTACCTGGGCGACGGCGTGGTGACCGGCAGCGGTACCATCGGCGGCCGTCTGGTCTACGTGTTTGCACAGGACTTCACCGTGAGCGCCGGTTCGCTCAGTGAAATGCTTGCCTCGAAGATATGCAAGGTGATGGACATCGCCATGAAGGTCGGTGCCCCCGTCATTGGTCTGAACGACTCGGGCGGCGCCCGTCTGCAGGAAGGCATCAACGCCCTGGCCGGCTACTCGGAAATCTTCCAGCGCAACATCATGGCCTCGGGTGTGATTCCCCAGATTTCGGCCATCATGGGCCCCTGCGCCGGTGGTGCAGTATACAGCCCCGCGCTGACCGACTTCACGCTGATGATGGAGAACACCTCGTATATGTTCCTCACCGGTCCCGCCGTGGTTAAGACCGTGCTGGGCGAGGACGTGACGCAGGAGCAGCTGGGCGGTGCCAGCGTACACGGCACCAAGTCGGGCGTATGCCACTTCACGGCAAAGACCGAGGAGGAGGCCATGGCCATGATCAAGCAACTCATTAGCTACATTCCCCAGAATAACCTCGAGAAGACTCCCCGCGTGGAATGCATCGACCCCGTAGACCGCAAGGAGGACTTCCTCAACGAAATCATTCCCGAGAACCCCAACGAGGCCTACAACATGTATCAGGTCATCGCCGGCATCGTGGACAATGGCGAGTTCTTCGAGGTGCAGCCCAACTTTGCCAAGAACCTCATCGTGGGCTTCGCCCGCTTCAACGGTGAGAGCGTGGGCATCGTGGCCAACCAGCCTCAGGTGATGGCCGGCGTGCTCGACAGCAACAGTAGCCGCAAGGGTGCCCGCTTCGTGCGCTTCTGCGACGCCTTCAACATTCCCATCGTGACGCTCGTCGACGTGCCTGGATTCCTGCCCGGCACGCAGCAGGAGTACAACGCCGTCATCCTGCACGGCGCCAAACTGCTCTACGCCTACGGCGAGGCCACAGTGCCCAAGGTTACCGTAACCCTGCGCAAGTCGTACGGCGGCTCGCACATCGTGATGAGCTGTAAGCAGCTGCGCGGCGACATGAACTACGCTTGGCCCTCGGCCGAAATCGCCGTCATGGGTGCTGCCGGTGCCGCCAGCGTGCTCTACGCCAAGGAGGCCAAGGCACTGAAGGAAGAAGGCAAGGCCGATGAGGCAAAGGCATTCATCAAGGAGAAGGAGGACGAGTACAACAAGCTCTTCGCCAACCCCTACAATGCAGCCCGCTACGGCTACATCGACGACGTCATCGAGCCGCGCAACACCCGCTTCCGCATCATCCGTGCCCTCGCGACGCTGGAGAACAAGAAGCTCCACAACCCCGCCAAGAAGCACGGCAACATTCCTTTGTAATTCCGTAACTCATAACTCGAAAGAAATATGATACTGTTAGTAACCGACTGGGGACAGGCCTGGACAATGGCCGGCGTCAGCGTGGGTGTGGTGTTCCTCATCCTCGTTCTGCTGGTACTGGTCCTGCAGGTGTTCAGCCTTGTCGTATCAAGCAAAAAGACGGTGAAAGCCGCCACACCCGTGGCAGCCAAAGTTAAGCCCGCAGCCCAGGTGGCCCAGGCCGACGAGGCAGCCGTGGCAACAGCCGTCTACCTCTACCTGAACGGCCGCCACGACGAGGAGAGCGGTGTGCTCACCATCCACGTCAACGACCACTCGCTCTGGCACGAGGAACTGAACGACAGACTGTGATAAAATAGAGAAAAAGAGAATTGAAAATTATTTTCGTAATTCGTAAATCGTAACTCGAAAACAAAATGAACGACTTTAAGTTTAAGATAAACGGCGCTGAATATGCCGCAAGCGTCGCAGAAAAGGAAGACGGCAAACTGGAAGTGACCGTCAATGGCAAGGCATACGAGGTGGAAGTGCCCGGACACGTGGCTGCCGCTCCCAAAGTAAAGCCCATCAAACCCGCAGCCCCCGCCGCAGCCCCCGCTGCCGCTCCCGCCGCTGCTCCTGCCAAGAAGGCCGCCACGGGCGCCGGTACGGCCGTTACGGCTCCCCTGCCCGGAACCATCACCAGCATCAACGTGAAGGAAGGCGACCAGGTGAAGGTCGGCGACACCGTGCTCGTCATGGAAGCCATGAAGATGGCCAACAACATCACTGCCGAGTGCGACGGTACCGTAAAGGCCATCCTCGTACAGCAGGGGGCCCAGGTGCAGTCGGGCGATGCCCTCGTCGAAATAGGCTGATAAGGTAATTGACAATGACAGAAAATTGACAATTATGAAAAATATCAAGTTCCTAAGCATATTTGCCCTGCTCGTGATGATCGCCATGCCCATGATGGCAGCCAACGGCGGCTTCAGTCTCGACACAGCCATGGAGAAGTTCGTGAGCGAGATGGGCTTCACCTCGTTCTTCGTGGGCGAGGGGTGGAAGAATGCCGTCATGATTCTCATCGCATGCTTCCTGCTCTACCTGGCCATCAAGAAGGAGTACGAGCCCCTGCTGCTGCTCCCGATTGCCTTTGGTATGCTCCTGTCGAACATCCCCGGCGCAGGTCTGTTCCACACGTCAATGTGGAACGACGAGTTCCTGAACCCCGACAGTCCCTACTTCCACAGCTATCGCCACGTGTTGGCCGAGGGCGGACTGCTCGACGTGCTCTACATCGGCGTGAAGTCGGGTGTCTATCCCTGTCTCATCTTCCTGGGCGTGGGCGCCATGACCGACTTCGGTCCCCTGATTGCCAACCCCAAGAGCTTGCTCCTGGGCGCTGCCGCCCAGCTGGGCATCTTCGCCACGTTCCTCGTGACGCAGATGGATGTCTTCGGCTTTAATCCCCAAGAGGCTGCCTCAATCGGCATCATCGGAGGTGCCGACGGCCCGACGGCCATCTTCCTCACCTCCAAACTGGCTCCCCATCTCCTGGGCCCCATCGCCGTGGCTGCCTATAGCTACATGGCCCTCGTGCCCGTTATCCAGCCCCCCATCATGCGTGCCCTCACCACAAAGAACGAGCGCATGATACACATGGAGCAGCTGCGCACCGTGTCGAAGAAGGAGAAGATTCTCTTCCCCATCATCGTGGCCATCATCGTCAGCCTTGTCCTTCCCTCTGCCGCAACGCTCATCGGCTGCCTCATGCTGGGCAACCTGATGAAGGAGAGTGGCGTGGTTGAGCGCCTGAGCAAGGCCGCACAGAACGAGCTGAACAACATCGTGGTCATCTTCCTCGGGACAACGGTGGGCGCAACGGCCACGGCCGAGGCCTTTCTCAACTTCCGCACCATCTCCATCCTCTGCGTGGGTATCGTCGCCTTTGGCGTCGGCACTGCCGGTGGCGTGTTGCTGGCCAAGTTCATGAACCTGTTCCTCAAGAAGAAGATTAACCCGCTGATTGGCAGTGCAGGCGTGAGCGCCGTGCCCATGGCCGCTCGCGTCAGCCAGAGCGAAGGCCAGAAGGCCGACCCTCGCAACTTCCTGCTCATGCACGCCATGGGACCCAACGTGGCCGGCGTTATCGGCTCGGCAGTTGCAGCTGGCATCCTGCTTAACTTCCTCGGATAATAAGGATACGAAAAGACAAAAAAGACGCGGATTCTTTCGCGTCTTTTTTGTCTTTTAAGTATAAATACGTATCTTTGCTCAAATAATATCTAATATCTATGGGAAAACTTGGTGCTACCTATAGCGAATACCTGAGAATCCTCAACGAAGTGAAGGTGCGCCGCATAACATAATTTTTGTTCATCTGCTAAATAACAAACAGACTACGTGGGACAGCCTCTGACGCTATACCAACTGAATACTCTTGTCAAAGAGACCCTTGAACGGGGCCTTGCCAGCCGCTATTGGGTGCAGGGCGAGCTCAGCGAAGGGCGCGTGGCCTACAACGGGCACTTCTATGGGGAAATGGTGCAGAAGGATGAGCAGTCGGGCGCCATACTGGCCAAGGCCCGCATCACCTGTTGGGCCAACGCCTATCGGACGCTGGCTGCCAATTTCCAGGCTGCCACGGGCGAAACCCTGCGGGCCGGGCTCAGCGTAATGCTCGAGGTGGCGGTGACCTTTCACCAACAATACGGATACAGTCTGGCCGTAACGAATATCGACCCCTCATACACGCTGGGCGATATGGCCCGACGGCGCCAGGAAATCCTGCGACAACTGGAGGCCGATGGCATTCTGCATGCCAACCAGGGCCTCACGCTGCCTTTGCTCACTCAGCGCATAGCCGTCATCAGCAGTGCCACGGCGGCCGGTTACGGCGATTTCTGCAATCAGTTGCAGAACAACGAATTTGGCTTCTACTTCCACACACAACTCTTCCCTGCCGTCATGCAGGGCAACCGCGTGACGGAGACCATCATTGCCGCCCTGCAGCAGATTGAGGCCGAGGCCGGACAGTGGGATGTGGTGGTCATCATTCGTGGCGGCGGAGCGACGAGCGACCTCAGTGATTTCGACTCCTACCACCTGGCGGCCTGTGTGGCACAAATGTCGGTGCCCGTAATCACCGGCATCGGGCACGAGCGCGACGAGACGGTGCTCGACTTCGTGGCTCACACCCATCTGAAGACTCCCACAGCAGTGGCGGCCTTCCTCATCGACCACCTGGCGGCCACAGCCTCGCGCATCGACGAACTGGGAATGAGGATAACGCGCAGCGTGACAGAGCGCCTGGCACGCGAACAACAGCGACTGGTGCGCCTCTCCAGCGTGTTGCCCCTGGCCTTCCAGTCCGTGCGGCAGCGTCAGGAGCATCGCATCGAGACCCTGCTCATCCGCATCCGTACGGCCCACCGCGAAAGGAATCTGCGCGAGCAGCATCGCCTGCAGCTGATGGAGCAGCGACTGCAGAGTCTCGACCCCCAACTGCTGTTGCAGCGCGGCTATTCGATGACGCTCGTCGACGGGCGCCTGGTGCGCGATGCCAGCGAAGTGCAGCCCGGACAGACGCTGACAACACGTCTGGCCAAGGGTAGCCTAACGTCAGTAGTAACACAAAAAACACCATAGATATGGAAAACGAACAGCTAACCTACGAGAAAGCTATGGCTCAGCTTGAGACGCTGGCCCAGCAGATGGAGCGCGGCGAGGTGCCCATCGACGAAATGGCTGAGCGCCTGCGCCATGCGCAACAGCTCATCCAGTACTGCCGCCAGCGGCTCACGGCCGCCGATGCTTCCGTTCAGCAAATCCTGCTTTCCACCTCGCCTGAGGCCTGAAGCCCCAAGGGACTGGAGGAAAGACAGGACAACAAAAAATAGAGCCGGGCATGATGCTCGGCTCTTTGCGTTATGGGGTGTGCGGCGAGGTTAGAGAATCGTCGTGAAGGTGAAGTGTGGGGCGAAGTGGCGGAGCAGGTCGGCATCAGGGGCTTGGGCAAAAAGACCGAAGACACTGCTGCCGCTGCCGCTCATGGCCGCATAGAGGGCCCCACAGCGCAGAAGGTCGCGCTTGATGGCAGCGATGGTGGGGTGCTGGGGAAAGACGCTCGCCTCGAAGTCGTTGGCTACCAGCTGCTGCCACTCGCCAATGGGGCGCATGATGGACTGGGTGAGGTCGTGTGGCGGACGGGCAGGGCGACTCTGGGAATAGGCTTCGCGGGTAGAGACGTGGTCGGCCGGCTTCACCAACAGCAGGTGGAGACCCGAGAGCGAGAGCCCGATGGGCTGGAACTGGTCGCCAATGCCCGTGGCAAACACGGGGCGGCAGCGCACAAAGAAGGGACAGTCGGCCCCCAGGTGCGAAAGGCGACGTTCCATGTCGTCGTCGCTGAGTCCCAGTTCGAACATCTGGTTGAGCATGCGCATGGCGAAGGACGCGTCGCTGCTGCCTCCTCCCAGGCCCGCTCCCATGGGAATCCGTTTGTCAAGGTGGATGCCGACGGGCGGAACACTGAGTCCCTCGCTGCGCAACAGGCCGACGACGCGCCACACCAGATTGTCGTCGGCAGAGCCTTCGACGGGTATACCCGTGACGGTGAGACTGTCAACGGCCGAGGGTTCGATGGTGAGTTCGTCGCAAAGCGGAATGGGGTAGAAGATGGTCTCCAGGTTGTGGTAGCCATCGGGGCGGCGCTCCGTTACGTAGAGGCCCAGATTGATTTTAGCACAAGGGAATGTTTTCATGCTGGCAAAGATACGAATAAATGTGATAAATAATATGGAAATACCATACATATTAAAAAGATTTTGTATATTTGCGACAGTGTAAATATAATAGTAAGAAGATGAGCAAAGACAAACAGGAAATGGACATGATGTTAGAGTCCATTCTCGACATCAACGCTAACAATATATGGAACCTGAACGAGGCACAAGTGGCTGCCCTGTGGGAGAGCGACCGTGCCGAAGAGGGTTTCGCTTCGTCGGAGGAAAAGCTGCTGAACATCATTCGCCTGAGTTTCGAGGTTGTGCACTTCAACCCACAGGACGAGCGCGAGGCCAAGAAATACGAAAACGGTGACTGGGCCATCTTTGCCCGCAGCGATGCCCGCAAGGGAATGGTGGCCATACGCCGCAAGTTCATCAAGCGCATCACCGATCTCAGCTACGAAAACGTGAAATACATTACGGCAGCCACCCTGCTTGAGCTCATCGACCGCAACTTTGGCGGCGGCTGGGACAGCATCCCCCTGAGCATCAAGGATATCATAGAGTCGAGCTTCGACATCAGCACCACCCAGCTGCCCACAAGCCGCATCCACGCCAAGGGGGGCACCCTGGAGCGCAAGGTGGCACAGGGATTCGAAGTGCTCGAAGTGGCCAAAGGCACCTGGACGGAGGCCATCTTCGCCAAGAAGAAGGAGCCTGTGGCGAAGTTGCGCTGCAACGCCGACGCGAAGTACGACGAGGACGGTAACCTCATTCAGGACGAGGACATCGACGACGAGAGCAAGGTTGATGATGACGACATGTCAAACGACGACACCTTCTACTCCTCTTACGCCGCCGAGGCTGAAGTGAAGGAAGAAACCGAAGAAGGCTTCCCCATTGAGGAATAAAATACCTTCCACTGATTACAATCCTTGTGATTGCCTTCGTGGTGACTTTTAACTTTCTGAGGAAAGAGCAGTCCTGCGGCGGAATTCAGCACAGGTGATGGCGGTTGCGATGGCCACGTTGAGGCTTTCCACCGTCTGGCTTTCGGCGGGATAGGGCGGAATGTAGAGCCTGTGGGTGACCAGCCTTTCAATTTCTTGTGATATTCCTTTTCCCTCGTTGCCCATGACAATGATGCCGTGGGGCGATAGCGTCTGCTGATAGATGTTGTCGCCGTCGAGGAATGTCCCGTAGACGGGGGCTGATGCTTTGGAAAGTTCAGATGCGAGGTCGATGTAGTGGACCTCGACGCGTGCCAGGGCACCCATGGTGGCCTGTGTGGCTTTGGGGTTGAAGATGTCGGCACAATCCAGCGAACAGAATACGTGGCGAATGCCAAACCAGTCGGCCAGGCGCACGATGGTGCCCATGTTGCCGGGGTCTTGCACTCCGTCGAGCGCCAGCGTGAGCTCGGTGGCTCCCGTTTCGGACAGGTTGCTGTCGTAGTGGGGTAGGGGAAACAAGGCGATTACGGATTGGGGATGCTGCAGCAAGCTGGTTCGCCTGAGTTCTTCTTCCGTCAGGGTGTCGGTTTGAACACCTCCCAGCCGTTGCCTGTTCTCTTCCATCCAGGCCGTCGTTGCTGCCACGTAGTGCGGACGCATCGAGGTTAGCAATTCACCCACGAGCTTGGGACCTTCGGCCACAAATAGTTGTTGCTCCAACCTGGCTTTTTTGCGTTCCAGAGCGTGAATCTGCTTAATACGTGCCTTGCTTATCATAATCGGGGCAAAGATACTGAATTAATTAATAATTAAAAATTAAAAGTTAAAAATTATTGTTATCTTTGCCACGTGAATTGCCGTATTGGTCTTACCCGCATGTTCATGCTGCTTTTCCTCGTCGTGGTGATGGCGGGTTGCAGCGTGTCGCGCTTCATTCCCGAAGACGAGTATCTGCTGAACAACGTGAACATCCGCACCTCGGATAAGACCATCTCCACGACCCAGATGCAAGGTTACGTGCAGCAGCACCCCAACTCTCGTTGGTTCAGTCTGGTGAAGGTGCCCATGGGTCCTTATCTGATGAGTGGACGCGACACGACGAAACGCATTAACCGTTTCCTGCAGCGCATCGGCGAAGCCCCCGTCATTTATGATAAGACACGTGCCCTGAAGACGCGCGACAACATAGAGGCTGCCGTGCGGAATATGGGGTTCCTCGGGGCAAAAGTTGACTTGGTGGAGAAGAAGAAGGACTTCAAGCTAAATGTCCTCTACGACATACACACGGGACCGCGCTACCACGTTGCCGAGGTGGATTACTATATCGAGGACACCATGGTGAGCCATATCGTGGATAGTGCGTCGGCAATGTCCCGGCTACGTGTGGGCATGCCGTTCGACCTGAATGAACTCGACGCTGAGCGCAGTCGCATCAATAGCTTGCTTCGCACTCAGGGCTATTATCGTTTCAATAAAGAAAACGTGCGCTTTGAGGCCGACACGACGCTCGGCAATCAACGCGTGGCCCTTTCCCTGTTGGTCGACAATGCTCTTTCGCCTCAGGGAACTTCGCGTTTGCCCCATCGGCAGTACCGCATCGGCGATGTGCTTTTCCAATGCGATAGCACAAGCGGCAACGTGCTGCGCAGGAATGTCTTGCACGTGAAGAACGCCATTCGCCCTGGGGAACTATATAATGAACAGCACGTGCGCGAAACCTACAGCAATCTTTCTGCGTTGAGTTCCGTGATGAACTCCACCGTGTCGATGCTGCCCGATAAGACTGACAGCACGCGCCTGGATGCCCTGGTTGCTGTGACCACGAACAAACGTCACGCCTTTAACTTCGAGCTCGAAGGTACAAACTCGGCGGGCGACTTTGGTGCCGCAGTCGTGCTCTCATATCAAAACCGCAATCTGTTCCGCGGCTCCGAGCTGCTGAACGTGAAGCTGCGCGGTGCCTTTGAAGCCATTAGCGGCCTTGAGGGCTACGACAATGAGAACTATCTGGAGTATGGCGCCGAGGTGTCGTTGGTTTTCCCCGACTTCAAGTTCCCAGGCATCAGTCGGGATTTCCGCCGTAGCAGTCATGCCACGAGTGAGGTTTCCCTGATGTTCGATAACCAAAACCGCCCCGAGTTCCATCGGCGCGTGGTGGCTGGTGCCTGGCGCTATCGTTGGAGCCAGCACAACCGCCAGCGGCAGCACCGCCTCGACCTCGTCGACCTCAACTACGTGTTCATGCCCTGGATTTCAAGGACCTTCCGTGCTGATTATCTCGACGACGCATCGTCGCGCAACGCCATTCTGCGTTACAATTATGAGGATTTGTTCATCATGAAGTGGGGCTACACATTCAGCTACAGTTCGCAGCCTCTCTCCGGAGCAACGGGCAACTACGGAACAAATGCCTACAGCTTGCGCTTCAACATAGAGACTGCGGGCAACCTGCTCTATGGCCTAACCTCGCTGATGCATACGGCAAAGAACAGCAGCAACCAGTACACGCTATTTAATATTGCCTATGCCCAATATGCCAAGGGCGACTTTGATTTTTCGAAGAGTTTCCGCTTCTCGCCTGATAACTCCTTGTCGATACATTTCGGGCTCGGCGTAGCCTTTCCTTATGGCAACAGCACGATTCTGCCCTATGAAAAGCGTTACTTTAGTGGAGGAGCAAACAGTGTGCGCGGTTGGTCGGTGCGTGGTTTGGGCCCAGGCTCGTTCCGTGGTCAGGACGGTCGTATCGACTTTATCAACCAGACGGGTGACATAAAACTTGACATGAATCTGGAATACCGCTCCCATTTGTTTTGGAAAATCGATGGCGCAGCCTTCATAGATGCCGGTAACATCTGGACCATTCGCGAATACGCTGAGCAACCGGGCGGCCAGTTCCGCTTCGAAAAGTTTTGGCGCCAGTTGGCAGCTTCCTATGGTTTGGGCATACGACTCAACTTCAACTATTTCATCTTGCGACTCGATGCAGGTATGAAGGCCGTTAACCCTGCTTACTCGGACGCGCGCCACCATTTCCCAATCATACATCCTCGCTTCAAGCGCGACTTTGCGTTGCACTTCGCAGTCGGCCTGCCCTTCTGATAGGTAACCTCGGGAAAAGGTTTAGTTAACCAGAGGCCAAAGGTTAACTTAACCTTTGGCC
>CALZQV010000020.1 GCA_945828295.1 uncultured Prevotellaceae bacterium | reverse complement strand
ATACCTCACCGAGTTCTACGGTTCGCATGACTCAGGGTCTATCAACACCGACATCAACCTTGAAAGCATCGACCTCAGTGGCAATCCCAACCTCGTACGCTTACGCATATCTGGCAACAACTTCACCAACGTAGACGTGCGCAACAAGAAGTACCTGCGCTATCTCAACGTGGGCAACAACCTGCTCACCAACATTGACCTCAGCGGTTGTGACCAACTCTCCGAAGTAATCCTGAGCAACAACTACTTCGGTTTCTCTACCCTACCGCTCCCCGGAGTCTATTGGGAAACCTACGACTACTATCAGCACAATCTTAAGTCAGCGAAGACTTATGCAGAGAAAACTGTACTCGACTTTGCCGACATGGTGCTTCGCGAAGGCACCAACACCATCTGTGGTCTGTTCATGACCGACGAGACCAATGCCAACAACATCGTGGCACTCGATGAGAGTTACTACAGTTTTGATGCCGCTACAGGCAAAGTCACCCTACTCAAGGCCACTGCCGATAGTGTATACATAGCCTTTGCCAACGATGCATTCCCCAACATCACACTCACCTCAATGCCATTACGAACAGGCAAGTTTATAGTCAAGACCGCAGCAGAATATGGCAAAGACATTGAGGCCCTGACCCTGACTCCAAAGGCCACTGGCAATATATCATTAAAGATAGGTCTCGCTAAAGCAAGCGCACAGGCTGCCAAGCGTGTCACAGTAGACTTTGGCGATGGAGAAAAGCACAATTACGACATCACTACAGACCAAATCCCAAGCACAGCCAATATCACAGGCAGTGCACAAGCAGGCAAAAAGATAATCGTCACCATCGACCAAGACGACCTGCTTACCGCACTTGAAATCGACGGTATTGCTCTCGCTGACATAGACATCACCAAGTCACGCTCACTACGCTGGCTCACCCTCAAGGGTACAGAACTCACAAGCATTGACCTTGGGTGGAACAAGATGCTCGAACGACTTGAAATGAGCGGCAACAACTTCGGTACGCTCAATGTGGCTGGAGCTAACTACTCATACAACAAGTCACTACTTGGCGACATCTACCTGCCAAACAATGGTCTGACATCCGTGCAACTCACCGACAATAATTATAGTCTGCGCAACGTTGACCTCTCTAACAACAAACTCACAGAGATTTCATTCAAAGACGCAGACAGACTACTGAGTCTCAACATCTCAGGCAACGAGCTCACCGCTCTTAATGTCAACTACAGCACTGAGATGACGACCCTCGACGCCTCAAACAACAAGCTCAGCAGCATCACGCTGCCAACAGAGCACAGTATCACTTCACTTAAGCTGCAAGGCAATGCTCTTGATTTTAATACCCTGCCTCAAGGCGACGGAATCACTCAGTACACCTACGCTCCACAGCAAGATGTCAAAATCAGCAAGCAAGGCCCTGGTGTAGATCTCTCATATTATATGTATGATGGTCAGACCACTTATGTATGGAGCAAAGAGGGCTCAACTCTCGTTGAGGGTACTGACTATACTCAAGAAGGCGGCAAGTTTGTTTTTGCCCCAAGCCTCGTAGGTAGCACCCTCATATGCAAAATGAGCAACAGTCATTTCCCTGACCTGACTATCACCACCAGTGAATTCAATGTATCGGGCATGCCTACCAACCAGATTGCAAGCTTCACTACCCTTGAAAGCCAAGTGGGCATACTCACTCTGCGCAGCAATATCAAAGGCAACACTATATGCATCGACTGGAATGGCGACGGCTCTGGCATGAAATACTATAACTTGGACACTTCGGTAGCTCAGTTTGAAGTACAAAGCACTGCTGGAGCAACAGCCAAGGTCTATACATACGGTGAGAAGAGCGAGCTCAGTGTATTCGGCCTTAGCGACCTCAAGCTAAGCAACGTAGACATGACCAACCTCAAGGAACTAAGTATGCTCACAATCAAGAACGCTGGCATCAACAGCGTAAAGTGGCCCGATTCTCCCAACTTCATGGAGCTCAACCTCGAAGGCAACAACTTCCAGAGTATAGATCTCGGCAGTCACGCCAACGACATCTTCATGCTCAGTCTCAAGAACAACAAGTTTGAAACCTTTGATGCCACCAAGTTCCCCAACCTCGGGATACTAAACCTCTTTGGAAACCAGCTCAAGAGCATCAACGTAGGCAGCAGTGTATGGCAACTCGACCTCGGTCGCAACAAGCTCACAGAGATTGATCTGAGCAAAGCCACAGGACTTAACAACGTTGCCCTGACTGAAAACATGCTAAGCAGCATCGACATCAGCAAGAACACCAGCCTTGCCGCCCTCTTCATCGACCACAACAACTTCAAGTTCAGCACCCTCCCACTTGAAGCCAAAAGAATGGGCGCATACTTCACCTATGCCAACCAAGCAGACCTTGACATAAAACCCAAAGGCAACACCGTCAACTTAGAAAGCGAAGCAACCATTGGCGAAAAAGCCACAAGCTACAGGTGGTTCATCGGCAAGCCCACCATCAACAAGGTAACCTATGAATTGGAAGGCGAGGAACTATACGTAGATGACGAATACAGAGTCGAAAACGGCATTAGCTATTTTGACCTCAGCGAGACCCAGGAAGGCCTTGTGTGCGCAATGACAAACGAAGCGTTGCCCAACCTCATACTCTACACCCTTCCCATCACCGTAGAAGGCACCGACACCGGCATAGCCTCCAGCTCTGCATCACAAAATCTCGATATCACCATCGATGGCAAGACCATCAATGCCACTACCGAAGGCAATGAGCAAATCAAACTTGTAGACATCAGTGGCAAAGTCATAGCTCGAGGTAACGGCAGTTTGCATACCACAGTACCTGCATCCGGCATTTACATGATAGTAACCAAGAGTAAGGGCGCAAAAATATCAATCCGATAAAAAGCCTTAACTTAAAAAAAACACAACACTCAGGCTGGCCTTATCACAACAGGGCCAGCCTGAGTCTTTAAAAAGGGTTCAGCATCGAAAACCGCGACCAGAACACACCCTACATCAAGCGCGTTCGTGTGGTCAACACGGTGGAATATTCAATTAAGTAAAAAAGCGAGAGCATCAGTGCTTTGTTTGTCAGACACTGATGCTCTCACTGTGTTTAGTCTTCCTTTTTCTTCACCAGCGGGTCGATGCGACCATAGTATTGTGCATCCTGCCAAAGGCTAACGAAATAGATAATGGTGAGGATGAAGCTGATGGACATACCAACGACGTCAAGCGCCATGAGCGTGTGGTCCTTGCCGAGGAACGATACCTGACATGACCATTCTTGCAGGGCAGGTGAGAAGTAGAGCACGCTGTTGGCCACGACGATGATGAGGCGCAGTTCCGTGGGGCCCAATTTGGCAAAGGTAAGGCGGAACTCGTTCTTCAGGTGGGCATTAATCATCACAAAGACGTCCAACATCAGGTAGGGCACAATGATGAGCAAGGACGACCATAGGCTCATGTAGGCCGACATGCCAGCTCCGGCCACCATAAGGAAGGTACAGACACAATCCAGGTTGTGGTCGATGTAGAACCCGTAGAGGGGTCGCTGCTGGTTACGGTGGCGAGCCAGTGTGCCGTCGAGTGAATCGCCAAACCAATTCACAAAGAATCCCAGGTTGGCCAGCCAGAGCCACTCGGGTCTCAAATAGGTGAGGGCATAGCCGATGGCTATCATCAACGCTCCCACTACACCAAGGCCGGTAAGTTGGTCACTGGTAACCCAAGAAGGAAGCTTACGCACAATGGCGCCGAGCACCACCTTCTCACCTGGATTCAGCAGCGAGGTTTGGATTCTCGCCGACTGTTTCCGTTCTGTTTTTTCCATGTTTTTATTACTTTATGAAACTACCGCTCTCGTCGAAGGTCAACACGATGTCGGCCTTGTTCTCACGGTCCAGTTCAACGAGATAATACTTTTCTGTAGGTGTCTCTACCCAGTGGGCTTCGTCAATCTCCAGGCCCGAATGGTTTGTGCTCACGTAATCCAGCACGGCCTGCGGCAGTTCGCTCACGCTCAGTTCTTTCTTAGTCATTGTCCACGTTCCGTCCTTCTGGAACCATGCTTCCATCTCGTGGTAGTTATAATAGAACTCGGCCTTCAGCTGCCCGTTCTTTTCTTTTTCCCACTGAGCAGTGGTGTTGGGGAACATTTGTTGGAAAGTGGTCTTTACGGCCTGAGGAACATCCGATTCGGCCACATCTTTGTCACAAGCGACATTGCACATTGCCATTACACCCATAAAAAGGGATAGAAGGAAATTCTTAACTTTCATAATTACAACTTTTTAGTTACACAATTGTGTGACATATTCATATATGATACGGTTTTTTCACTACAAATATAAATTCATATAGCGTAATAACAAAAAAAAAGATGTTACAATAAGATTACAATTTTCGTAATATCGTTGCTATTGTGTTACGTTTATTACTTAATTGTTACGTAACCTTATTGTAATGGGTTTTGTTTGGCCAGGCGATGTGGATAGCATAATTTTGTTGCAGATAATCCTTTAACAACGAATATGGAAGACTCACAAAACTACTTCATGGCGGCACTGAAGGTGCTGGGCGCACTGGGATTGCTTATATACGGTATGCGTATGATGAGCGAAGCTTTGCAGAAGATGGTGGGCGCACAGTTGCGCCACGTGTTAGGACGCATGACTTCGAATCGCTTCATGGGCATGCTGACGGGTACGGCCGTCACGTGTGCCGTACAGTCATCGTCGGCCACGACGGTTATTACTGTATCCTTCGTTTCTGCCGGCCTGCTCACGTTGGGACAGGCTATATCTGTCATCATGGGTGCCAACATCGGCACGACACTGACGGCATGGATTATGTCGCTGGGCTATAACGTAGACCTCACGGCCGTCGTCTTTCCCGCTTTCTTCGTTGGTATGGTGCTCATCTACAAGAAGCGCCACCGCTACTTTGGTGACTTCCTCTTCGGTGTGGCGTTCCTTTTCTTTTCGCTCGTCATGCTGAGCACAACGGGTCGCGAACTGGACCTTGAGCATAACGAGGATGTCGTGAGTTTCTTTGCCTCCTTCGATACCGACAGCCACTGGACGATAATTATATTCTTATTAATAGGTACTATTATCACGTGTCTCGTTCAGTCGTCGGCTGCCGTGATGGCCATCACGATACTGCTCTGCTCCACCGGCGTGCTGCCGATTTATTTGGGCATTGCCCTGGTTATGGGTGAGAATATTGGTACGACGGCTACGGCCAACTTGGCCGCGTTGGGGTCGGGCACCGAGGCGCGGCGTGCGGCACTGGCTCATCTGCTGTTCAATGTATTTGGCGTGCTTTGGATACTGGTGGTTTTCTATCCCTTTGTCGACATGGTGTGCCGACTTGTGGGATACGACCCCACAGCCTCGGGCCAGCAGGAGCGCCTGCCTGTGGTGCTGGCCATGTTCCATACTTGTTTCAATGTCACCAACACAGCTATCCTGATTGGCTTTATTCCTCAGATGGAACGCGTCGTCTGCTGGCTCTTGCCAAAGCAGGAGCAGTCGCCACAGGAGGAATTCCAACTACGCTACATCCAGGCTAATTTGGTCCAGACGCCCGAAATTGCCGTCCTGCAGGCTCAGAAGGAAATTATCTTCTTTGGCAGCCGCGTGCACAAAATGTTCGGAATGATTAAGGATATGCTTTCCGAAAGCGATACCGCCAATCTCCCCGACCTCTTTGCTCAGGTGGAGAATCAGGAAGACCTGACCGACCAGACGGAGATAACGATTGCACAGTACCTGGAACAGGTGAGTGCCGACCACCTCTCGGATGATACGAAAACGAAGATAAGAGAAATGCTGCGCATTGTAGGAGAACTGGAAAGCATCGGCGACTCGTGTCGCAACATGGCTCGCACGATTAACCGCCAGGAGGAACTGAGTCTCACGTTTGGTCCCGAAACTAAGGAACGGATGCAGGCTATGATGAGCCTGTGCGATGCCGCACTGGGGCAAATGGAACAGGCACTCGTGGGTCGGCGCAGTACATTGGATAAAACGGAGTGCTATCGTATCGACCGTGAAATAAAGGAGATGCAACAGCAACTGCGCAATGTTAACATTATGTCGGTCAGCGAACAGCAGTACGACTATGCCGTAGGTACGCTTTTCGATGACTTCATTAACGAGTGTGGAAAACTGAGCAACTACGTTGTAAACGTGGTGCAGGCGAGAGCTGCAACCGCGAGCGAGGTGGCTTAGAATCAGATTACCTCGATACCCAACTTCTCACAAAGCTGAAGGCTCATCTCCTTTAGCTTGAACTTTTGTATCTTGCCAGAGCCAGTCAGGGGGAATTGGTCGATGAAGAACACGTACTTCGGAGTTTTGTAGCGCGCTATCTTACCCTTGCAGAAGTCGCGCACATCCTCGGGTTCCATCTTGACTCCCTCTTCAAGAATGATGAAGGCACCCACTTCTTCGCCATACTTCTTTGAGGGGACGGCAGCCACCTGCACGTCGCGTATGCCAGGCATCTGGTAGAGGAACTCTTCGATTTCGCGGGGATATACGTTTTCACCACCACGGATAATCATATCCTTGATGCGGCCGGTGATGCGATAAAAGCCATTTTCGTCCTTCACTCCAAGGTCTCCCGAATGGAGGAAGCCGTTTTCGTCGATAACTTCGGCTGTGGCTTGTGGGTTCTTGTAGTAACCCTTCATGACGTTGAAGCCGCGACAGCACATCTCGCCCTGTACGCCGACGGGACACTCTTCGTTGGTTTCCGGGTCGAGCACCTTGACTTCGACAAACGGGTAATCGCGGCCAACGGTGGTGCATCGCTGTTCAAATGTGTCGTTGAGGCAGCTCTGAGTCATTCCGGGTGACGACTCCGTGAGGCCGTAGACGCTGGTGATGGTCATATACATCTTGTCGCTGACCTGCTTCATCAGTTCCACGGGACAGAGTGAACCGGCCATGATGCCCGTGCGCAAGCAGGTGAGGTCGAACATGTCGAACATAGGATGGTTGAGTTCGGCGATGAACATTGTGGGAACGCCATAGAGGGCAGTGCATCGTTCCTTGTGGATGCTGGCCAGCACGACCAGTGGGTCGAACTTCTCCACCATTACTTCTGTGCAGCCGTGTGTCAGACAGTTCATGGTGGCCAACACCACGCCAAAGCAATGGAACAGGGGCACGCAGACGCATAGTTTATCGTTCTGCGTGAATCCCATATTCTCGCCAGTGAAATATCCGTCGTTTGAGATATTGAAATGGGTGAGCATGACACCCTTGGGGAATCCTGTCGTGCCGCTGGTGTATTGCATGTTGCACACGTCGTGACAACTGACGTTGCGCTTCATGTCGTCGAGCACCTGGTCTTCAATGTTTTGGCCTAAGAGCAGCAGTTCGGCCGTATTGTACATGCCACGATACTTCTCCATGCCGATGAAGATGACGTTTTTCATGCATGGGAAACGGTCGCTGTGCAGATGTCCGCGCTCGCAGGTTCTCAGTTCGGGCAGCATCTTGTAGGTCATCTCTACGTAGTCGCACTCCCACGTGCCGTCGGTTATGCACAGTGTGTGCATGTCGGAGTCCTTGCACAGATATTCCAGTTCCGACTGTTTGTAGTTGGTGTTCACGGTGACAAGTACGGCACCAATCTTTGCGGTGGCATAGAGGAAGGTGAGCCAGTCGGGAACGTTGGTGGCCCATATGCCCACGTTTGAGCCTTTTCTTACGCCGATGGAGATGAGGCCTTTGGCCAGGTTGTCGACACGCTCATTGAACTGGCTCCACGTGAAGCGCAGGTTGCGGTCGCTGTATACGATGTATTCCTTGTCAGGGGTTGTGGTGGCCCAATGCTCGAGCCAGTCGCCTAAGGTACGTTCAAAGAGTTGATAACCCTCGCTGCCGGTTTCTGCCGGATATTTCCGTGCCGGTGTGCCATTGTGTTCTGCCATAGGTGAGGGACTTTAGAATGGGATATAGATGACGGCCAGAACCTTGGCAGCCTTGCCGGGCGTACCATGTACGTGGTGCTTTACAATGCTGTCGTAGAAGATACTGTCGCCTGCCTTCAGTTCATACGTCTCTTTGCCGTAAGCAATGTTTATCTCGCCCTCCAGCACGTAGATGAATTCTTCACCTTCGTGAGCTGATAACTTGAATTCTTTTTCCTCGCTCGGCTGCACGTCGATGATGAAAGGCTCCATGTGGCGCCCGGTCTTTTGTTTGGCCAGGGGATGGTATTCCATGTACTTGCGAGAATCGAGGGCATCGTTCGAGAAACTGATGGTGCTGTCCTGATTGTGCTCCTGACCACGATGGACCACAGGGCCTAAGCTGTCGTTGTCGTCGAGGAACGTGCCCAGGCGCACCCCCAAAGTACGGGCCACCTTAATCAGCGGTCCCAGCGAGGGCTGGTATTGGTCATTCTCGATGGAGTTGATTTGGTCTACCGAAAGGCCACTACGTTCAGCAAGTTCTTCAACGGAGATATTCTTGGATTCTCTGATGCCTTTGATTTTGAATCCAACGGCAGTATTATTGGACATAAATGATATTTAGCTATGATATTGGCTGCAAAGGTACGAATAAGTGGGCGTAATGTCAAGTAATTTTCCAAGAAATCAGTTTCTCCTACACCTGTTGTCAGGGTAGGGAAGTATCCTGATTCCAGGGCGATTCTCACTTATCGTTTTCGGGTGCGATGGTGATTTTCTCTGGGTTAATCTTGTCGCGAATGACGTCGTACACCTTCTTGGCCTTGTAGTCTTTGTCGAAGGGCAGGGGGTAGTTATTGATGCCGAGCCACGAATCGCGGTCGCTGAGATTCCAGAATGTTACACAGTCGATAACGTCGGCATGCTTGCGCAGGGCGCGGAAAATACGTGCGTACTGACGCTGTTGCAGTGTCTTGATATGCTCGCTCACCGTGATTTCGTCTTTGTTGAACTGAAGTTGGCCTCCCATCTCAGTATTGATGCGGACATCGAGTTCCGTCATTTGGATGTGGTTGACAATAGTCTTATACATGCTTATGGCTTTGTCAATCTCTTGTTCCGAAGGGCCGTAGATATTGTAGTGGCCCTGCATGCCTATGCCATCGATGGGGACCCCTTCGGCCTTCAGCTGTTTGACGACGTTGTAGATGCGCTTACTCTTCACGGGGTCGCATTCGTTATAGTCGTTATAATAGAGTAATGCGTTGGGGTCGGCCTCGCGAGCGGCACGGAAGGCTTCGCGTATGAAGTCGTCGCCGGCTATCTTGTAGAGGCGCGACTGTCGGTAGGGGTTTTCTGCTCGCCAGTCATCGGTGATGGCTTCGTTCACCACATCCCAACAATACACGATATCCTTGTATCGACTGACGATTGCCGATACATGGTTTCGGATGCGCCGAAGCAACTCTTCTTTCGAAACCTCGCCTCCATTCTGGTCAACATATATCCAGTCTCCGATTTGGTTGTGCCAGACGAGGCAGTGGCCACGGAGCTTAATACCATTGGCGCGACAGAAATTGGCAATGCGGTCGGCATTTTCCCAGCTGAACTTGTCCTCGCCATATTGTGTCCTGGCGGGCTTCATGTCGTTCTCGGCCGTGATGCTGTTGAATTCACGCTGTATGAGGGCCATTTGTTCCGGAACCTGCACATTGCGCTGGTTCACGGCTACGCCCACCATAAAATAGTCCTTCAGTGCGTCCTTCAGTCCTTGGGCTATGGCGTTGCCCGTTGGGAGCATCAGCAGTATGGCGATAATAAAGAGTTTCGAGTTCTTGTGATGCATAGTGTCTTACGAGGTTAAAAGGGGTAATTATCCGCGTTTCTTCATGACAGCATTGATAACGCGGATGCTGGATACGAGTTTGTCGGTGCTGGTGAAGACGTCTACATTCCATACGTGACTTGAGCGTCCAAGATGGACGGGGGTGCAAACGGCACGGACGGTGTCGCCTTCATGAGCACTGCTAATGTGGTTGCCGCTAACCTGCATTCCCACAACGGCTTCGTCGGGTTGGCAGGCAATCATGGAGCCCAATCCGGCAACAGTCTCGGCTAAAGCCAGCGTGGCTCCGCCATGCAATATGCCAAAGGGCTGACGAGTGCGATGGTCGACGGGCATGGTGGCTTCCACTCGATTGGCGCTCGCAAAAGTGTACTGTATACCCAGATTGCCCATCAGTGTCGTTCCGCTTTGGGCATTCAGGGCATCAATGGGAATGTTGGCAACGCGTACTTCTTGCATGATGGCTTTCTCTATGGCCAGTGCTGCACCATCCTCGTCGCAGGAGAGTGTGGTGAAGTCGGCACAGCGTCGCACGCCTTCGGTGGCGTTGGCCATTGCCACACCCGTGCCAGCCATTTGAATCATGTTGATGTCGGCCTCGCCGTCGCCAATGGCAAGTACCTCGCTCATGTCGATGCCCATCTTTTGCACGAGAGCGCTCATGGCATAACTCTTGCCCACTTGGTAGCCCACGATTTCCAGGTAGTAGGGATTGGAATGGATGGTGTCCATGACACCGTTGAGGTGACGTTGCATATGGCTCTCAAGGCTGGTGAGTGCCTGTTCGTCGTCGCTGACCAACATGATTTCGGCTGGCCAATCGACCATCGTGAGCGATAGCACGTCGTCCTGACGTAGCGTCATGCCATTCATTTTGGCCTCGTCCATAATGTGTGGGTTGCTGATGTCTGTTGATACCACTTCGTTGCCATCATAGTAGGCCATGATGAGACCCATCTTCGCGGCTTTTTTCTCGAGATAGGGCACCATTTGGGGGTCGATGCGACGTTCAAAGAGAATCTGCCCAGACTTGGCTTCCATCACCTGTGCGCCGTTGTATGAGATGATGTAGCCGTCATAGACACCCAAGTCGATGGCTTTTGCCAGGGGGAGTATACCATAGGTGGGGCGGCCGGAAGCCAGAGCGATGCGGATACCCATTTGTTGTACTCTGCGCAGGGTCTGTATGGTGCGCTTTGTTATTTCGCGGTTGCTGTTTAACAGTGTTCCGTCGACATCAAGGACGATGAGTTTGTACTTCATGGTGATATGTTTTATGAGCTGAATATTAGTATGTGAGTGTGGGATTATGGTGTGCAGAGGGCAATGCAGACTTTGTCTTGCCAGTCGCGGCCCACTTGGGCTCGGGGTATGCCCATGTTGATAATGCTGAAGGCAATTACGTGTCCCTCGGGCGAAGTAGCATAGCCGCTGAGGCTGCTTACTCCGCTTACGGTGCCCGTTTTGGCATGTATGTTACCTTGGGCTGGAGTCTTTTGCATTCGTTTTTCAAGTGTGCCATCCACACCGGCAATGGGCAGGCTGGGATAGAGCCTCTGGCGAATGTGGTCTTCGCGCCAGGCATACTCAAGCAGTCGGATAAGCAACTCGGGTGTCAGGTAATTGTAGAGCGAAACGCCGCTGCCGTCGGCTATCTCGTAGTGGGCCGGTGTGAGCCCCACTTTGCGTATGAGTGCATCGATGTAGCCACGGGCTTCCTTTTGCCCAGCTGCTTTCTTGCCGCTGAGAGCTGCCAGCTGGTAAAACAAGCTTTCGGCATAATAGTTGTCGCTTTTCTTCATCATGCGAGGCAGCACTTGGTCGACGGAGTGACCAATCTCATAAATCAGGCGCGCCTCGCTGGGGCAGGGTGCCTGCACGATGCGGTCGATGTCGATGCCCTTCACTGCCGCATACCGCAGACTTGATATGAGTTCATTGGCGAAGCGGTCTTTTTTGTCCACCAACAAGGGGCTCAGTGGCGTCATATCGTCGTCCCAACACCAACCCCACCCCCAAGGGTTTTGGTCTTTCATCGTAAGGTCGATGCGCACGATACCGGCAATGCTGTCGACCCCGTTTTCCTTCAGTGCACGAGCCATCTGCAGCACTTCGCCTTGGCTGAACAGAGGGTCCATGCCTCCAATGAAGCACAGGTCGCCCCAGAGCACGCTGTCGCGCACTTCGCCTGTCAGCAACATTCGGGTGCGAAGGAGATAGTCGGCATTGAAGTAATGCAGGGCAGCAATGGCTGTTACTATTTTCTGGTTGCTGGCCGGGCGCATGCGATGTTGAGCGTTGATGCAGAACAGGTCGCGCCGGTCGGTGAGGTCGCGCACGTAGAGACCCAACTGGGTGGTTTTGAATAAGGGCAGATTCACCAGCGAGTCAAGCCGGCGCTGCATTCGTCCCGTCCAGGTAGCCGTGTCGTCGGGTAGTACGTCGTTTGCGCCTTGTTGCATGCCGCCGGCGTTTTCACCTTTCGCGCACGTATATAGTAATAGGTATAGGAGCAAAATGAATGTCCGTCTCGTTGTCATAGTGATGTCTTTCATGATTTGAATTCTCATGTGCAAAGATAATGTAAAACGACTTAAATGCCAAATATATTGCAACTTCTAGTTCAAATGAGGCCGTATAAGAAATTTATTTCGTAACTTTGCGCTAATGCTGATGCCCAAGTGTGGGATACACATTAGCACATTTTCGTAGAACGAGCGATTACGCTATTATCCTTCTTGAAACTTCGACAACTTCATGACTCTGGATGGTAAGCAGTAACGCTCACGCAGTGTATATAACTACCCCGTGTTCGGGGGGTGATATATGCGTATGGCGTGAGTTTACTTATTACAGAGTCAGGGCGGTCGAAGGCCTCAAGATGCTAATAAGTAATATACTCACGCCTTAATTATATCCATACACGAGATGCATAGTTACAATAAGATATACATAGGTAAGATTATCCAGCAACGCCTGGATGATTCGAACATGAGCTATGCCGAGTTTGCCCGTCGGATTCATGTGGCGCGCACCAGCCTCTACCGCATTTTTGAGAGCAAGAGCATCGACATCGAGCGCCTGATTCTTATTTCCGATGCGTTAGATTACGATTTCATCCATAATGTCTACTTGGCGCCGGAGTCTGCGCTTGCCATTCAGCCGGCAACCATCGTGTTACCTATCGTAGGCGGCCGTGTGCAGACCGGCGGACTTCCTCCTGCCCTGCGGCAACTCCTCAGGGATTCGCTCGACTGATGGAATGTGTTACGTTTTGCAACGCGTGTGTAACAAAGTGAAACGTATGGATGCGGCGTTTTGGCTTGCAGAAGGATTAACTTTGCATAAGTTAACATCATACAACTTTATTTTTATTATTCACCAAAAAACAAAAGCAATGAAAAAGTATCTTTTACTCGTAGGTGCAGTGGTGGCTTTTGCCTCCTGCACATCCATTAGTAAGACTGCCCGTACGGAGAGCATTCCCTACGCCATGTACAATGCCAACGTGGCCGACCTGGAAGTGGGCGATCGCGTAAGTTACACCATGACGCCCTCCAAGAGCATCCGCCGCGCAGGTGATGACAATGTAAAGAAGGCTGCCATTCAGGAGGTGCTGGTACAGAACGGAAACGCCGACCTGCTGGTTGAGCCCCAGTTCGTCATCTCGAAGCGGAAGGGTATGTTCGGTACAAAGATAACCAGCATCACCGTCACTGGTCGTCCGGCCAAGTACAAGAACTTCCGTTCCCTGGACGATAAGGTATGGACCGACCCTGTCTTCCGCGGACATCGTGGCACAAACCTCAACATCTACAAGGGTGTCCCCATGCATCCCGAAGCATGCCCCTTAAAGAAGTAAATTGTAGTTAAAAAAGGAGAACAGAAATATGAAGAAATATATGCTCATTGCAGTGGCAGCACTGATGGCTGCTTCCTGCACCACAACAACGAAGACAGCACGTACCGAGAGTGTACCCTATTCGATGTATAACGCCACGGTGGCCGACCTTGAGGTTTCCCCAAAGCGCATAACCTACACCATGGCCCCCTCCAAGGAGATTCGCTCCGGCGGTGTAGGCAATGTCAAGCAGGCTGCCATTCAGGAGGCGCTGGAAAAGAACGGCAATGCCGACTTGCTGCTGGAGCCGCAGTTCGTGCTCTCGCACAAGAAGGGTCCGTTCGGTCTCCTCATCAACAAGGTAACCAGTATCACCGTCACTGGTCGTCCTGCCACATACAAGAACTTCCGCTCGATGAGCGACGATGTATGGACCGACCCCGTCTTCCGTGGTCATCGCGGAACCAGTTTCAATATCTTTAAAGGAGAGAAGAAATGAGACGTTTGGTTGCTATTTTATTTATTGCCTTTCTCTGCGTGCCTGGTTTTGCTCAGAAAACAAACGTATACGAAGGCTTCGACATCTATGGACTGGACACGGCAAAGAAACCGAAAAAGAACAGTTTTGCCATCGATCTGGGCATAGGCCAGCAGTTTAAGTTGGGTGTGCGATGGCAACACAATTTCGGTCGCTATTTCGCCTGGGATATTCTTGCCTTTAAATACACCCGCGATTGGAGTGAAGAAAACTGGAACTATAGTGATGGTGGAAATGCTGATAACACGAATGAAATAGCCTTGACTACAGGTGTCAGGGGATTCACGCCAGCCTTTGCTAATAAGAAATTAAAGGGTTTCGTGTCCTTTGCTTTAGGATATGGCAGTTGCTGGCATAACGGTTACTGTCAGAACGACTATTCGATGACTTATGGCGTGGAAAAAAGCAATCACTGTGCCATTGACTTCACTTTTGGTCTGCAGATATGCGACCGCTATTCCGTTGCCTATGGCCTTGATGCCATGCAAGGATGCGCCCAAGATGAAATAGATAAGGTCGGACACTCGTTGCGGTTAAGTGTCAACTTTTGAAAAACCCTAAGGAATGAGGCTTCCGTAGTTAATTTTAAGAATGTGAATATAATCTAAATCCAAATCCAAACATCCGGAAGCAAAGAAGGGGGCAAGCCTGTGAAGGTTTGTCCCCTTCCTCATTTTTTAGCCCAACCACGTTTCTCGGGAAAACGGGAAGAGTGTGTGGAAGTTAGTATGCATTTGCCGAACGAGTGAATCCAGTGTGATGTGCCGTTGCTGAGCTACGTTTTCGTAGAGCTCATTAATGGGGTGGAGCGAATCGTCGTCGGTTTCAAGGAGCAGCCGGTCGAGGGGGCATGCTTGCAGCGCCTTCGCATTGAAGTGATGGCCGAAACTGAAATAGAATTCGTGGGGCAGCAGTTGTTCCAGTTGCTGGGTAGAACCGCGGTAGCCATGCCAGATGATGGGTTGGCGGGCATGGAGTTCGTGGCGGATGCGCAGTACGTCGTCGATGGCACGCACGCAATGCAGGAAAAGCGGAAGTTGCAGTTCTTCGCTTAGTGCTACCTCCTCGCGAAAGACAAGGAGTTGCTGGTCATAGGGAGTATCGCAGAGCCGATCCAGCCCACTCTCACCAATGGCCATAATGTTTGTTTTATGTGGTGGAACGGGCTGTGAGAGATGCCACGGATGGCGCCCACGGGTGTCCACTCCGTCCTGAATGACGCGTTCGCCTCTCAACGAGGGATGGTGTGTGTGAAAGTCGATGTATTCCTTCATCCCTTCATGGTACTGGGTCGTAGCCGCTGCCGCCCCAGGGGTGACAGCGCAGGATGCGACGGATGGCAAGGTAGAGGCCTCGGATGGGGCCATGTTTCTGAATAGCCTCGACGGCATACTGGCTGCAAGTGGGTGTAAAGCGGCACGAGGGGGGTGACAGGGGTGAAATGAACCGCTGGTAGAAACGTATGGGTGCGATGAGCAACGATGATAAGAGTTTACCAATCATAGTGTCTCGGCAATGCGTTGCAGCAGAATCTTTATTTTGTTCTCTATGGTGGGATAGTCGAAGAGGTCGTCGCTCAGCCAGATAAAGGCCAGGTCGAGTTTGCGGCCTTCCAGTGCGGGAGCATTGAGCAGTAGTTGCTTGTCGAGGCGGTATGCTTCGCGTATGAGGCGTTTGGTGCGGTTGCGGTCAACGGCATGCTTGAAGTGGCGCTTGGATACGGTGATGAGGATGCTGACGGCTTCTTGTTCGCCATCTGTTTCGCCTCGCTCTCTAAAAACGACTCGCAGGGGGTAGGCCGAAATGGCTCGGCTACCTCCTGCAAACAGTGTTTCTATACGTTTTTTGCTACACAGTCGCTCGGCTTTCTTGAAGGTGTGCCGCGACTGGATGATCATGCGTTGTTCTCCTTGATGTAGTCAGCCAGTGCCGAAGTGATGCTGGCGTATTTAGGTGTGGGCGCTTCGAGCTGTACGGTGAGTCCTGCGTCTTTGGCGGCCTGTGCTGTTTGAACACCAAATGTGCCGATGGCAATCTTGTCTTGCTTAAAGTCGGGGAAATTCTTCAGCAAGGCCGAAATGCCGCTGGGGCTGAAGAAAATGAGCATATCGTAGTCGAAGGGCTCGTCGGGGGTGAAGTCGTTGCTCACGGTGCGATACATCACGCCTTGGGTGAATTGCAGTTTCTTGCTTTCGAGCAGATTTTGAATCTCGTCGCCGTGGACGTCGCTCATGGGCACGAAGTAGCGCTCGTTCTTGTGCTTCACCATGGTAGGCAAGAGGTCGTTGATTTTACCTGTGGAACCGAAGAACACCTTACGCTTCCGATACTGCACGTACTTCTGGATGTAGAGAGCCACAGTTTCTGTGATGCAGAAGTATTTCATGTCTTCGGGGATGGTGATGCGCATCTCCTTACACTGGTTAAAAAAGTGGTCGATAGCGTGGCGCGAGGTGAAGATGATAGCCGTGTGGCTAAGTATGTCTATCTTCTGTGCGCGAAATTCGCGTGGTGTGAGACTTTCAACTTTGATAAATGGGCGGAAAACGATTTCTACGCCGTATTTCCTCTCGATATCGAAGTAGGGCGACTTGTCAGTGGATGGTTTGGGCTGCGATACCAGAATCTTCTTTATCATCATTTAATGTCCTAATATTTTACTATCAAATTTTCGGTCATGATAGCCAATAGCTTCCACAATGCAAGTAGTGGCATGATTTCCAAGGCGCAAAGGTACGCAAAAAGATGCAATACGCCATAACTTTTGGAAAAAAAGATGTTATAGGCCTTGAAAGTAAGCAAAAATTTAATGTTTAGGAGAATAAAAAGAAATAAGGTGACGGTTTTTTCAAACGGAGCGATGAAAAAAATGTAGATTATCAAGAGCGGGAAAAACAGCAAAACTTCGACATAGTTGAGATAGGCGCAAGCGTCATTCCACGTTTTTTGTTGAGATTTCGGAAAAAATATCCAGTTGACAAGACTGCTCATGATTCGCTTTACGGCGAACATGGCGAGCAGGCTGACCACGTAGAGTCCCATCATCATGTGGGGCGAAAGCTGCACGAAGAAAAAGTCGAAAGTGTGTTGGGCATAGGCAAAGATGGCCAGACCGCCAAGCAGGCTCAGCAGTATGATGGTAATCTTCCGTGTGTAGTTCTCGATGCTTGTTTCCACGGGGAACAGGCTTTTGTGTTCGCGTGTGGCAAAGAAGAAGTCCTTGGTTTGCTGTTTCAGCTGTTGTTTTGTCTTGTTGAAGCAGTATATCAGGATGCACAGTGCGATAAGCAGTGCGCCCACCACGATGTCGTCGCGCTGCAGGGAGTAGGGCCTTGGTTCGGCGGCTTGCCCCCAAGTGCGATAGGGCAGTTCGGGGTGCAGCAGTGTGTTGTCGTGGAAGAATCCGTCGACGAGGTCGGGACGGAACTCCATCCCCGTGACCGCTATGGTGCTGTCTTTGCCTGTTGCAACAGAGTCTATCAGCAACTCTTCTCCCATTGCCCTTTACTCTTTTCTTCTCTTAAATCTTAGCGAAGCGGCGCACGCTCTCGTCGATGAGTGGCGTGTTGAATACCATGTCGATGGCCTGTTCGGCAGTTGCGGCCACGCGCCAGATGTCGCGGTGCTCGTTTCGCATGAAGTTTTCCTCCATCGAGCGTTCCAGATGTTTGAGCAGGAAGTCGTAGTAGCCGTCGACATTCAGGATGACGATGGGCTTCAGGTAGACTCCCAGCTGTTTCAGGGTGACGATTTCAAACAGTTCGTCCAGTGTCCCACAGCCGCCGGGCAGCACGATGGCGGCGTCCGTCATGTCGTTGATGGTTTGTTTGCGGCTCTCCATGTCGGCCGTCTCGATGAGTTGGGTCAGTCCCTTGTGGTGCCAGTTTTGTTCAATCATGAACTTTGGGATGACGCCAATCACCTTTCCGCCAGCCTCCAGGGCGGCGTCCGATGCTGCCTGCATGAGTCCCATGTTCCCGGCTCCGTTCACCTGTGTCACTCCTCGTTGTGCCAGTCCGCGGCCCAGTTGGCTTGCCACTTCGTAGTAGATGGGTTTAATCTTGGTGCTCGACGCACAGTAGATGGCCACTGCTTTTATGTCGTTCATAGTGCGAATGCCTTCTTAATGCGTTCTACATAGTCCAGCTTTTCCCAGGTGAAGAGTTCCACGTCGATGGTTTTGGTTTCGTGGTAGAGCGAGGTATAGGTTTTCTTCACCCACTGCGGTTCGCGTCCCATGTGGCCGTAGGCTGCTGTCTCCTCGTAGATGGGGTTGCGCAGTTTCAGTCGCTGTTCTATGGCGTAGGGGCGCAGGTCGAAGATTTCCTTTATCTTATTTGCTATCTCGGCATCGCTCAGGGAGACGTGGCTTCTCTGGTATGTGTCGACGAAGATGCTCACGGGTTCGGCCACTCCGATGGCGTATGATATCTGCACCAGCATTTCATCGGCCACTCCGGCTGCCACCATGTTTTTGGCAATGTGTCGGGCTGCATAGGCTGCCGAGCGGTCGACCTTCGATGGGTCTTTGCCCGAGAAGGCTCCTCCGCCGTGGGCACCCTTTCCGCCATAGGTGTCGACGATGATTTTGCGTCCCGTCAGTCCGGTGTCGCCGTGCGGTCCACCGATGACGAATTTGCCTGTGGGGTTCACGTGGTAGGTGATTTGGTCGTTGAACAGAGCCAGCACCTTGGGGTTGTGGATGGTGGCTTTCACGCGGGGGATAAGAATGTCGATGACGTCTTGGCGGATGCGTTGCTGCATACGCTCGTCGGTGTCAAATTCGTCGTGCTGGGTCGAGACTACGATGGTGTCGATGCGCACGGGGCGGTTCTGCTCGTCGTACTCGATGGTGACTTGGCTCTTGGCGTCGGGTCTGAGGTAGGTCATCTGCTGCCCTTCGCGACGAATGTCGGCCAGCACGCGGAGCAGCCGGTGTGCCAGGTCGAGCGACAGCGGCATGTAGTTTTCTGTTTCGTTGGTAGCGTAGCCGAACATCATACCTTGGTCGCCGGCACCTTGGTTTTCGCGGTCCTGTCGGTCGACGCCTCGGTTGATGTCTTCACTCTGTTCGTGGATGGCCGAGAGCACTCCGCACGAGTTTCCTTCGAACATATATTCGCTCTTGGTGTATCCGATGCGGTTGATGACTTCGCGGGCGATGCGTTGCAGGTCGACGTAGGCTTTCGATTTCACTTCGCCGGCCATAATCACTTGTCCGGTGGTGACCAGTGTCTCGCAGGCCACTTTCGAATCGGGGTCGAAGGCCAGCAGTTTGTCGAGTACGGCGTCGGAGATTTGGTCGGCCACCTTGTCGGGATGACCTTCCGATACTGATTCAGAGGTAAAAAGATAATTCATAGTACACAATTTATTATTCATAATTGTGTGGTGCGAATCAGGCTGTGCGCAGTGATGTTGCGTGGTGGGAATGCGTGACGGGTTCGTCGTTTTAGCATTTTTTATTGTGGTTGCAATCAGCCCAAATCTGTCCACATGTTACTTTTCTCTTTGCAAAGTACTGAAAAACGGAAGCCGATTGCTCGCCCTCCGCTTTCAGTACCCAGAGCCGGGGTCGAACCGGCACGGGTTGCCCCACTGGTGTTTGAGACCAGCGCGTCTACCGATTCCGCCATCTGGGCTACTTTTGCGGCTGCAAAGTTAGGGCATTTCCCCGACACGGCCAAACTTTTCTTTATTTTTTTAAGTATTTCGCCTGCCCTTGGATGTAAACTCCCTTTCGTGGTTGCGTGATTTTTCGTCCGTCCAGGTCGTAGTAATCTTTGTGCGACATATTTGCTTTGGTTTGGTCTGCCTCGATGGTTTGAATGGCGGTGGCGGAGTCGATGCCGTTGAATGTTGCCACGGCCGAGGCGGGCAGTGCGAGGGTGAGTGTCTGGTCGATGTCGATGGGCTCGCCTTCGGTGATTCCCGTCACTCTGCTTTGCGTGCGGAAGGCCTTGGTGAGGATGATGCTGCCGGTTACGGAGGCGGGAATGTCGAGTGCCTCGCGCAGGGTTATGTCGATGGTTTTGCGGCTGTTCGAGCCGTTGCGCAGTGTGATGACCGACTTCTTTCCGTTCCATGCTGCCCATCCGTAGATGCTGGCTTTCTGTCCGTCCCACGGGTTGCCACCCACCCAGTGGATGTCGGGCAGCACGTCGGCTTGTTCCCTTTGCCATTTTATGCACTCAGCCAGGTCGGCCCAGAGTTTGCCGTTGCTGATGCTGTTCATGAGGGCATAGTCGTTGTAGAGTTCCACCATGCCGCTACCGCAGGCAAAGGCGCACCGCATCTCGCGCAGCACGGCTTGGTAGGTCATGTCCTTGCTGACGTTGCCGTGTGAGGAGAGGATGAATCCGTGGGTCATCAGTGTGTTGATGGGGCACAGTGGTGCATTCTGGATAAAGTTTTGGTATACGAGTCGGTCGCGATAGGTTATCCAGTTTTCGCGGTCGATGCTGTTGTTACCGATGGTGCCGTAGTCGTTTTCCTGTCGCCATACGGCATCGGTGTATTGGAACCAAAAGGGGCTTGCCCAGGTGCCGACGGTTGTGTTGAAGAATATGTCGGGCTTGAGTTGCTGACGCACCTGTCGTTCCAGTTCTATGATGGCTTCGGCATTTTCCTCGCCAGTGGTGCCGGGGTCGGGGCCGGTGGCTGAGAATTGTGCGCTAATGCCGTCGAACTTGAAGAAGCGGAAGTCGTAGTTGTCAATCATGTATTTGCATGCATCCCAGAAGGTTTGGTAGTACAGCGGGTTGCTGAGTTGCATACCTCCGTTGTTGGCCCAGTACTGACGTCGGTAGTTGCCGCTTTGTCCGTATCCGCCCACGGGACCAAGCCATGCGCCAATGCCGCTGCCCATCTTGTGTGCCAGTTGGTCGGCCTCCTGGAATCCGTTGGGGAAGTTCTTGTTAAAGGTCCATGTGCCGTACTGGTCCCATCCGTCGTCCCATACGAATGCCTCCACGCCAGTCTGGTATTTGTCGAAGAACTGTGTTTTCCACTGTTGCATGACGTCCTCGCATTGCGAGATGTTCATGTTCGAGGTGTATTCGGGGTCGTTGTTGCGGTCGATGTTCAGTTCGTACCAACTGATGTAGACGGGCATGGGTCGCCAGGGCACAGCCCGTTCGCGTTCGCTGTAGGCCAGGAACGAGCGGCGTGCCTGACCCGGGCTCACCAGTCCCACCACGGCTCCAATGTGCCAGCTTGTGCCGGCAGTCATGGTAACGTTGCGGCTCCAGGTGCCGCTGATGCTCACTACGTCTTGTGTTTCTCCCACCTCGTCGGTTTCCTTGGCCAGGTTGACGGTGATGTTGCCGTTGGAGGTGATGGTTTCAGTCTTTGTCTCGCCGAAGAAGCGCAGGTGGAAGTCTCCGCTGTAGGGCGCATTGAGGGTGAAGGTGTTGTTTTCCTTCTGTCCGCCGGTATAGCCGTAGTGGTAGTCGCTGGCCACGATGTTGCCATTGTCGTCGATGAGATCCACTCCACACAGGTTCATGCGGTGCGACCCCGATGTGTACTGGAATTCCACGCTCAGCCGCCCCGGTTCCGACAAGGTGATGTCTTTGGAGTAGACCACCACATCGGGGTAGGCATATCCCACTTCGCCTATGCGGCTGGGAATGTCGGCCTCCCCGACAGCCTGCCACGACGTGGGTGTCCATGTCCACGTCCATGTCTTGATGGTCTGATATCCGTCCGACACGGGTTCGGCAGTCGAGGTGTTTATGCCCATTGGGGTTTCGAGTCCTGCAAACATGCAGTCGCTCAGCAGCACCGAGCCGCGTGTGTTGCCGCAGATGCGGGGTGCCGAGCCGGCCGCTTTCACATCCACGTCGTATGTCATGGGTGTGATGTGGTGCATACGTATGTTTCTCTGGGCTTCCAGGTCGAGTGTTGTGCGCAGATAGTGGCTGCCATCGCGCAGAATGGCTCGCCAGGTGATGTGCATGGCGTCTGCCCCGTAGGTGAAGTGTGCTACGAGTTCCTTGCCGGGGAAGTGTTCGGCTCCGCGAATGGCATTGGGGCTGACGTCGAGGTCCTCCACATACACGGTGTCCAGCTTCATGCTGCTGCACGTCTTGGTGTTCGTCCCCTCGTCCCCTATGGTGATGGCAAACAGTTCGCTGCCCGGCATGAGGTGCAGTGCCTCGCTTCCTGCAAAGCGCAGTGCCCCGTTCTCCTTAATGAAGGCGACCTCGAGGATGTCGTTCCCCAGCGTGTAGGTGTTGTCTTTTTGGGTCAGCCAGGCCTTGCCAGCCGTTTCTTGCTGCAGTGGATACACCGCCGGCAGGTAATCGCCGGCCGCCATAGTAATCGAAGTCGTAGCCATGGAAAGGGCCAGAAGTAGTGTCTTCATGTTATTCTTGTTTTGATGTTGCAAATATAATGAATATTGTAGGAAGTACACAAAAAACCCCTCCCTTTTTGTGGTTCAAAGGGGAGGGGATGGTAGGGAAACTCTGTCAGCGAGTTGCGGGAACGGATGCCGCAGTCTGGTTAGAGGGTTGCGGCGGTGACGCTACCGGATGCCGTCAGTGCGGCCACCAGTGCCGAGAGAACCTGCAGGAGGAACTGTCCCAGCTTTTTTCTTGCTTCTTTTTTCATATTTCTTTCAATGTTAATTTTCAATTTTCAATTTTCCTCACTCGGTTTGGCCGCTGCCGCCGGTGATGCCGCCGTCGTTGTCGTTGTTGCCGTCGTCGCCAGAGGTTCCGCCATTGGCCATTTCGGCGTTCAGGGTTGCCTTCTCCTCCTTCCTGGCCTTGGCCTGCTGGTCGCGACTGGTCACGTAGTTGAATTCCGCCTCGTTGGTGAGGTCGGCAAAGGCGCTGCCTCGCTCCCAGCGCACCCTCACCTGGTTGATGTTGTTGGCGGGATTGAAGTCCTCGGCGGTGTCGACGCCCTGGCTGTTAAACGCCAGGTAGAAGGCGCCCATCTCGCCCAGCTGCACCTTGTTGCCCTCGAGCAGGTTCTCCCGAACGCAATCCACCACGGCGGTCATCACGCCGATGATGACGTCGCGACCGTAGGGCGAGCCGTGGAGGCAGATGTGCTTTGCCAACTTCGGCAAGGTTATCAACTCACGCATCTGAGCATATGCGTATACCTTCTTCTCACTGTTCTTGTCGTAGGGGATGCTACTGCGCAGTCCCAAACTATAATTTATTGCCATAGTTTTTTGTTTTGTTTAATTAGTTAATGGTTTAATAGGTTCGTTATTTGTCTTTGGCCTCAGACGATGTCTCTCTCTCTGAAAGACAATGCAAGGACGGTGCAAGTCGAGTGCAGAGAATGCGCGCAATTCTATGCCGAGGCGCAGCCCGTTCTCGCTTCTTTCTTTGAAAGATGATGCAAAGTTACGGCGGTCCGAAATACCAATGTCACTCCTTGTCACTTCTTGTCACTATTGGTCACTATTTGTCAGTATATGTCATTTTTCAAGAACTTTCGTCCCCGGCAACGCGTAGGGCCCTTCGCGTAACCCATTCCTTCGCCCTACCATTTATATATGTTTCGCGTGCGGGTACGTGCGCGTTTTGGCAAAGGTTAACTTAACCTCCGCCTCTAAGTTAACTTAACCTTCAGCCACAAGTTAACTTAACCTCCGCCCCAAGGTTCTTGAAGTCGCTTCGCTTGGTTCAGGCAACCGAACTCAATCGGACAATTACCTCCGCAGGGGAGACACTGAAAATTTCCCACTGCGTTCAAACTTCACGTGACATGTGGACTTAAGATATCACGCAGTTGTAGGGCAACACACTACATCCATAGCCATTTTTACAGAAAAAAACTTATGATATGAACGTTTTTTTATTAATTTAGCGACCATAATTAACTTATTTAGCCCGTAATACCATGAATAACGCCCTCTCTCTTGCACAACTAAAATTTGACGTATGGCTTATCGAACAACTACAGTATGCACCAGAACCAGGCCTTACGTTAGAAGAATTGAAAAATAGATGGAATGAGACACCTGGTCACTTGGGCGGACTATCGCGTGACAGGATGACCACGCATAGGCGTAACATAAGAAACTTTTGGGGATTAGAAATCAATGCACCGGACAGAAAGCACTACCGAATCACCAATCCCGAGTCCCTCGCCCTCAATACCCTTGCCAACGAGTTGCTGAAAAGCATCCAAAACTACTCGTTCCTACAAGAATTCCAAGACTTAGGAGACCTTATCCAGCCTGAAAAGATAAAGACTGGAGCACACTATCTGCAACAGATAGGTCAGGCCATGCGGGACAGGCACAAACTGCACATCGTTTATCAGAAATTCTCGGATACCATGCCCTACAAAGCCATTGTGCATCCCTACTGCTTAAAAGCCGACAAAGGTCGGTGGTACATGCTTGCCTATAAAGAAGGAAACGAGCATCAAAACCCAATGCAGTGCTTTGCGTTGGATCGGACAAAGCAGCTGGCCATAATATCAGAAACGTTTATCCCCACCCCCGACATAGATATAACCTCCTATTTCCGTGACTGCTTTGGTGTATGGCACGACTTCGATGAATATCCTGTTCAAGACTTCACTATCAGCTGTACGGAGACTGTAGCCCACTACCTGCGAACCCTGCCACTGCACCACAGTCAAAAGGAATCGCCTTTCCGCGAAGGGCCTGAGGGACGCATTGTCTTCCACTACCACATATCCCCCACTCCCGACTTCATCGCCGAACTGCGCAAGTGGGGTGATGAATTAAGCATAAAAGGTCAATAAACCACTAATTATCAAGAAAGAAAATACTGAAACCATAACCCCAAAAAACTTATGAAACAATTTACAAATTTGTATCCTGTAAGTAAGACTCTGCGATTTGAGTTACGCCCCATAGGTAAGACTAAAGAGAATATCGAGAGAGAAGGTATCCTTCAACGCGACGAACAACGTGCAGATGATTATAAGGTAGTAAAAAACTTCATTGATGAGTACCACAAACAGTACATAAAGAAGCGCTTGTGGGACTTTAAAATACCATTGGAAAGTGAAGGCCATCTTGATTCGCTTGAAGAATACCAAGAGCTGTATGGAATGTCAAAGCGTGATGCAAATCAAGAAGCTGCTTTTACTGAAGTCAAGGACAATCTGCGTGGTATTATAGCTAAGCGATTAACTAATGACAGCCCTGACTATAAACGTATAGACAAGAAAGAACTCATTCGCGAGGACTTGATTGACTTTCTCGAGAATGAAGAGGACAAGAAAATAGTAAGGCAGTTCGCTGATTTTACCACATATTTTACTGGATTTCATCAGAATCGCCAAAATATGTATACTGCAGAAGAGAAGTCCACTGCAATTGCAT